>JAPZAV010000030.1 GCA_027460465.1 Candidatus Methanoperedens sp. | reverse complement strand
GTATTAAAAGGATGAGAGGGCAACAGGTTAATCAACGGGAACGGATCCCAAACGCAATGTTTGTTACCCTCTCGACCTACTTTTATGTAGGTGCAAGAATGCTTAATTGTTCTCGCAAGGATGTTGTATATACGAACGCAGATTTGCCATCAGGTGTTAGTAAAAAATTCGATAAGTTCTTTTCCTGCTGAGAAATCAGAAGACGTTATGCTCAGAATCGATAATTAGAAATCACGACACAAACAAAAGATAAACAGTAGATACGATGCAATTAATCTGCGTTCATCGGCGTTTATCTGCGGTTCCAATAATCATAAAGCATGGCGCAGGTATGAAGACGAATCATTGGTCTTTATATGACCAGAGAGATAATAATAGATAAGGTGAAAGAACATGAAACCGGAAAAATTGCTTGAACGCATTACTCTTGATCCCAATGTTATGACCGGAAAACCTGTGATCAGGGGAACAAGACTTACCGTGCAGTTCATCCTGGGATTATTAGCTCATGGCGCTTCTATAGAGGAGATCCTTGAAGAATACAAAGGATTAACCAGAGAAGATATACAGGCATGTTTGCTTTTTGCAACAGAATCCCTTGAAGATACCACATTTATGCCTTTGAGTGCAGAGGCTTGTTAGATGCGGTTCCTTGTGGATGAATGCACAGGACCTGCGGTTGCACAATGGTTGCGCCTCCAAAATCATGATGTGATTTCTGTATTTGATGAAATCAGGGGAGCGGATGATAGAAAGGTTATCCAGAAAGCCTTCGAGCAAAATCGTATACTGATCACAAACGACAAAGACTTTGGTGAGCTTATTTTTCGAGAGAAAAAGCCACATAAAGGTGTGGTACTTTTGCGTCTTGAGGATGAGAGGGCTGCAAATAAAATATCTGTACTGAAGCACTTACTTGAAAAATATGAAAATTCCCTCCCCGGAAATTTCATTGTTGTTACAGAAACTACTGTCAGAATAACGGGAAAGAGGTGAATTGAAAAAGAAAATGACAGCGCCCAAACCAACAGAACATAAAAGCGTGCAGGCGCGCATACTGAAATATGCACAGGAAATCGGCTGGACTTTCGTCCCGCAAAGCGAAGCCGAAGAGCGCAGAGGTTTTGACCCATCCGGTGCTTCTCCCAGAGATAAAGCCAGATATGCTTCCCGCTTTTTCATAGATACTCTGTTTGAAAAAGTAAAAGACTTCAATCCAAAATTCAAAGACATAAAAGAAGAACTCCTTCGCAAACTCAATTTGCCTTTACCAACCATTGCAGGCAACCGGGATTTTTTACGGCACCTTCAGGGAGAAAAAACTTTTTTCAGCAAAGAAGATAACCGTGAGTTTAACCTTATCCTGATAAACTATGACGAGCCTGACAAAAATCTGTATGAAGTGACTGAAGAATATGGAAATTCTGGAAAAAGAGTTCCTGAACCTGGCTGAAGCTTATGGAGTAAGCGACATTGAAGAATTGAATAAAATCCTGGAACGCGCTGTAAATACCCGCAATTTTTTGAAAGGAAAGGAACGGGTAGAAAAGGTGGCTGAACATGTGGCAAGGCATTATAAAGAAAATGTGGAGCCGATGGGCTATAAAGCATTTCTGGTCGGAGTTGACCGTCCTGCATGCGCCATGTATAAAAAGGCGCTGGATAAGTTCCTACCCACGGAATATTCCGAAGTAGTCTACACAGGCAATAACAGCGATACAGAAGACCTGAAGAAATATCACATTGACGCTAAAAAAGAAAAGGAAATTAGAAAGAAATTCACCAAGATAGAAGAACTGCCCAAGATCCTGATCGTTACCGAAAAGCTATTGACCGGATATGATGCGCCGATTTTGTACGCCATGTATCTGGATAAACCAATGCGTGACCATACTCTTTTACAAGCCATTGCAAGGGTAAACAGACCATATGAGAACGAAGAAAAGGACATGAAAAAGCCTCATGGTTTTGTGCTGGACTTCGTGGGCATATTTGACAAACTTGAAAAAGCCCTTGCATTCGACAGCAAAGAAATCAATGCGATTGTAAAGGATATTCAACTGCTGAAACACCTGTTCAGGGCAAAGATGGAAGAAAGTGTCCCTTCTTACCTGCAACTTATCAAATTTGGTTTTAACGACAAAGACACCGATAATCTCATTGCACACTTCAGGGATAAATCCAGAAGAAAAGAATTTTTCAAACTGTACAAAGAGGTGGAAATGCTGTACGAAATAATTTCTCCTGATAAATTCCTGAGACCTTACATTGACAATTACACCACGTTTTCTGCTATTTACCAGATAGTAAGAAATGCTTATGCAAGAAGAGTACAGGTTGATAGGGAGTTTCAGAGAAAAACAAATGAGCTAATTCAAGCGAAGATTGGCATGAGCAACTTGCAGCAGGGCAATGAATTCTTTGAGATCAACGAAGAGACAATTCAAAAAATAAAAGATACACAGGATAATGACAACACACGGGTAATCAACCTTGCTAAAAATATAGAAAGAATTGCAGAAGAAGAATCTGAGGATCCATTTTTAATTGGCTTGCAGGAAAGGGCTGCACAGGTGGAAGAACGCTATCAGGATAGACAGATCACCACGAAGGAAGCATTGGAAGAAATCAAAAAGATTTATGAAGATGACGTAAAACGAAAAAAAGAACAGGTTGAGAAGGGTTTTGATGGCTTAACTTTCTTCATTTACCGAACACTACTTGATAAAGATTTCAAAAATGCAGATGAAATAACAAAGCAGATCAAAGCAGAGTTTGTTAATAATCCCAACTGGAAAACAAGCGAAAAGGAATTGAGAGATTTAAGAAAAGGAACATATTACGCTGTTCTTAGCGAAGAAGAGGAAATTGATAAGGCTGCTGCCATAGTGGAAGACTTATTCAATCAATTGTTCAAAGCCTACAACTTGTGATTATGAGTAAATGGAACGATAAATCAGAATTCAAGGCAAGAGTAAGAGAGTTTGCTGAAAAAATGGATATTGAAATAAAAATGCTTGCTATCCGACCTATGACAAATAAATGGGCTTCATGTTCGACAGATGGTAATTTGAATTTCAATAAAGAACTGCTGGATCTGGATAAAGAAATTGGCGACTATGTAATTGTGCATGAATTATTGCATTTCCATGTTCCCAATCATGGAAAACTCTGGAAATCCTTAATGACTGCTTACCTGGGCGACTATGAGGCGATAGAAATAAAATTGAATAAAATAAAAACTGGTGAGAAATAGAAAAGCTGTCGCCATCGTGGCTCTGGCTATTAAGAAATGGTAAAGTTTTAAAGCTTATTGATTGGTGCTGGTTTTGGTAGGAACACGGATTAAAAGTTACCGTGAAAATTCGTCTAATCTGTATCATCTGTGTTCTGTGGGAGTCGAAGGAACCCAGAGTCACAAGCCTCCCGAGTTGCGCCTCGGGAGGGCGCACACACGTATGGCGAAGCCATACGTGGATACCAAGTCGAGAAGCGTAGCTTTCGGAGCCGGCGCATCCACGTATGCCCCGCAAGGGCATACGTGTTGTTTGGGAGTCGAGAACCGTTAGGTTTCGGTCTGGAGAACCCGCAGGGTTTCGGTCATGAGAACCGTTAGGTTTCGGTGATGACCATAAGCTATTTATATCAAGTAAACTTTACTGAAATCAAGTTTAGTTGATTTAGGAGGAATCAGCATTCATATCTCGGATGGGATCCTGGAGCCGCAGTGGATTTTATTCTGGTCTGCAGTATCTGCAGTATTCATCGCTCTGGGTCTGCGGACGATCAACAGCAGGATCAGGAAGGATCCATCCTACCTCCCCCGCATTTCACTTATTGGCGCAGTGGTTTTTGTGATATCCGTATGGCATCTGCCTGTGCCTGTGACAGGTTCATCTTCCCATCCTGTGGGTACTCCTCTGGCAGCGATCATCATAGGTCCTTTTGCTTCTGTCGTGATAAGCGCGATCGCACTTTTCTTTCAGGCTTTCATAGCCCACGGCGGTCTGACAACGATCGGTGCCAACACATTTTCAATGGGGATCGCAGGATCATTTGGTGCATATTTTGTCTACAGGCTCTTGAAGATCTTTCCTCTGTGGTTTTCAGCCGGGATGGCAGGGCTTGTGGGGAGCATACTGACATACCTCACGACTGCATTCCAGCTTGCCCTCTCCCTGAATCCGGGGAACGTTGTTCATTACTGGAAACTGTACTCGCTCGGGTTCATCCCGACCCAGCTGCCGCTTGCGCTTGCAGAGTTCGCGTTCACCGCGTACGTAATAAAATACATATCAGAAACAAAGCCTGAAGCTATCAGTAAAAACACGGACAAATTCGCAATAACTGCGCTGGTGCTGATGATCTTATTCTCTCTCGTGATCGCTGCAGGCGCATATGCTGGATATCTCGGCGGCAGTAATATGGCAGGCATCGATGGAAGTGTGGAAGCACTTGCTGCGCCTGATGTGATCCCGGAAGGAATAGGAGTGGATCTGATGTCCCGCATGGGCGAGCCCATCGGATTTGCTATTGTCGGGATAACAGGCGGACTCCTGACAGGATATTTCTGGAACGAGATCAGGAGGAAGACCTGATGCTGGAATGGGTGGCACGCGATCCTCTGAACGGGATCATCATTACGATCACTTTTTTTATTTCATTGATAGCAGGAAGATACCTGAATGAGAAAAAGATCCTGGTCAATTATACAGGAAAGAAAATAGATCCAAGGATCAAACTCATGGTGGCGTTTTTCTTGATAATCGCAGCCACTTTGATGAAGCACTGGTATATTCCGCTTGCGATCGCAGTTTTTTCTATCATTATAGCAACCAGACTCAAAATATTGAAAACGTTTGGGAAAAAGATAATTTTTCCGCTGTGTCTTGCTCTATTCATCCTCGCGCTCCAGAGCTTCACATACGGCGTAACCAGAATTGATCTCTGGGTTTTTCCGGTGTACAGAGAAGGAATTGAATACGGTTTCCTCATATTTTTCAGAGTGCTTGCTTCCGCTGCTATCATTGTGGTTTTGATGCTCACGATATCTGAGAATGAAATGCTTGAAAGCATGAGGTGGTTCAGGGTTCCAGGCACCATGCTTGAGATCTCTTCATTCATGGCGCGCTACATCAGGTCTTTCTCACATGAAGGGAGAAAGCTCAAACTTGCCCAGGAATCGAGGTGCGGCTTTTCAGGAATCTCAGGTTTTTCAAAGAGAATGCATGATACAGCCTCGATATGCGGTCTCCTTATCACACGCGCAATTACAAGAAGCGATGAGGTTTACATGGCCATGATCTCACGCGCGTGGAAGCCAGGTTCATATAGCTTCTCCAGCACGCCGCTGCACACATATGATAAAATCTCAGGGTTTTTCTTATTTTCAGTGATAATCGGTCTTTTATTTATGGACAGGATTTTATGGAGTTAAAATGAAGGCGATAAAAGCAACAGGTCTTGAGTACATATATCCTGACGGGACAGAGGCACTTTCAGGTGTGGATTTTGAAGCAAATGCAGGCGAAAGGATTGCGGTGCTTGGTCCGAACGGAAGCGGTAAGACCACCTTATTTTATCATTTCAATGGTCTGATCAGACCTGCCCGCGGGGAAATACAGGTGTTCGGTGAGAAGATCCAGAAGGAGAATATGGACAGGATCAGAGAAAGGGTCGGTCTCGTATTCCAGAACCCTGACACCCAGCTGTTCGCTCCTACTGTTTTTGAGGACATCGCTTTCGGTCCAAAGAACCTTGGACTTGATCCTGAAGTCGTAAGAGATAGGGTCTCACAGGTACTGCGCAGGTTCGATATCGAGAATCTTGCCAGGAAAAGTCCTGCGAATTTGAGCCTGGGACAGAAAAAAAGAGTAGCTATCGCAGGTGTGGTTGCCATGGAGCCTGATGTGATCGTACTTGACGAACCCGCTTCAGGGCTTGATGCGAGCGGGATAACGGGTACAATGGAGATGCTCGATGAACTGAACAATGAAGGCAAGACCATCATCCTATCAACCCATGATACAGACCTGGCAGCCTCCTGGGCTGAAAGAGTGTATATCCTGAATAAAGGGAGAGTCTTCAGATCAGGTGCTCCGCGGCATATCTTCGCAGATGAAAACCTGATCGCGGAAGCTGGATTGAAGCACCCTGTCATAGTGCAGACGTTCCGCGAATTCAGGGCGCGCGGGATATCGAAAGGGGAAGTTCCGCTGTCTGTTCTCGATTTCATGGAGTCTGTTGATGTTAAAGTCATGAATATCAGGTGCGCGATCGCAGGCTGCGATATATCAGCCGGGGACGAGGTCGGTCTTGAAATGAAAGACGGGATGCTTTATGCGGCCCTGGATCTAAGATCAGTCACAGGAAAAGCAGTATTTTCTGGCAAAAAAGGCGAGGACATAGCTGTAAAGGATGTCGCTGGCGACCTGCAGCAGCTTGCAGGGAGCATCACCATCGTCAGGGTACCGGGAATCATCGAGGGTGGTTCAAGGGCCGTGGAGATGGATAGAGTTCGTGATATCCTGGGCGGCAGTAAGGGCAAAAAGATCGGAGCGATGGGAACTTCTGCAAAGGTATTGATGAACAGAACCGGTATGAAGTGCGATTTCGAGTTTGATGTGATACAATCAGGTATGCTTGCAGTGCTGCGGGGTTTTGATGTGGTGATCTTCGCTTCCGGCAAAATGGCTGAGAGGGCGGTTGAAAAAGTAAAAGAGAAAAAAATAGACTTCTCTTATGTTTCGCTCTGATCCTGCCTCTATCCCCCGCTCACAGCTGGCAGTATCGAGATCTCATCTGCATCTTTGACAGGGCTGTCAAGACCTTTTAGATGCCTTATATCCTCTCCGTTCACGTAAAGATTAACAAAACGCCTTACCTCTCCCTTATCAAGGATCCTGCGCTCAAAGTCAGGACCGAACTGCTCGATCAATTTATCGAGAACGGTTTTTACTGTGCATTCTCCCATTTCAAGGGTCGTTTCACGCGCATGCGTTACATTGCTCAATGCTGAAGAAAATCTTATTCTGACCATATCAGATCACCTTTATGTATGTACAAGAGGCGCAGACGCCTGCTCCTGAATATCAAGTCTTGGTGTTATGAGCTGTTCAAACTCGCTCAGCGTGGGTCTGATCACAGGCGGGCGCTGCAGTGACTTGAGCAGGGTATCCTGCGCCTTAAGACCATTACCTGTCACATAGACCACAACACGTTCATCATGCTGTATATGCCCGCTCTCCACAAGCTTCTTCAATCCTGCCACAGTGGTGCCGCCTGCAGGTTCTGTGAATATGCCCTCTGTTCTTGCAAGAAGATGGATCGCCTCGATGATCTCTGTATCACTGGGCATGGCAGCATAGCCGCCAGAATCAAGTATGGTCTTCTTTGCATAATAGCCGTCAGCAGGATTGCCAATTGCAAGACTGTGCGCCACTGTCTCGAAGTTCCTCACAGGTACAACCTCGCAATCATTCCTGACGGCGCATGAGATAGGCGAGCAGTTATGAGGCTGCGAACCAGATATCCTGACATCTGCTCTATCCACAAGCCCGATGCGTTCCAGTTCTCTGTACCCGCGCGAGATTGCGCAAAGAAGCGCTCCGCTTGCCATCGGAACCATGACATGGTCAGGGACTTCCCAGTTCAACTGCTCGGCGGTTTCGTATGCCAGCGTCTTTGAACCTTCTGTATAATAGGGACGGATATTGATGTTCACAAAAGCCCAGTCTGGATGCGAGTCCGCAACCTCGCTCGCCAGGCGGTTCGCATCATCGTATGTGCCCTCCACTGCTATCACATTCGGACCATAGATGAGCATCTGGACGATCTTTCCGAGCTCTATCGTTGCAGGGATGAAAATGTATGCCGGCAATCCTGCCTTCGCAGCATGTGCACCGACTGCTGCGGCAAGGTTGCCTGTACTCGCACATCCTACTGCCTTAACATCGAACTCGATCGCTTTTGAGATTGCCACGGATGTGACCCTGTCCTTGAAGGAATTTGTCGGGTTCACGGATTCGTCCAGGATATAGAGTTCATCCAGCCCGAGAACAGCGCCGAGGCGGTCTGCATGGTGAAGTGTATTGAAGCCTGCACCAAGGTCAATGCGTTTCTCTGATTCAAGAGGCAGGAGGTCTGCGTATCTCCAGATAGATTTTGGTCCTGCTGCGATTTTTTCCTTGCTTATGTTGTCAGAAATATAATCCCAGTCATAATTGACCTCAAGAGGTCCGAAGCATTCATAACATGTATTCTGGATAATGGCAGGGTACTCGGCACCGCATTCCCTGCATTTCAATCCTATGACGTGACTCATTAAAACTTCACCAAAACTTAATACAACATTACCCTATATAATATTTGCCCTCTCAGTAAATAACTGATAGTAATAATTTCTTCCTGCGCTCTTCATCGCTTCCGCAGATCAAAGACGTATCTCTTCACCCTTGGAGCAACATCGCCGCAATCCCTGTAAAACTCGATCTCCCATCCTTTTTCTTCAAGCAGTCTTTTAAAATGTGAAATCTCAAAATCTTTCTTAAATGTGTAGAAGTGGACGACGCCCTGCGGTTTCAACACTTCGCATGCGAGGTTCAGGAAATGATCCTGACCATATGGAGCCGGCATTATTATCCTGTCAAAGCCCTTTTTGAAAAGCGAAGCCATAGAATTCGCATCACCAAGGATGATATCTGCATATGTATCGTTATGCTGAGTATTCTTCCTGAACAGAGCACAGGCATCAGGATTGCTGTCAAGTCCTGTTATATTGACGTTCCTTATTTTCTTAATCGGGATCAGGAAGGGTCCTGCTCCGCAGAACAAAACAAGGATATCCTCGCCGTCGTTCACTTTTTGAGCCACCCTGTTCCTCTCAAAATACATCCTGCCTGAAAAATATGTTTTTGCCAGATCCAGAAAAAAGACGCAGCCGTTCTCCCTGTGCAGCGTGGTCGTTCTGTTCCCGAGCAGCATTTCAAACTCACCCACTCGCTTTATGCCGTCAAGTTTGCTCGTTTTTCTGAGAACCACTTTCACATCCTTCCTGTGCAATAGCAGCGCCTGAGCTATCTGGTATTTTTCATCCTCAAGAAGCTTCGGGATACTGAGAATCGCAATATCGCCTATGACTTCAAATCCTTTAGGAAGAAGAGAGAGCTTTTCTTCAGTCAGTCTATCTTTCAAAAAGTCTCGAAGCGGCATGCCTATCTTTTGAGCGCAGATGCAAGCATGATTGCTCTTGCTGAATCCTCTTTGACCCTTGATGTATCCACAAAAACCTTTTCCATCAGCACAGGAGCACCAAAGCCATTTCCTCCCCCCAGGAACACAAGCGTCCTGAAGATGAGGTTACCTGAGATACCATCGGGAGCGATTATGAGATTGGCATCTTTGATCGCATCTTCGATCAGGATCGAATAGTTCTTTGCACTGATCCCCATGTCCAGCAATCGCCTGGTAACGATCTCAGCTTCTTCAAGCGTCCTGTCCACGTTCTTATCCCTGCCTTTATCCTCAAACCTGCCTCCAGAGAGTATCCCGACTTTCACCTCTATGTCAAGGCGTTCGATGTATTCTATGCTGCGTTTTATCAGCTCGATCTTATCTTCAATCGAATTCCCCTCATCTATGCCCACGGGCGCCAGGAAAAAAGGTATCTTATCCCCAGTTTCAAGCAGCGCCACCCTGTAAATTTTCTTCATCCCCAGGGCTCTTTTCAATAAGGAAAGAGTTTTCGTTGCACTCAGCGTCCCCCTGACCGCGCCATCCACCTTTCCATCAACAAGCAGCCCGATCAGTTCTTTCTCTGGTTCTGGAGAATGGATTATCTCAAGATCCGTACCTGCTGCCCTTATTTGCTTTTCATCGCCAACCAGGACCACATCAGCATATTCGCGCGCTTCCTCTGCGCTCCTGATAAGTCTCTCCGAGCTCTTCCCGATGCCGAGGCAGATCCTGGCATGATTGCTCTTTGCTCTATTTTCAATTCCAGAAAGTATATTCATTTTTTTTTGCCCAGTTCCCTTGACCTCTCGCATGCCTCGATCACAGCGTCCATCATCGCGATGCGTACCCCCCGGTCTTCCATGACCCTGATTCCTCTTATGGTCGTTCCTCCGGGAGATGTCACCATATCCCTCAGCTCGCCTGTGTGCGTTTTATCATCCAGCACCATTTTTGCAGCTCCGAGAACAGTCTGGGCTGCAAGTATTTTTGCTGTGTTCCTGTCAAGACCTTCATGCACTCCCCCGTCCGCGAGAGCTTCGATTATCATGAAGATGTACGCAGGTCCGCTCCCTGATAAACCTGTAACAGCATCCATCAGGTATTCGGGCAGCAGCACAGACATTCCAACTGAATTAAATATTTCATGAGCGATATCTGCGTCTTCTTTCGATACAGCACGTCCCATGCTTATGGCAGAGGCTGCCTCGCGTACTGTGGCAGCTATGTTGGGCATTACCCTCACCACTTTTGTCCTCTCTGGCAGGGCGGTTTCAAAGGTCTCTATGGGGACGCCGGCTGCGATCGAGATTATGAGCTGGTTCTTGATCGAATCTCTGATCTCTTTTAATACCGCAGGAACGATCTGAGGCTTTACTGCTATTATTAAAATATCCGAGTTCAGCATGACTTCGCAGTTGTTCTCGCATGTGTTGATCTTATAGGTCTTCTCCAGGGACTCAAGCCTTGCCAGATCCATATCGCTTGCATAGATCTTATCAGGCGAAACGAGTCTGGCATAGAGGATACCTCTGATAAGGGCTTCACCCATCTTTCCTGTGCCTATGAATCCGATTTTTTTTCCTGATACTGTCATATTTTGAGATTGAACACAGTCTGGTATATTAAAGCAGGTGGATAAATAAAAAGATATTCCTGACAGATAGATATCATCGAATCAAAGTTTTTCAAGCCTGAGCCTGTAGACATCAATTCCTGCGCTTTTGCATGCCACAATCCTGCTTTTCCCTATGTCTGTGCAGACTATTCCAAGCCTGATTTTATCAGGAGGGATTCTGAATTTTTCAGAAACACGAAAATTAGCAAAATATCGTAACTAACCGGTCTTGCTCAGTTTCAAAATAGCGGCAGCAATATCTCCTTTTGTTTCTTTCAGAGCAGATCTTGCTTCATTTCCACCCGATCCTGTCTGCTCCATAACGAGTTTGATATCCTCTTCCGGGATTTTGACCTCACGCGCAGCTTCCTGAGGTGTACCCACGATCTGATAGGTTTTCATGCCCTTTGCGTCCATGATCGTAACCTGCGCATCCTTAAAGACAATATCCTTCTCAGTCGTGCGGATGATTACCTCTTCCACATTCTCAAGCTCATCAATATCGATCCCCATCTGCTTCATCATCGCTGCCATTTTGCGGGGATTGATGCCTTTACCAAGACCGGGAAACATGCAGCTCACCCGCAGCTACCGCATCCAGAACCGCACTGCATATCGGGATTATCAATGATGAAGCCCTTAGCGTTATGATTGTCTATATAATCGATTTTCAGTTCGCTGATCTCATCCTGCAGATCTTTGCTGAAAATAATTTTTATTCCATTGCTTTCCTGGACATCATCTTCTGCTCCGGGCGACTCTTCGAGTGAAAGGCCGTACTGAATACCACTGCAGCCCATTCCTGCTGCAAAAATACGTAACCTATGGTCATTTTTCTTTTCTTTTTCCAGTATCATTTTCAATTCAGCTGCAGCTGCGTCTGTGATCTCTATCATTCGCATCTCCTCTGTCCCACTATGTTTCCGCAATATATAAATAGTTCGTATGAGTCATTATTTGAGGAATTGAATCATTATTTGTAGAAATCCAATTATAGTTAAAAGTAATTATAAATGAGAAAAGTATATATATATTGAAAGAAAGTTTCATATAAGGTGATACGATGGAGGCATTAAGGATCAGAATAAAGAGGCGGCTTGAAGTATACCTGGAACTGGACATCGACGGGCTAAGGAAATTCGTGATCAACATACTGCTGAGATTAAAGAAGGTAACAGTGGATCTTTTACACCGCGAACTCAATGAGAAATTCAAGATCTCATACAGTGCCGTGGCTTCAACGCTGGGTTATATTCACTCAAAGCTCGGGATTCTCCATGCCTGTAAGGAATCATATAAAACACCGATCGTTTATTCATTAAAAGAAGAATACGTGGATATAATAAAAGGTGCACTGGGTGAAAATGCTAGCATAGCATAGCATTGATCTCATTATTTAATTCAATGACACGCTGAATTATTTTTTCATCGATCTTTTTTTTCCTGAGATCCAGTACAAGCTCATCCAGCGTGCGGACCCTGGAGCCAAAAACAAGATTATCCGCATGTGCAATGATCTTTTCTTCTATTGTCAGGGGAATATAATCCCTGGCCGGAAGCCCGAGCTCAGCTGCCTCATCCCTGGATATACCCGCGCCTATGTGCCGCTCTATGATATTCACCAGTTTATCGTTCAAGTTATTTTCGCGTGCTATTTTCGCACCTTCAACCGCATGATCAATATCGTGCGACCTCGATCTGCCTATATCATGCAGCATCCCGCCCAGGAAGATGGCATCTGAATCGAGATCGATCTCTGCTCCTTTTTTCCTAGCGCATTCACTGATACCATCTGCTATTTTCCTTGATTGATGTGCAACCGCCCTGCAGTGTTCGATCACGCCTGAAGAACACCCGCTGCTTACCAGCAGAGCTATTGCCTCTTCTTCATTCAAGCAGGAACACCCGAAGTTAAAGCTTCAAGTTCCAGGATCCTTCTTTTGAGGGCATTTATTATAATATCATTATCCTGATATTCAAGTTTCTCATCACATATGGGGCATATGAATTCCAGTTCTGTCGCGTATTCAAAAAGGTAGCGGTTGCATTGATTTTTGCAGGTATAGAACACTTTCCCTTCCTCAAATTCAAGCTTGACCTTGAGGTTTCTTAAGACCTTTTTTGCTTCAAGTTCAAGCTGGGCATTCAAGTTACCAAGATCAAGCTTCCATAAATATGTGAGCCAGCCACTGTCCGTGTCCCGCACTCTTCGATAGACCGCAAGCCTGTTCTCGTATAATATGAACAGAGTCCTTCTCACGATATTCAATAAAACGCCTGTCACCTCTGAGATCTTTTCATCCGTGACCTCTTCCATGGGCATCTTTTGAACCACTTTGAAACCCTCCTCACCGACAAGATTTATGAAATAGCCTTTAACGACAGGATCGTTTATATCAACCAAAAAGCATCACCATACCCTTCTTGTTCTTATAAGACTTTAAACTTCCGTCTTTGTCCTTAGATGATGCGCGGATCTGACAAGTTTTTCCAGAACGTTCTTACGCGAACTGCCAGTTTCGATCAATGTTGTTATTGGCTCATCCGGCTTCACAATCCATCCTGCAGAAGGGATATCTGCAGCACGGTTCATAGCCAAGAGTCCAATAAGTTCACCTGAGATCGCCTGGTTGATAACGACTTTTTTGTCTGCAAACACGGTCGCCTTTCCTGCAAAACACCCGTACTCGCGTTTTTTCGGAAGTTCTCCTGAAAACGATTTTACATGTGAATCAAAGATATTCAGTCCGGTTGAGAGTTCCACAGAGTCAAGGCTTCCCTGGAACCTGGGATTGATTTCGATCACAACCACACCATTTTCTGTATGAATGAAATCTATACCATTTGAACCCACAAGCCCGAACTCATCTGCGATCTTTTCTGCGCATCCTGCCATTTCATCCCTGTATGAAGCATAAAACGGCGTGATATTACCGCAGTACGCAAACGGCAATCTTGTAAGCCATGGTATCCCGATCAGCTGCTCATTCAGAGCAACCACCTCGGCATCGCTCCCTGTGCCTATCAATGAGGCACTGCATGGAATACCCTCGACAAATTCCTGGGCTATGAACCTCTCCTGATCATTCCTTGCCCTGAAATCTTCCATTTCATCTTCGTTTTTCACAACGACGTTCAAAATTCCTCCTGCACCCCACCTTGGTTTTATCATCAGGGGGAATTTTAATCCCGATGCTCTGCCCAGAGGTTCAGTTCCGGGATGCGGTATACCAAGTGAACTGAATTTTTCTGCAATACTAAGCTTGTCGTTCACCTCTTCTGTGATCGAAAGGCTGTTGTTCAGAGTATTTTTAAATTTGAGTTTCTCAAAACCCGGTCCCAGTATCACAGCGTCGAACTCTCCAAAAGAACCTGCAAGTTCCATTATCCTTTTTTCGGGCTGGTTACCAAGAAATTGCGCTTTATCTGCGCACCGGCGCAAATCCACATCGCAAAAATTATCAAGTGAGTATACAGTGTAGCCTGCTTTTCTTGCAGAGCATACAATACCCCGGGTACTGTTGCCTATGACCAGGATCTTCATATATCTCTGACCTCTTTCCCTCTTTTCTTCGGAACGATCTCGATCTCACCGCCGCCAAAACTGGATCTGAGGGGATCTTTACCCGAAACATTGAAGAGACGATCAAGCACCACAGCAAGGGCTGCAACTTCGGAGTGAGGCTGGTTGCCCACAGCCACATTCCAGTCACAGAGTTCATAGATCTCAGGCGGTACTTTTTCTGCTCCTATGACTATCAAAAGATCATGATATACCACTTCATTGATCACATCAGGAAGATTGATACCGTACATGGTGAGATGCAGAACCTTGCCACCGTCCTCTTTCCATTTCCTGATCTCATTTTTCCAGTTAGCTACCCGTTTTACATAGAACGAACCCCCCCATCTCTGCGCTACCTCGCTCAAACTTTTTTCGATGCCTGTATCGTCTGAATCAAGGAGCATGCCCTCCGCACCAAAAGCCCGTGCCGTCAGACCCACATGTGTGGTTATCCTCTGATCCCTCTGGATCCGGTGTCCGAGTCTCAAAACCACTATCCTCATAAGCGAACCGTCTCACCGTTTTCAGGAGCGATTGATTCTGCGCCGATCTCTTCTTTTATCCATTCAGCAAAACCCCGGGTATTATCCCCATGCACAGGCAAAACCATCTGCGTCCCATTATCACAGAAATTTCTGACATACTCTTTCAACTGGGAATCTCCGCAGTGAGCGGAAAAATCATACAGTTCAAGCCTGCATCTGAGATGAATGGTCTCATTTCTATCCTCGATATATCCGCTTTCAAGCGCTTTTCTCCCGTTCGTGCCTTCGACCTGATAACCTGTGAGATGGATCTTTGATTTTGGATCATCGTATATCTCGCTGATGTAATAAAGCACAGGACCACCATTCAGCATACCTGCGCTTGTCACGATGATCGAAGGCTCCCGTATTATTTCCTTCCTCTGCCCTGGCGTCACAATATTCGAGTTCGAGAACATCTTTTTCAGACCGTCCATATCCCGCACCGATTCAGGGGACTTTTTTATGAGGTTGTACACATCAACTCCCATGCCGTCAACATACGCATGCAGTCCGTGTTTCTTCAGGATGAGCAGTATCTCCTGCGTCCTCCCTATACTGAAGGCAGGGATGATCGCACGTCCTCCGCTTTCAGTGGTCTCTTTCAAAGATTCGATAAAACGCTCTTCCAGCATCTTTCTCGCTGAGTGGTTCCTGCCAAAATATGTGCTCTCTATCAGCAGTATATCGCTTTCAGGAAGATCTGTGTCCGCGCTTTTCAGCAGTTCTGTATCCACTGTGTTCATATCCCCTGTATAGAAAAGGCTCTGCTTATCTTTTTCAATATGGATCGAGGATGAACCAGGGATGTGTCCTGCATCGTAAAAGCATGCTGAATAACCGCCGCTCTCGAATCCCTGTCTGTATCTGATCGCCCGGATACTTCGTTCAAAATCAGCGATCTCTTCATTATAATAAGGTATGTTGTGCCCTCTATATTCAGATATCTTGAGCGTATCTCTTGCAAGGAGGGCTGAAAGCTTTGCTGTCATGGTGGTGCAGAATATCTCAGGTTCAAGGTCCATGAGATTGGGCGCAAGTCCGCAGTGATCGAGATGTCCGTGTGAGAGCATCACGGTTTTCGGGCGAAGCCCGTTTAAAGGATACATCGGCGGATCGGCGGGCTTGATCCCGTAATCAAGAAGCATCTCCTCGTTTATCAGTATTGCAGATCTTCCTACTTCACCTGCTCCGCCCAGAAATCGAATATTAATGTTATCTCCTCTCCTATTTTGTGTTTTGCAGTTATCATTGCTATGATGTATTATAAAATCATACGACTGACGCGCTTAAAATATGCTGGATCAGTTTTTTCTGATTTTTCAGAAAAGTTTAAATATTCTGAAATACTATGATAGAGTAAGGTGATCTGAATGACCAGAAAGAATGAGAACAGATCATGCGCTGCGGATATGGGCTGCTGCAGGGTTGAATCTGTAATAAGCGTGGATGAAAGGGGACAGACTGTGCTTCCCAAGGAAATAAGGGAAAAAGCCAGCATCCATGCAGGCGATAAGCTCGCAGTGATAAGCTGGGAAAAGGATGGAAAAGTGTGCTGCATCTCTTTGATCAAGGTCGAAAGTCTTGCTGAGATGGTAAAAGGCATGCTTGGGCCTGTGATGAAGGACATACTTGAACAATGAAAGAGGGATCAAAATGGAAAAGGAAGAAATAAAGAAAGTTGTAAGAGAAGGATATGCCAGAATTGCCAGAGAGGAAAGCTCATGCTGTGCTCAGACTTCCTGCTGCGGGAATGCGGTTCTTGCTGAAGAGATAAGCAGGAAGATAGGATACGGGGATGAAGAAATCTCATCTGTGCCAGAAGGCGCAAACCTCGGGCTTGGATGTGGAAATCCAGTCGCTCTTGCCTCACTGAAGCAGGGGGAAACAGTGCTCGATCTTGGCTCTGGAGCAGGATTTGACTGCTTTCTTGCTGCAAAAAAGGTAGGAAAAGATGGTAAGGTCATTGGCGTCGATATGACGCCAGAGATGATCGAGAAGGCAGGGGAGAACGCAAGAAAAGGCAAATTCAAGAACGTGGAGTTCAGGCTTGGAGAAATCGAAAACCTGCCTGCTGCCGATAACTCTGTTGATGTGATCATCTCGAACTGCGTCATAAACCTTGCGCCTGATAAAACACGCGTATTCAAAGAGGTGTTCAGGGTTCTGAAGCCAGGAGGCAGGCTGATGGTCTCTGATCTTGTGCTGTTGAAAGGGCTTCCTGATGTCATAAAACAATCCGCTGATGCCTATATCGGCTGCATCTCAGGCGCAACAGGGAAGGATGAGTATCTTGAAGCGATAAAGAGCGCAGGTTTCAAAGATGTCGAAATCATGGATGAGTCGACCTATCCTGTTGAGCTTTTTCAAGACGCCACTGCAGCGAAGGCTGTGATTGAAAGGCTCAATATCCCTGCTGATGCTGTAAAAGAGATCGCTGAGGCGGTGGTCAGCATAAAAGTACAGGGGAGAAAAAGGCGATGAAGAATTGTGCTATTTTCTCCCCACAATCCTTACCTCTGCCCCTTTGATCTCATACTCAAAATATGGAGTGGGTTTTGATGAAAGCCCGACCGCTCTTATGAAGTTCTTATTATTTTCAGATTCGATCTCTATCGTACCGTCGAACAGGTGTTTTAAGGTTGCAACCGTTTGCTCTTCATGCATACCTTTTTCTAATGCATATATTCCCAGACCTCCACTGGCTCTGATACGACCTGTAAAAACATGAAGAAACCTGAAAACTGTTTGAATATTTGAATACATCAATATAGTAGAAACCGAATCAATATGAAGCTGAATTTTTTTGATATTCTTTTTTAAAAAGAAATCATCAAAAAACTGGCTTATTCTTATCCCTATTCCTGTCAGATCCACAGGGCTGCTGGCATTTTTGATGTTTTCGTTCTCAACCGCGGCGCCACCGCGCAAATTCGTGATGCAGTCCACTATTCCAATTCTTGATAACGGCAGTATTAACCCGTTCTCCTCGAACCATTCCAGAATGTGAGCTGCAGATTCATGAGTTGTCACAGTTATTATTGCATTTTCGTTTTTTTCAGCCCCATGGTGCATAATTTGATGCAGGATAGCATCTTTTCCGCTCATGGGAGGACTTATCAACAGAATATTTGATCCTTTTCTTATGCTCTCGATTGCGTCATCGATTTCTTTGATACCAAGTGTATAATCGCTCATAATTTTGTTTTACCAGAAAGATGTGTCTCTGTAATTTTCAATATGGAATAAATAACCTGCTATCTAATGCTTAAAGATCTTCAGCGCATCATCAATCTTTTTTCGCTCTATGATATCATAAAAAGTCAATACGATACCGATCACGTTATCCTTTTCATCTTTGATAGTAGAACCGATAATATCGACAGGAATTTTATTTCCTTCCTTTGTAATCAATATTGTATGATCTGCAATACCGTAGAAAATACCTTCTCTGATCGCCTTGATTGCAGGATTTTCGATCTGTTTATCAGTTTCTTCGCTGATAATATTCAAGACGGTGGTCAGATGTTTCCCTGAAGCATCTTTCTCCTTCCAACCGGTCAGTGCCTCTGCAAAAGGGTTCATGAGCTTTATGATTCCTCTTTTATCCGTTGCTATTATAGCTTCTCCCAGGCTTTTGAGTATTGCAGCAAGCCACTGCTCGCTTTCTTTCAATTCTCTTTCCATCTCATGCTTATAGAGAGCTATCTCAATATTGGTATATAGTTCTCTGTCATTGAAGGGCTTAAGGATATACCCGAAGGGCTGGGTTATTTTCACCCTGTCCAGTATTTTTTCATCTGAATAAGCAGTGAAATATACGATGGGAATATTGAAATGGGAACGTATTTGATGTGCAGTCTCTATCCCATCCATTTCTCCCTGCAGCATAATATCCATGAGCACTAAATCCGGAGTATCCTCTGCTACCTTTTTGACAGCACCTTCTCCTGTGGATACTACAGCTGGAACCTCATAACCTATATCCTGCAGACTTTCTCTCAGATCTTCAGCAGTAATAATTTCATCTTCCACGATCAATATCCTTTTTTTTGCCATTATTTCACTTCTTTGAATTTGATCTTAAATTCAGTTCCGTTGCTTCGATCCAGACTGATCTCGCCATGTAGCTGATTTTCTGCCAGCATTGTTACGAGATGCAAACCCAGTGATCTCGTTCTTTTGATATCTATATCTTCTGGAATACCTATACCATTATCACCTACTACAAGTTCAATCATATTTTCATCAGTTGAGCGAAGTGCTATTTTGATTTCACCTGTTTTGCGGTCTGGAAATGCATATTTAAGCGAGTTAGTAACAAGTTCGTTGATGATCAACCCGCACGGGATCGCAGAGTCTATGTTGAGTGAAATATCTTCAACGTCGATATTCAGTGCTATTTTGCCTCTATCCGCTCCATAAGCCTGCAGCAGACCTTTTGACATATCCATTATATACTCCTTAAAATCAATCCGCACCAGGTCTTTGGATTGATAAAGTTTTTCGTGGACAAGGGACATTGACATTATCCTCCTCTGGCATTCTTTGAATATCTCACGATCCTCTTCCTTTTTGATGTATCTGGACTGAAGCCTGAGCAGGCTTGTGATTATCTGCATATTGTTCTTGACCCTGTGGTAAATCTCGCTCAGAAGCACTTCTTTTTCTTTGAGGGATTTTCTTATTTGCTCTTCTGCTTTTTTGTTCTCGGTGATATCCCTGCCAAAACTCACTGTTCCCACAATTTCTCCTTTTGAATAAATGGGAGCCGTGTTTACTGAAAGAATGAAGGTTCCGCCGTCTTCCCTGACGACTGATACCTCATACTGCTGAGGCTGACCGCTCAATGTTTTGTGGAACAACTCGATCACTTTGGGCCAATCTTCTTTATCGATGAGGGGGGCAAAGGACTTTCCGCGCCAGTCCTCAAGTCTGTACCCGCTTATCTCTTCGGAACGCTTGTTGAAAAACAAGAAACGTCCTTCCATGTCAAGAGTCCAGATCATGTCGTTGGAGTATTCAATTATCATGCGGTAACGCTTCTCGCTTTCCAGCAGCGCATCCTCCATTCGCCTGCGCTCGCTGATATCACGTATAACGCTCACATGTCCCTGGTAGTTATTGTTCTCATCCCAGAAACCTGTGCCCTTTATTTCAGTGGGGATGACACTTCCGTCTTTTCTGACGCCTGGAACCTCTCCACTGAATGTACCAATATTCCTGTTATGGATAAGGCCTGGTATTTCTTTTTCAATCAGGGCATCATGGGGGATTATTTTTCGCCATGTATCTCCAATAAACTCATCCTGAGAATACCCGAAAGTCCTGGCAAGTGCCTCATTTACATAGATATATCTGTCATTTTCATCAGCTATTGTAATTCCCTCTGTACTTTTATCAATGGCTTTGAGCAGCCTCTCCTTTTCTTCATCAGCCCGCTTTCTTTCAATACCGATGGCGATATTATCAGCTACCGATGCAAGGGCTATAAGTGTATAATCTGTTAAGGAATGTCTGGCAAACATTGCCATAACTCCAACCAGTCTATTCTCAACAACCAGGGGATATCCAGCAAATGAGACCAGTTTCTCACGCCCTGCCCATTCCTGATCGTGAACTTCCGGATCACCTATTACCTCATTAGTCAAATGCGGTTTGCGCTCCTGGGCAATTCGACCGATCTTGTACATGCCAACTGGAATTCTACCGTGGTATCCATTGATATGGGTGTACATTCCTGCACTTGCCTGCAATTCCAGAACCTTTTCTCTTTGATTGAATGTCCAGATGCGCGCAAGAGCAGCATCGAGGTTCTGGACTATGGATTCAGCACATCGCTGCAGGATATTTTGCAGGGTTCCGCCCTTTGTAAGCCCCTCGCCGATTTCTTTCCCCAGTTCTGCCAGGTGTGCTCGCAGAACCAGCTCTTCCTCAGCCAGCTTGCGTTCCATTGCATTCACATGAATCTCTCCTATCATTTGTGGATTGCTCTTTAGTCCTATCGCTCTTTATCATTACAATGATCATTCATAATCCTTCAGCTATTATATTAACCTGATGCTAACACTGTTTTGATCCAATAAATTCAATACAGGTGCGGATTTAAAGCACTTTGATATGGTATTTGAAAATAAGAATGTCTTGATTCAAGTGGACAAAGTTTCTCAAGGTAAAAATTAAATACCTTGAAAAATAATATAATTGTGAGAATAAGATGTTCAGTGAAACAGTAATTTCAAAAGGATATCAGACCGTAGTGCCTGCAAAAATAAGAAAAGCCCACAATATATTGCCCGGGGATGTTCTGGAATGGATCGACAGTGAAAATGGAATAATTGTTCAGCCAAGGAAAAAAAGGACATTGAAGGATATTATTGGACTTGTAAAAACAGAAGGAGATGCGGTGGAGTCTAAGAAGCATGCCCAGAAGGGACTTAAATGATCTTTGCAGATTCCTCATATTTTATCGCCATAGCAAGAGAAAAGGACAGGTGGCATAAGGATGCCTTGAGGCTCGCTGAAAAAAATAAAGAGACATTAATGATCTCTGAGCTTGTCATAAGTGAAAGTGTAACCATGGTTGGTTCACATGAAGGCGGGAAGGCGGGAAAAATCCTCTACGAATACTTCGTGGATAATTGCACAATAGAATTCATCAATGAAGAGATGATGGGAAAAGCAGTTGATACCTTTCTAAAATATGATGGCTCCATATCACTTGCGGATGCTTCATCTGTTGAGATAATGAGAAAACACAGGCTTAAAAAGATAATTTCATTTGATAGTGATTTTGATAAAGTACATGATATCGAGAGAATCATATCAGTTTGAAGCGAATGAGATTACCGGTTGTAAAGCAAAAGATTATAAGGTTTAAAATGCTAGGATTAGTATTTTATGGAAAAGGCTGATAAAAAAGAACTCATCATCGCAGCTGTTGTCTTTGCGGCTTATGTAATATTTGTTCTTGCTCAGAGGAACTGCGGCAGCACCCCTGGATCCTGCGGGACAGGATGGATCTTTTTCGGCGCTTTTGCTGTCGGGGCCGTAGTCTTTCTGAAGATCAAGGTATTCAGTTAAAATGCACCAGATGAACCCTGATATCAAAGATCTTCTATCGCATATCGGATATCATGAGGACAGTATCGATGACATTATGCATGAGCTGGATGCATTATTCGCAGAGATCGGGTTCGAAAGGATCAAAACGGCTGCAGATTCTGCTGTTGTGGCAAAAGATGCAAAAGGACTGATCGATTCTCTGAGATATCTGATGCAGCTTCTGGAAAACAAAGGCTATTACCGTCCCGATTTTCCCACAAAACTCATCAGGCTCCTTGTCAATGGTCTGAATCTGAACAGAGAAGACATCTTCATCATACTGGAAAATTCTGACATCTCTGCTGAAGAAAAGAGAAAAGAGCAGGAATTCCTTGCATCCTGCGCCGCAATTACGCAGCTGGGCTACATCCTCCTGCGCTGCCTGACATCAGAAGTCAGGGCTGCAAGTTCCGGGCCTCATGTTTTTCTTGTGATGGACGGTCTTTCCAGCGATTCGATGATCTTTGCAGATTTCAGCATCGATTCGATCAGAGAGATAGAGACCTGGCGCTACAGTGTGAAAGAGAATTTTTATCATCTGGAAAATATAGAGGGGCTGGATCCTGAAACCTCAGAGCTAATGACCGGATACTACTCCTTTTTCCATGTCACTTCGGGGATAGGACTGAGCCACAATATCCACAACAACCTGGGCATCGCGTACGATAAGGCAGGTTGTTATGAGGATGCGATCAAACAGCTTGAAGAAGCGCTCAGGTTTGACCCTCAATATATCGAGGTTCGCAATAACCTTGCAGTAGCCTATGATAAGATGGGAAAATGCGATGAAGCGGTCGCTGAACTGCGGGAGGTTCTCAGATCTGATCCCGATTGCGTGGAGGCACATAGCAACCTTGGGAACATATATGCTAAAATGGAAAAATATGATGAAGCCGTGATAGAACTTCAGGAAGCCCTGAGGCTTGATCCTGGATTCGCGATCGCGCACAATAACCTCGGACATATATACGCTTTGCAGAAAAAGAACGATGAGGCGCAAAGAGAGTTCATGGAAACGCTCAGGATCAATCCTGATTATGCATTCGCGCACAGCAACCTGGGGAACATGTATGCAGAAATGGGCAGAGGTGAAGATGCTATCAGAGAGTTCCAGGAAGCTCTCCGGCTCTTTCCCGAATTCCCTGAGGCGTACTATGGTCTGGGGTCTGTCTATTATAGCCTCGGAAGCTATGACAGGGCTGCGCAGGCAATGATAAGGGCGGTCTATCTCGATTCTGAGCTGCTTGAATGTGTGCCTGACAGGCTGCTCCTCAAGGTAAGGCAGGGGGTTTCAAGGCTGAGATGAACGCGGTGATCAGAAATTCATTGCTATCAGAACACCTGCATAGTAAGAAACTACAATGACAGCCAGCGCTGAAAGGACATGTTCAGAGATCGTTTTTACTGGACTTTCCTTCCTTATTCTCGCGATGAAAAAATTAAGAATAATGAGTAGAAGCATCCCCCATGCAATATCAATGAAAACTGCGGTCTTCAGAGGGAAGACCAGAATTGGAACCACGAATGTCAGGATAAAGCCCGAAACTGAAAAAAAAGTGAACAAAGTGGTGATCCAGATTTCTTTTACATCATGCTTTGCTCTTCCTTTTTCAGATTCCGCTTCTTCGACCGTATGCATACCAATTGCATCGGCAAGACCATCTGCTATTGCCATCACAACGATCCCGGCAACAACCGCAAGCCTCGATGATGTGGCTGAATACAATCCCACGATCATCCCGAGAGCAGTGATGGTCCCTGAAGTCAGACCAAAGGAGATCGCGATCATCAGCTGATGGGAATATTGCCCTGCCATTTCATTTCCTGCAATTATAGTATCCTGCATATCAATTCATAAATAGATTGGCTTTAACTTATGGGGTCAAGGGATAGTCCCCTTCCGCAGGGTTAATGGCACTGAGTTGAGCCAGAAGCAAAAATCATGATAAGGATTCAAAGCCTGAAATAGATCCTAATAATCCCCTGATTGTTAAAAGACTCATTATGCGTTCAATAATTTAGCCACAAAGATGCAAAGGCACAACGTAACGGAATCAATTTTGGAAAAACGAAGCATCCGGGCAAAGATGCATGAAATAGCAGGATGTGATAGAGGTCTTATCCTTATTTCAGCCATAAAAAATGAATAATAAATCCAGGTGAGTATATAATTCACGAGTACCAGCACTGATGCAATTGATGATGTCGAACAAGGGGAAGCGGCATATAATATCGTATCGGATAATTCTAAATTCAACCGATACCGATATATATTCCTGTATCATATCGGATATACTAAATTATGTCCGATACCGATACATCATTGATCCAGAAAAAGCTCCTGTCACGCATAAATGAAAAAATGGACAGGCTTAATTCGCTTCGTCCTATTCAGGCTGATGCTGTAAAAAAATTACATGAAGAAATGAGGCTTCTGCATACATATCACTCAAATGCGATAGAAGGAAATACCCTGACACTCCCGGAAACAAAACTTGTTCTTGAAGCAGGTATTACAATTGGCGGAAAATCATTGCGTGAGCACCTTGAGGCAACAAATAACGCCAGAGCGTTTGACCTGATAGAGAATATGGCAACAAAGAAAAAAAAGATAGAACATGCTGTAATTCAGCATATCCATGAAGTAGTTATGGCAGGAATTCTTGAAGATGCTGGAAAATATCGTACCAGGAATGTCAGAATAACAGGCGCTGACAAAACTCCGCCCGATTGGTCAAAAGTAACCAGGCAGATGGATGAGCTTACTGAAAAAATCGCTCAATATAAAGGGCATCCTGTTGAGGTTACCTCTTTCCTTCATCATGGATTCGTCAGGATCCATCCTTTCATAGATGGAAATGGCAGAGTGGTTCGCCTGCTCACCAATCTGTATTTGATCGCCCGGGGTTATCCGCCAGTAGTTCTCAAAGTTGAGGATAGAGGAAAATATTACAGGTTCCTGAGAGCTGCTGATGCAGGAAACTTTGGTCTATTTGTCAATTTCATTGCAAAAGCCGTAAATGATAGCCTGACGATGTATCTTTCTATCTTCGGTGGGGTAAATGAACTGCTACCCCTCAAAGAACTTGCTGATACACCCTATTCTCAAGAATACCTGAGTCTAAGAGCAAGGCAGGGTGTTCTGGATGCGGCTAAATCAGGGAAGATATGGTATTCGACAAGACATGCAATAGAACAATATCTATCTGAACACGGCAAACGATAATTGTTTATCATGCCTCTGTATAGTTTGATTTGAGACCCAAATTTTTGCGCCAGAATTGTTATTTTGGTGCACAAAATGCCCATCGTCTTCAGTCATTATACCCCGTACTTGAAATGTACATGGCTTGATAGCGTTTTTGGCCTATAAACCTTCTTGTCAAGCCGCGCAGTTCTGCGAAAAAATGTACTTCTCCACGACCTCCCGTGGTTTCAGTAATGGAATAGCCGCCACTATGCAAGAACCTCCACCTGGCGGGTAGTCACTGTCAGAGGCATCCCCTTTTCAGCGGACTCCAGGCATGCTTTGATAGCTTCTTGAATATTTTTCTCTTCCTCTGCTTCGTTTTTGCCCTGACTCACACAACCGGGGATAGATGGATGTCTCATGCTTGTTCGGTGTTGCTGAGAAATTCGGTTACAGTCAGTCTCCAGTTTCAACCCTGATCAGATCTCCTTCTTTTACATCCCTGAAAATCGTTGCATCACCTGATATTTTACCAAATACATTCACGGGGCTGTATGCCCTGACCTCATTGCCTCTGCTTGAAGGAGTTGGACCGAAAAAGATGCACATACTCCTGCCAGGTGACCAGTAGGCAATGTCCCCGACCTCAAGTACCTCTTTGCCATTTTCAGGTTCTACATCCAGAGGTATCTCAAAATAGACCTCTTCTCCCCAGCGGTGTGCAACAGATTCGATGGGCAGGGAATCAAATACGGCAGAGGCTGTTTTCGTATTATTTAATTCGGCAAAAGCTTCCGCACTTTCAGTTACGATCTTTATTCTCATAGATCAGATAGCTTTGATCTCTATCTTTGTGCACTGTTCTTGTGCTTCTTCCTGCTCAAGCCTCAGCAATGTATCTCTCAGGATTTCGATCAATCTCTGCCTGTAACTCTTCTGGTCTTTGTAGGTATAGCTGAACCCTTTCCAGTACGGACGCTTGTGTCCTATTTTGAACTTGACCCCCTGCATTGCTGTCTCGTATTCATCCTTGCTTACCTTGATCACTTTCTGGTCAGCCAGTATGTACCAGTGATAAGATGTGCCGTTCGGAGCTCCTGAGCCTTCAGGTGCAGGGATGCTCCTTCTTTTCAGACTCTTAAAAGCGAACTCCCACTATATTTCTGACCTTTGAACTCTTTCAAATCGTCGAACATGGACTATTTCTCCTCATCACTCCGGAATAAATCCAGATCAGTCACATAAATCAAAAATGACCGGGTTGATATATATAGACATTCCAGGCAGAGTGAAACTAATCATGGTACAGATGGCACATCACAAAATGCCCTTTTCTGATCTCTCTTAATTCAGGCTCAATCTTATCGCATATATTGAATCTTTCCTTACACCTTGTATGGAACCTGCATCCCTGGGGAGGATTCACAGGAGAAGGCACCTCTCCCTTCAGGAGAATCCTATTCTTTTTTCCCGGGAGCGAGGATAACAGAGCAATTGTATACGGATGCAGGGGATTCTCAAATATCTCTTTTTTTTCAGCAAGCTCAACTATCTTTCCAAGATACATGATCGCCACTCTGTCCGAGATATAGCGGATGACCCAGAGGTTGTGAGCGATGAACAGGTATGCAAGCCCGAGATTGCTTTTCAGGTCTGAGAGCAAATTCAATATCTGCGCCTGCACTGATACATCAAGAGCGCTCACAGGCTCATCAGCAATGATCAGCTTCGGGCTGACTGCCAGTGCCCTTGCAATACCTATTCTCTGCTGCTGTCCTCCACTCATTTCATGAGGGTATCTTGTCATGAAATCTGTCTCAAGACCGACCTTGAGAAGCAGCTCTTCAACCATTTCAGCACGCTCCTCTTCATTCCCCATTCCATGGATTATCAGTGCCTCCTCGATCGAGTCCCCAACCGTCATCCTTGGATCCAGACTGGATCTGGGGTCCTGGAAGATCATCTGTACCTCCTTCCTGAACCACTTCAGGTCGTTCTTCTTAAGATGCGTGATATCTCTGCCCCTGTAAATTATTTTACCTGAATCAGGTTCTTCCAGTTTGAGCATCGTTCTCCCAAGTGTTGATTTACCGCATCCTGATTCGCCCACCAGTCCCAGCGTTTCGCCATCCTGGATCGAGAAGGAGACCCCGTCCACAGCTTTTATCTCTCCTTTCTTTTCTGAAAAAAGAAAGCCAGTGCCAAGAGAATGGTATTTTTTCAGGTCAATTGCTTCCGCGAGTATGCCCATTCAGATATCTCCATACAGAAAGCAGCTTACGTAATGCTCATTATTGGTCTTTGAAGGCATGGGTCTCCTGAGCCTGCAGATTTCCATGGCAAACCTGCATCTTGGATGGAATATGCAGCCCTCAGGCGGATTGATGAGATTTGGTATCGTGCCAGGGATGGATGCTGGCTTACCCTTTTCTGAGGGCAGGCAGTCGATCAGCCCCTTTGTGTATGGATGCTTCGGATTTTTCAGGATGTCATCCCTGCATCCTTTTTCCATTATCCTGCCTGCATACATGACCGCGACATGGTCTGCGATCTCAGAGACCACGCCAAGATCATGGGTTATGTAGATGATCGACATATTGAATTTTTTTCGAAGTTCTGAAAAAAGATCCAGCATCTGAGCCTGGATCGTGAGATCAAGTGCTGTGGTGGGTTCGTCTGCGATCAGTATATCAGGAGCGCAGGCAAGTGCCATGGCTATTGTTGCCCTCTGCTTCATCCCGCCTGAGAACTGATGCGGGTATTCATGAAACCGTTCCTCTGGTATGGGAATTCCTACAAGCTCCAGAAGCTCGATAGCCCGGGCATCTGCCTCTTTTCTGGAAACACTCCGATGGGCTGTTATTGCTTCGCTTATCTGATCACCTGTTGTGAAAACAGGGTTGAGCGAGGAATGCGGATCCTGGAAGATCATGGAGATCCTGTTGCCCCGTATGTCCTGCAGTTCGCGAATTGTAAGCTCAAGCAGATTTTTTTTACCGAACATGATCTTCCCGCCGGTAATCCTTCCAGGATGATCGATCAGGCGGAGTATTGAAAGTGCGGTAACTGTCTTGCCTGAACCCGACTCACCCACGATGCATAAGATCTCTCCTTTGAGGAGGTCAAAGGAAACATCATCCACTGCCATTACTTTTCCTTTTTTCGTAAAAAAGCAGGTTTGAAGGTGATCTACTGAAAGGACTGCGCTGTTTTCCATTCACTCACCTTTTGGATCAAAGGCTTCGCGCAGACCATCACCCAAAAAATTGAATGACAGCACAGTGAGAAAAAGCATAACTCCAGGCTCCACAGCCACCCACCACGCAGTCTCGAGGCTTCCCTGCCCTGCATTTAATATATTCCCCCAGCTCGCCACGGTCGGATCTCCAAGACCTATGAAGCTCAGCACAGCTTCTGCCAGGATAGCGCCCGGGATCGAAAGCGTGGCAAGCACGATTATCGAACTCAGGGTATTGGGGAGCAGATGGCGGAAAATTATCCTGAGATCCCCTGCGCCCAGGGCTTTTGAAGCCATTATGAATTCACGGGTGCGAAGAGAGAGGGTCTCACTTCTCACAAGCCGGGCGGTCCCTGTCCAGCCTGTCAGGCCTATGGCAAGTATTATTAATGTCAGGCTTGCACCAAAAAGATACACGATCAATATCAGGAGAAGCAGGAATGGGAAGGTCATCATCACATCCGTTGTTCTCATCAGGATATCATCCATCGCTCCCCCGAAGTAGGCAGAGGTGACC
Source organism: Candidatus Methanoperedens sp. (assembly GCA_027460465.1). Classification (GTDB taxonomy): domain Archaea; phylum Halobacteriota; class Methanosarcinia; order Methanosarcinales; family Methanoperedenaceae; genus Methanoperedens. Next base: position 1,900 of record JAPZAV010000030.1, on the reverse strand, counting down.
CCTATGACCGCACCTATGATAATAGCAATGCCTGTTGCAAGTAAACCCACGAGCAGTGAGACCCTTGCGCCTGAGACAAGCTGAGCCAGCATATCCCGCCCCATGCTGTCCGTGCCAAGAGGATGCTCCCATGTTCCTTCCTGCAAAGTAGTGATGAAGCTCTCATTCTGCGCGCTGTACATGGAATGCTCCACTGTATAACCAGGAGGGGGCAGGTTTTTTTCATCAAAATTTACCTTTGTAGGGCTCTTTGTAAAATAGGTTCCGAGGGTTGCCAGGATTATCAAGAATATGATGAAACCAAGTCCGAACATCGCAGGTCTTTGCCGCTTTATGCGTTCCCAGTAGTATGCTGCAAGTTTCATGTTCTCACTCGTATCGTATTCTCGGGTCAAGATACATGTATGCGATATCTGCGAGCAGATTGAATAGCAGAGTAATGATAGCCCCGATCAATGTAACTGCCAGTACAACCGCATAATCATCTGCAAATACTGCTTTCAGGGACATCCAGCCAAGTCCAGGTATCCCGAATATCACCTCGGTTATGTAGGCGCCCCCGAAAACGATGCTTCCCATATCCAGCATGATGATCGTAATAACAGGCAGCATGGCGTTTCTGAATACATGTTTTCTTATGACAATGCTCTCAGGCAGACCTTTTGCCCTTGCTGTCCTGACAAAGTCCTTTCCCAGGTTATCGAGCATTGCGCTCCTGACATACCTGCTGTATCCTGCAACCATGCCAGTGCCCAGGGTGAACACCGGAAGCACGAGTGCATGCAGGTTCTCAAGCGAGAACATGGGAAGGCTTGTATCATAGTAGGTCTTAAACCAGCCAAGCTTCACAGAAAAAATAAGAATAAGCATGATGCCGAGCCAGAAATTCGGGATCGAGATGCCCGCGAATGAAAAAAAAGCAACAGCATGATCTGCGGCTGTATTCTTTCTCACTGCAGCAAATATGCCGAGCGCTATCCCGAGAACGACGGCGAATATCGTGCTCAACAGGATGAGCTGGAAGGAATATATCCAGTGGGTTTTTATTAATTCCATCACAGGCATCGATGTACCGAAAGACCAGCCCCAGTCGCCCTGGAGAAGCGAAGTTATATAGCTAAAATACTGCTCGTACAGAGGCTTATCCACCCCGTACCTTGATTCTATGGCAGCGACCACCTGTGTTACATTATGACCAGCGCCCAGACCTGCAAGGTATTTATCAGCAGGGGAATTTGGGCCTATCCTCATCAGGATAAAGGCTGTGGTCATCACGCCCCATGAGATGAGTGCGGTATGAAGCAGCCTCTTTGCGATGTAGGATCTCACCCAGAATACCACTCCTGGTAGTTATAGTTCATATTGATCCCCTGATCAATCCCTTTAACGTTCGCCCTGAATGCAATGTTTGCGGTGGGAAACGTGAAAAAATCAAGGGGCTGATCTTCTGAGATGAGCCTTGAGAGCTCAGCATATATTTCTTTTCTGGCGTTCTTGTCCAGCGCCTCTTTTGAGCGCGCTTTCTTGAACAGGGAATCAACCTCCGGGTTTGAATAACCATAGATGTTCAAGCCGCCATCAGAGGCAAAAAACACCTCGCTTCCTGATGGCTGCAGAGGATCTGTGTTATGCCCTGCAAGGATGAGATCCCAGGGTTCCTCGCTCACCGCTCTTTGACCATTATTGTTCCTCGGCTGCTGATTACTGCCAGGGACTTTGTTCATATAATATTTGCGAAGTTCAGTTTCCCATGGAACAAGCTTGATATCAACCTCGATACCGATATCCCCAAGTTCTTGCTTTACAAGAAATGCTGTGGACTCTGCTACCTTGCTGCCCGTGTTCGTGATGAGCTTTAATTTAATCCTGGCGCTGTATCCTGCTTCAAGCAGCATCTCTT
>JAPZAV010000029.1 GCA_027460465.1 Candidatus Methanoperedens sp. | reverse complement strand
GATTCCGATTCTTTATGCACTTCTTCCCCCCATTCGTTCCAGATAAGCTCTGCCTTTGGAAGATTGTAAACTCCCTGTCTTTTTGCCGCGAGTGTATATCTGAATTCCTTATATTCTCCTGCATTGATGTCAAAATCCCATGAAACTGAAGTCCTGTTCCTGTCTTCTGGGAGGCTGAAACTCGGAGGAACAGCATCAATGAGTTTCACGCCGTACACGGTATAACTCTGCAGATTTTCAACACGGATATTGACATAGGTCAAATTGTTTATTGCTCTGATGCCGTGATATGACTCAGGATACAGCCTTTCCCCAAGTATCGAGTTTGTGGAACTCTTTTTAATGCCGAGAGTGCTTGAAGCATAGATCGTTATTGATTTTTCTGCACTGTAAACACTGCCCTCTCCATCTTTCCCGTTTGCAGTGGCAGACAGCGTAAAAGTCTTTTCATAGGAAGAAGGTATCAGAAGACTGAGCTTCGTGGTTTGACTGCTCCCTGCAAAAATCCTGATATATCGCCGCTTCAGGCAGTCTGCCGCTGGAGATTGAACCTGCAATTCGGCTGAACTTTCTGAAAAGTTACTTCCCAGCATTTTTATCCCTCTGTACTCTTTATCCCCTGTAAAATTGAAGATTATTGACCCGCCTTCTGTGAGCGTACCATTTTTCGTGGAAAGGTTGTAGCCTGCGCTTATTGGGACGGAGCTGTTGGAAAAGTTCAGTATTCTGATCAGGAATCCATTACTGACGGTGGAGGGATAGAACGGTGTAAGCCTGTACCTGCTTGCGTTCTGCCACTGAAATTCAGGAGCAGCCTGTGTCGCCTCTGTCAGAAAACCATCAGCTATATCGAACTCTTTCACAGGTTTTAGACCGGCAAAGCACATAAAGAGTTCAGTATCAAGAAGATCCGCGTCCCCGGAATTCTCAGCCTTTATATACGCTGCTATCCTGGAACCAGCTTTTGTCTCGCCCTCGGTGGTGATGCTCACACTCAGAGAAGGGGTTTTCTTCTTTTCTACCACAGGCAGCTTGACCGTGATCTTTGCGAGTGGATCGTTTGGATATGTCCCGATATTATATGGCATCGGGTTTACGTTTGAGATCTTGTCTGCGACTATCTTTATTCCTTCAAAACCACTGTCCTTCGTGAAATCAAAAATATACGACTCGCCTTCAGATAACATCCCTTCTCTGACTATGCTGTTATGGGAGACCCTGATAAACACAGAGCCAAGCCAGTTAAAATCCCTGGCTTCTATCTGATATGTGCCCACAGAGCTTTTTGAATATGCCCAGCCGAGGGTCAGGCTTGACCCGCTTTCCCAGCATATCTTTTTGCCATTGATATAATCGCAATCATCCGCAAGTGCAGTGGTAGACAGGATCACAGTGACTGCGGCAAGGGCTAATACTATTGATCTCATGTTTCTGTTCTTTTCAAAAATTTTAATCCAAGCAGGATCAGAATCAAACCAACAAGGTTCAGGACATATGTGTGTGAGGCTGACCAGACAAAATTCTTTAATCCGATGGCTTCCCAGCTCACATTCGGTATCATGTTATGCTGGATTGCATATCCGAACCATGTTACACAAAACAATGCTATGGCAAGCAAAATCATATTCCTGCCTGCCTGGTTCCTGGAAGGCATCTTCAGATTGAAAGCAAGATCTGGATTCTGGACCAATCTTGCCGGATGTTCTTTTGCGATCGAGATTTTTTCCTGTGCGCTGTCCAGGACATCCTGAAGATTGAAAGGCATGACTCCTCTGATCATATAAGAGCACCAGGAATAGTATGAAAACGAATAGATTCCAAGACCGATGAACAGGCTGCTGAACAGGATATAATCAGGCAGGTAGGAATTCATTGCTATCGTATAAACAGGCAGCACAAGCACTGGAACGAACACCCAGGTCCAGACCACATCAATGTTCCACAGCTTATATTCACCTGTGATCACTAACCACCATATGATGTACAGCACAGTGATCGCGTATGGTACGTAGCCCAGGGGACGCTGAAGCATGAAAATGAATACTGCCAGGGTGAGATTTATCAATACGATATACTTCACATGGTAGGATGTATTGAGGGAAACCTGAGAAACAGGAGATGCTTCTTTTTTCGAGAGGTGCTGGATGTTTTTATTCATCATATCGAGCTGATTTTGCACGTTTGTCAGATCCACCTGGACTTCAGCAACGTCTCTTAGAACCGGCTCAAGCCTGTGGTAGATCACATTTTCAAAAGTCTCATCTGCGATATGCTGCAGATATGTTTCTTTTCTCAATAGAAAAGATACGCCTGCGAGCGTTCCCATGCCTATTATAAAGTAAAAGACATTCTTCAAGAAATCTATCGGGTCAAAGGAAGAGGTAAGATTGTACAGGATAGGGAAAAATGAGGTGAGCATCAGATATACGGAGGCGACTATCATGGACAGCACTGCCACATATTCAGAGGATGAGAGGTGTCTTATGAAAGTGCCTGCTCTATCGCTGAACGGTTCGCCGCCGTTTTTTCCATCAGTATTCTTCATTCCCATCTTGTCCTTTTCGCGTCCCTGATAGAGATGATCAGATAAAGAATGACACAGGCAATGAAAATCATTAGCCCTGCTGCTTTGACCCCTCTTATCAGTTTTGATACAGCATCGAATTCAGGCCCGTATGCCTTGCCTCCAGCGCTCGCATCCACGATGAAGTAATAGCCGAGATTATGGATAACCACAGGTTTCCCTGAGATCAGAAAGCCTTTTCCCAGTATCTGGCTCTTTTTAATCCTCCACGAGTCCTCAACTGCATTGGCATCTCCTTTTGTTCTTATCTCATCCCCTGAGATCGAGACAATCCTGTGCATCACTGGCAATCTTACATCAGGGACTTTCGCTGTAATTATGTCCCCTGCCTCAGGTTTCACATAGATGTTCTGCACAAGAATCAGGTCTCCCTTCCTCAGGGTCGGGTTCATGGAATCTGAAACCACAACCGAGAAGAAAACAAGTTCTGAGTATAGAACGAAAGCGACAGAAAGCGTGATGCCTACTGCAATCATGACAGTGCTAAGATGTACCTTCCTGGATCTATCTCTATATCTTGATATCGTAATATTCAGGTCATTGTCCTTGCCATTTCGCTTGAATAAATGGAAAATAAAGGAGAAAATGCTGATCGTTTTTCTGAACCCGTGCCTGGATTCATAGAATATTATCAAAAGAATGACAAAAAGCAGCAGATGCCAGAGCATATAGCTGAAAAAAGGATGGCTCTGAACGTCTTTCTGCCAGATCAAATAGCCAGCCTGGGCTGATATAAGGGCGTTTTCTATCATGGTCATGATAATTATTATAATCAGTTGATGTATTGATTTTATGATTAAAAAAGGTTTCTATTCCATTTTATATTCTTCAGAGAATACAAGTTTTTGCGCTGCTGTTCTTTTTTCAGGGGTACAGCGTAATGTTTTCTATCTGGAGCTTTGCCATTTCCACGGCATACTTTGTATAATCTTTTCTATTTATGTTCCCTTTTGTAAGCCATCCAATGATGCCCTCGTCATACCCGATATCTGGCTTGCCAGAGATCGAAATAAACGCCTCTGATATCGTGATGCCTTCATCCACGACCCTGTCTGTGCATTCGGGAGGATACTCAAAAGCCGGTACAAGACCAAGGTATGTCCTCCTGCCATCATAGATCGCACAGCAGCAAAAATTCATATAACCGCTCAATGTTTCTGGAACAGGCGCAATACCGTCCTCGATGCCAGCTGAATATTTGCAATCTTTGAAAACCGACTTTGCCCTGAATATCGCCCCTTCTATGATCTCATTGAGGGTGAGAGGCTGTTCCCTTACACCAGACCTGCATGCAATCCCTTCAACCTGAAAGGCGGGAAAGACCTCTTTCACAGCATCGATCTTATTCCTGTTCAATGAAGCCACATGGATGCGATTCATGCAGGGTCATCTCTGCTTCTTACCTTTAAAGAATTTGATAAGATACTTCCACCCTGTCTTGCAGAGATGCTTCTTCTTCTCTGGATCCTCCCTGACCCAGTCCATCAGATAAAAGAACTGAGCTTTGTATTCATCCACGGTTTCCTCAACGATCGCAGGAGGATTCGGAACACCGAGCCTGCGGAGATATTCGATGAACATGGTCTCCCCCTTCTTCTGCGCAGTACCATTGATCTTCGTAACAGTGAACTTATGACCTTTATTTTTCAGCCATTCCGCGGTTTTATCATGGATGCATCCTGAACATATCTCTATTTCCTCATCCTTGGGTACTTTCAATTTAATGAATCCCTGCTCCACGATGTTTCTGGCGCTGTCAAGATATATCTTTTTTTTAAAAGTCTCTAAATTGAAATGCTCCACAGGTACGATGTCGTAATGTATCTCCCCTGTCTCTTCTCGCAGCACTATGATCCCTACCCCTCCAACAGGCGTGCCCCATCCCTGATCATCTATCTGGATAGTCATGGTTCTGCATGATGATGTTTTTGTATATAATTTATTCTCTCTTTGCCTATAAAATAAACCGATAATATTATTTATAACCAGCACCATTTAAACTATGGTGCGGGTATGAAAAACCATACTATACTCATTGCGATCTTAGTGATCCTGTCTTTGATATTTCTTGGATGTGTTGAGCAGACGCCAGTCGGAACTCCCACGCCAACTGCCCAGCCAACACCTGAACGAACTGTAGTTGACAATATAAGCTCTGAAATCCCTGCACTGACACCCACCCCGACACCCACTCCCCGTACCGAGCCTCCTGTTAATTATTCCGTCTTACTGGATAGCGATTATGGTTTTTACAGGATCAGAGCAGCTCAGGGAGATACCATTGTTAATTTACCACCCAGCTTTGATCCATCGAATTTCTCCATTAATGTCGGAGATTCCGTTAAGTGGATAAATCAAGACACCCAGAGATACGAGCTTACAATAATCAGCAATGATGGACTCTGGACAAGTCAGGCTGGATTACTGTTCGACAATTATGATTACTTTGAGTATACTTTCAAGAGTCCGGGTAGATACACGTTTTCTATCAAAGATTCCAGACGTTCTAAAAACCAGACGATCGTTGTAAATCCATGACAATCTTTAAGTAATTATAATTCGTTATATTACGAACAAGGAATAGTTATGGATTTCGTAGAGCGTGTAAGGAAAAACCTTGAAGGGAAATTGCGGATAGAGGATGGGAACTGCGGCACCACCCACAAGGTACTCAAAGAGATTTCCCTGCTTGGGGGAAAAGCACTGACATGGGAGAGACCCGATGGAGTGGGCTCCAGGATCCTTGATGAAAAAGGCAATACAGTGGGCGAGGGCGAAGGCATAACCTGGCCTCCTGCCATACTTTTTGCAATGGTCGAAGGAGGGTTCTTTCCAGAGCAGATAGAATCCGAGCTCACAAAGTCCCTGCAGTGCATCATAGACATGGAGAAAGTGGCAGATATCTACGGATATGGCAGGGTTGTCACACCTGTAGCCTCTGCGTACAACGAGGTCTGGAAAAGCGGAGGACGCGTGGCAATCAGGCGCAATTCCTGGGGTGTTGAGGTGGCGTTCATAGATAAAAATGATAATGAAATCGCTGTGGGTCCGATCTCCTACTGCCCCACCTGCGGTACTGCTGCCACGATCCCGAGAGCACCAGAGCTGGCTTTGAAGATAAAACAGGAACTCATGGACAAGAGGAACACAGGGAAAGATAAGTACGAGCGCGGGATGGAGAATTATTTCTTTTTTAAGAACGGCAGGGTATGCTGCGAGATCGTTGAGAAAGGGAAGGTGCTCGGCAGGGCATTGAGGTGCTGCATCGCATATGCAGGCGTGGTCGCTGAAGTACATGCAGGGATCGCAGGACCGAAATGGGGCACTCTGTTCAAGGAATACTGCAGGGTATGTCCTGTGAAGCTCTGCCTGCAGGGGAAAAACACAGGAGAGGAAGCCAATAATCTCCTCACAGCCATTGAAAATAAGAACATGACCACAGATGTCAGAATGGATACCTACATCACTGCACTGGTCAAAAAGGAAGGGGCGCTCCTGGGAAAGGGCATAGGGACAGTGTGCGCCTTCTCATCCCTGCTCTATGCCGCTGCCAGGTGCATCCAGCTGAAATCCGAGATCGAGGTCGTGAGGGAATGAAGGCTGATGCATGAGGTCTCGATCGCCGGAGCCATCGTGGATGCTGTGCTTGAAGCTGCGAAAAAGAACGAAGCAAAGAAAGTGAACGAGGTATTCATCGAGATCGGAGAGCTTACTGCGCTTAACCCTGACCAGATGAGGTTCATCTTTGAGACAATAACCTCAGGCACGATCGCAGAAGGTGCAAGATACAATATCCAGGTGATCAGACCTTTAATAAACTGCAAAAAATGCTCATACAACGGCCCTATCGAGTTCTTTGAGAAGCTCCATTTTATCCTTCCAGCAGTCAGATGCCCGGATTGCGGAGATCTGGATGTGGATATTATTGCAGGAAGAGACTGCAGTGTAAAAAAAATAAAGATCTCGTGAGCTAATCCATCTCTCCTTTCAGCAGCGCGTTCACAACATCCTGTGTCCGGAGATCGCCTTCTGCTACCCGCTTGATCATTGGATAGATATACTTGCAGTCGTCTATCTTTTCCCATACATCAGAACCGACATCTCTTATCACTTTATCCATGATCCTGCCGCATCTATCGCATATTCCTTTCTTGTTCATTGTGGGTTGCCCGCATATATCACAGTTCATATTTTTCCCCCTTATATCAATCAATAAAAAAGAGCTTAATAGATAAATAGGTTATTGCAGTTAAATAGAAATAAGATAAGGAATAATGATATTACTATGGGGGCTTGATCAAATGAAATTAGAAGAGATCCTGAAGACCATTACAGAGGAAATCGCAAGCATGATTTCCACGAAGACCGTAATCGGAGAGCCTGTGAATATCGAAGGAAAAACGCTCATACCTATAACAAAGGTCAGCTTCGGTTTTGGAGGCGGAGTCGGCGAAGGCAGGAACAAATCGGGTAATGAAGGAAGTGGCAGCGGCGGAGGCGGCGGCTGTCTCGTCGAACCTGTGGCATTCCTTGTGGTGACAAAAGAGGATGTGCAGTTGTACACAGTCAAAGGAAAAGGTGCGATCTCGCAAATGGCAGATGTAATTCCTGAAATAATGGAGATATACAAATCAATCAGGGAGGGCAAGAAAGAAGAATCGCCTGAAAAAGAAAAATCAGAAGATTAAATCTGAAAGTCAATGGTCTGGTTCATATTGGCTGGGATTATTGTTATCCTGTTAGTCGTGCTTTTATCCCCTCTGACGGCTGCGGCAGAAATCGCAGGTTCAGGAGGGAAAATAAGAGGGAGTTTCAGCATTATCTGGCTGATGTTTCATATCAGATACGTCCTGGAGAGTCAGCGGATGGAGATCCTGATTTTACGCCACAGGATTGCCAGTTTGAAGCATAAGGATAAACCGGATGGTCATGAAAAACCCGGAAAAACCAGGCTTCATATGATGCAGATTAAAAATATGATCGCTCCGCTTTTTCGACTTGTAAGAGATATCATAGCCGCTTTCAGATTAAAATATCTGGATATCGACATTACTTATGGTCTTAAAAATCCGGCATACACAGGAATCTTTACGGGGTTCCTGTACGCAGTGCGCGGTCTGGCTCAAACAGGACAGAACATAAGGTTCTCGCCTGATTATGCACGGCAGGTACTTGACTGGAATATGAAAGCAAGGATCTCCACAACACCGATACAGATAGTGCTGCCCATGGCAAGGTTCGTAACCAATACACAGGTTTTGAAATCCGGAATTATGATGATCAGGAAGTGATCCAGTACACGACAAAACATTTATCATGAATGCAAATAACAGGTGAAGCCATGAAATTCTTTGTTCCTTCTCCAGGGCATATCAACAGCCTCAAAGAATTGCTGACTGCAAAGGATAAGATATACTCGATATTCATGGCAGGTTCGCCGGATTACATAGGCACAGGCAGGAGCAATCTCGCATCTCCCCAGCTTGAAGATATCGCTGCTCAGACAGAGTATGCTCACAAACATGGGGTCAGGATGGAGCTTGTACTGAACTCAAGCTGCATGGGAGGTCGGCAGTTCACGCCTGAGGGGTTCAGGATAAACCACTGGTATATCGAGAAACTGGTGGATATCGGTGTTGATTCGATCGTGGTCGCTGACCCTTATCTTGTGGAGATGATCTCAAGGGATTTCGATGTTGATGTCGTGGTCTCTGTGCTTGCTTTTGTGGATTCGCCCCAGAAGGCAGAGTTCTACAAAGGATTGGGAGCGGATTCGATAGTCATTGATTCAAACGTGAATCGCCATTTTGATGTTCTCCATGCGATTCGGGATTCGGTTGATTGCGAACTGAAGCTTCTGGTAAATGAGGGATGCCTGTATCGATGTCCTTTCAGGTACGCCCATTTCAATTTCTTCTCCCATGCCTTCGGGCCGGAGCCAAGACCCAATGTGCTGGATGACTATTATTACTTCAAATGCCTGGAATTGAGGATCGTAAACCCCGAGCTTATAATTAAATCTCCCTGGATCAGACCTGAGGATCTGAAGCAGTACAGGGATATCACTGACGTTTTCAAGATCGGAGGAAGGACTCATTTCGTGGAATGGATACTTAACTGCCTGAACGCATACCACAGCGAGAGCTATGATGGGAATCTTATGGATCTTCTCGATTGTCCCAAGGATCTGAAGGATCTGTTCTATATACCCAATAAAAGCCTTGATGGCGTGATAGAGCAGTGGAAGAACTGCAGGAAAGTCTGTAACAAATGCGGCTATTGCAAAGCACTTACAAAGAGGATCACTCAGATCTATACAAGAGGCGGGACAGGATCCGAGTCGCTTGCGCCATGGGTGAAAGCATGAGCACAGCAGAGCTTCTGAAGAACAGATCTGAATTTGAGGAAAAGGTCAGGAAACTGGTAGGAAGACCGATATTGCTGATCGAGCTTGATATGTTCGCACTGCCTTGCGGATGCAATGGGATCACCGCGAATATGCGGGGGCTTGAAGTGGACGATCTTGAGGTTTTCGAGCCTCAGCTTGCTCCTTTCCTCAAAGAAATGGCAGGAAATCTGGGTGTCAGGCCCACGGTTACGTTCGCGCGCATCGTGCCAGGGAGTTCCATCGTTGCCTCGCTCAACTGGCGCGTGCTCTGTTCCAGGTGCTATCCAGAGTTCGCGCGCGGCGAGGGGAAGATGCCAAGACCTGATCTGTATCTGCTGCAGTTTGAGAAGAGGAAATGAAATTTACCTGTGGCAAACTTTATATAGGCTTATTCACCAAATAAAAAATGGGAGTTAATTCGAGTTTAAATAACTTGAATTTTTATAACCACACTTTAAAAATAGGAGATACCTGTATGAAAAAATATAAGGATAGTTCAAGAAAGCCCCTATCGGGGCAATTTAACGTCTACCATGCTCACATAATCAAAATGCACATCTTACCTCTCCTTTAATAGGTTCATATGCAGATCCATACTGTTTAAGATGGTCAATATATGAGATAGCCTGTTCTCG
>JAPZAV010000028.1 GCA_027460465.1 Candidatus Methanoperedens sp. | reverse complement strand
ATCTCCACTCAGACAGCCTCCCTATCTTTGAGTCAAGCACAGAGAACGCCTCTTTGAAGATCCTGAGATCCCATACGCGTATGTTATGCTCTTTCTCGTATTCGCGCAGGATCTGCTTGCTCATCCTGTAGCCCAGGGCGCGTATGGATTCACCCACATCGGGAGCTTCCTTGAGACCGCTTAAGAAAGTGAGAAAACCGATCAGCTCGTTATCAAAGCTGCTGCCAGATTTCCTGAGATTTGAGATCAGCTCTGAGATCTTGATCCCTATCTCCGGCATATGCCTTAATATTATCAGGTTCCTTGTTGACCTGGCTTGGTAGGTATGACCGTTCGCCTCCAGCAGGTGAAGGAATATATTCTTCAGGGTATCCACAGCCCTGGGATGCCTGTAGCCGTGGAACACCTTGATGACATCTCCCTCGATATCTATTCTTTCCACGATATGCGCTGTCTCATACACGTTCTTCATGAACTGGAGGAACTCGCTCAATGGAATATCCGCGATAGGACGCTTTGCCATTGATTCGATCCCGATCTCCCCGCTGGGCGTCTTCTTTGCAAGCAGATCCTCAAAATGGTTGAAGTGAAGAGTGACTGTCTTATAATTGCAGTTCCGGTGCTTTTTCGCTATCGCCTGCCAGAATTCAGGTCTCTTTTCAATCTCTCTGGATAGCTCCTGCATTGCGCCCAGATGCCCGGTAAGATCGTCCAGTGCCGCTTCCTCGCTTTCCCTCTGCCTGTATGCGAGCCTGATCGACCTTGTTTTTCTGTGCAGGGTCTCTATCCCGAGATGCTTCTGGGATGCCATATACAGAGAGAAAAGCCTTGCAGCAAGGTCTACAAGCTGATAATTCTCGCCTTTTATGGTCAATGAGGCAGTGGCAACAGCAGTGTCACTCTCCATCCTGAACTCTACTCCCCACCCCAGCTCTTTGAATTTGGCATCAAAATATTCCATCGTTCTGGATATGGAGTTAAAGAGCAGCGGATCTGCGGTTTCGTCCAGTATTTCTTTCTCAGGCACCATGTCCTTTGTCTTCCTGAGAAGCCATCCTGCTATCGGGGGATCAAAAAGCACAGCGCCCTCTGAATGCGTCAGGACGATCCTGGGATTCACTGCAATATCTATGATCTCTCGTATAGCCGCGCTGAAATTTCCATCATGCTTTGCCAAGAATGGTTTTACTTTATCTGCATATTTCCTCTCAAGGGAAATATGTTTCCTGACTACCATATTCAAAATAATCTATAGTGGCATCAATTAAATAGTTTCCTATTTTATTCTAAAGGCTATTAAATTTTGTATGAACAAATATTAGCACAAAGAATTTTATTTTTTAATTAAAATTGCTAATGAATGTTTTTTTAAAAAAATGAGCATTATTCAGGCTCAAAAGAATCAGATCTTTATTTTTCCTGATGCCATCTTTTGCTCACCAACCTATTTATTGATGGCATCGCAACTTGAATTTGAAGACACAGAACCAGTCGTGGAAAATCAATATGCCAGCTAACATCACCCGTATCAATGAATTAAACAGCAGCTTTTTCAAAGATTTCATTGAGATCGGAAAGAAGATTTTCAGCGAGGACATGCTCCATTCAGTGGAATCCTGCGTTCAGTGCGGCTGCTGCACAGGAAGCTGCCCGTCAAGCAGAAGGACAGCTTTTCGCACCAGGAAGCTCTTCAGAGAGATGCTGCTCGGTTTCAGGGATAGCGTGCTCGAAGGCGATGACCTCTGGCTCTGCACCACCTGCTATACGTGCTATGAGAGGTGCCCGCGCGGTGTAAAGACCACTGACATCATACGGGTGCTGCGCAATATGGCAGTGAGCCAGGGCCATATGGCAGAGGCTCACAGGATGACTGCAAGCTATGTGTTAAGGACCGGGCACGGGGTTCCTGTCAGCGAGGAAGTTCAAAAACTGAGAGAAGAACTCGGGCTCAGCAGCCTCCCTCCAACCACACATTCATATCCGGAAGCGCTCAGGGCTGTACAGGAGATATTGAAACTCACGGGCTTTGACCGGATCGTCGGGTTTGACTGGAAGACTATGGAACTTCGGGGGAGAAAATGAAAGAGTACGCATCTTTTCTGGGATGCATAATCCCGAACCGCTACCCCGGGATCGAGGCATCCTCAACCAGGATCCTGGGGCATTTCGATGTGGAACTTGTTCAGATCAACGGGGCATCGTGCTGTCCTGCACCCGGGGTCTTCAGTTCATTCCACCTCGATTCATGGCTTGCGATCGCTGCAAGGAACATAGCCCTTGGCGAGATGACAGGGAAGGATATAATAACGATGTGCAACGGCTGCTACGGCTCGCTCACTGAAGCAAGCTTTCTCCTGAAAGGGAATAAAGAACTGAAGGAGAAAATAAATGGCATCCTCTCAAAAGTGGGATGTGAATTCAAAGGGACTTCAAAGATAAAACATGTAATCGAGGTTTTTTCCGAGGATATAGGAGTGAAAAAAATCCAGGAAGCCATGAACACCAGCCTCGAAGGCGTGAGAGCGTGCACACACTACGGATGCCACTTCCTGAAGCCGGCTGAAATGAAAAAGCACGGAAGCTCGGAGCGGCCCAGGCTTCTGGACGAGATCGTGGAAGCTTCAGGTGCAAGAAGCGTGGATTATAAGGACAAGACCATGTGCTGCGGGTTCGGAGGAGGGGTACGTGCCAGGAACCTTGATGTCACCCTGGATTTCACACGAGAAAAACTCAACAACATCATATCAGCGCGCGGGGACTGCATCGTTGACCAGTGTGCATCATGCCATCTCGAGTTCGATAGAGGTCAGGTTGAGATCAAGAAAATATTCGGGCAGGAGTTCCGTGTTCCAGTGCTTTATTTTACTCAGCTCATAGGGATGGGGCTGGGGATGGGACAGCATGAGCTCGGTCTTGATTTTCACAGCATCCCCGCAAAACCTCTGCTCGATAAGCTCAACGGAGGTAGAAGATGACGAATATCGGGATCTATATCTGCCACTGCGGAACCAACATAGCAGGCATGATTGATGTGGAAGAGCTGGCAAGAAAGGCTGCGAAACTGAAAGATGTTTCAGTGGTAAAGGACTACAGGTATTTGTGCTCTGATCCAGGGCAGGATCTCATAAAGGAAGATATCAGGAGCATGGATCTCGACAGGGTGGTTGTGGCTGCCTGTTCTCCGCGCATGCATGAGTCCACGTACAGGAAGGTGCTTTCAGAGGCAGGGATCAACCCTTTCCTTCTTGAGATCGCAAACATAAGAGAGCAGGCCTCATGGGTGCACTCTGAAAAAGAGAAGACGACAGAGAAGGCATTTGACCTTGTCAGGATCGCTGTGGCTAAGGTGAAAAAGGATGAGTCGCTTGAGAGCCTGCCTGCAGATGTCATCCAGCGCGTTCTTGTCATAGGAGCAGGGATCGCCGGAATACAGACCTCGCTTGACATCGCAAATATCGGGTATGAGGTGGTGCTCGTGGAAAAGGAGCAGAGCATTGGCGGCAGGATGTCCCAGCTTGGAAAGACCTTTCCAACCCTTGATTGTTCTGCTTGCATCCTCACTCCGAGAATGGTAGAGGTCTCAACAAACCCGAAGATCAGGCTGCACACCTATTCAGAGGTGGAGGAGATCTCTGGATTCATAGGCAATTTCCATGCGAAGATCAGGAAAAAATCAAGAGGCTTGAACCCTGATCTCTGCACAGGCTGCGGGGAGTGCACTGCCAGATGCCCCACAAAAGTGCCGGGCGAGTACGACGAAGGAATGGGAAAAAGAAAAGCCATCTACACCCTGTTCCCCCAGGCAGTCCCGAACGTTCCTGTGATCGACAGGGCAAACTGCGTATACATTACTAAGGGAAAATGCGGGATATGCAAGAAAGTGTGCCCTGCAGGGGCGATCGACTACGAGCTCGGGGACGAGATCGTGGAAGAGGAGGTAGGGGCTGTGGTGGTTGCATCAGGCTTTGATCCTTTTGACCCGACTTCAAAGGAAGAGCTGGGGTATGGAAGATACAAAAACGTGATCACAGGGCTTCAGCTTGAAAGGCTGCTTCACACAGCAGGTCCCACGAAAGGAGAGGTGATAAGACCTTCTGACGGTGCAGTCCCTAAGAGGATAGCCTTTGTGCAGTGCGTGGGATCAAGGGACGAGCATGCGAATAAGTACTGCTCAAGGGTGTGCTGCATGCATGCAATAAAGAACGCGCTCCTCATAAAGGAACATCACCCAGATGCAGAGATCTTCATCTATTACATAGATATCAGAGCCTTTGGCAAAGGCTATGAGGAATTTTATAAGCGCACACAGGAGCACGGGATCAAATTCATGCGCGGCAGGGTTGCGGAGATCTTTGAAGAGAATAACGGTAATGTGGTCGTCCGTGCAGACGATACGCTCCTGGGTATGGTAATGGAGAACGAAGTTGATATGGCAGTGCTGTCTGTGGGAATGGTTCCAAGGTCTGATTCAGCGAAGATCCAGAAATTGCTCGGCATAGCCACAGGTTCGGACGGGTTCTTCATGGAAGCGCACGCAAAGCTGAGACCTGTGGAGACGCTTGTGGACGGGGTGTTCCTTGCAGGGACTGCCCAGGGTCCAAAAGACATTCCCGACACTGTTGCGCAGGCAAAAGGAGCCGCATCGAGCGCTCTTGGCGTTATCTCGCACAAAGTTCTTGAGCTATCCCCGCTGATATCTGAGGTTGACGAGAGGCTGTGCAGGGGATGCGGCGATTGCAAGGATATCTGCGAATACGGAGCCATAGAGCTTATCACACTTGACTCAAGGAATGCGGCGAGAATCAACCCTGCTTTGTGCAAGGGCTGCGGTGCATGCACTGTTGCATGCTGCAACGGCTCGATAAAGCTCAGGAATTTCACGGACACCGCCACCTTTGCCATGCTCGAAGCTGTACTTGGAGGTGAAGCATGACTGAATTTGACCCCAGGATCATCGCGTTCTGCTGCAACTGGTGCAGTTATGTTGGCGCTGACCTTGCGGGCACGAGCAGGCTGCAGTACCCTCACAATGTAAGGATCATACGAACGATGTGCTCTGGCCAGGTTTTTCCCTCCTATATCCTGAAAGCACTGGAACTCGGAGCTGACGGGGTGATGATCGCCGGCTGCCACATCGGCGATTGTCATTACGTCTCCGGGAATAAGAAGGCAGAGGAGAGATTCAGGATGCTCCTCGGGATAATGAAGACCCTGGGGCTTGACGCACGGAGAATAAGGCTTGAGTGGATCTCCGCAAGTGAAGGGGTAAAATTTGCGAACACGATAAAAGAGTTTGCCAGGGAGATCAAGGAGCTCGGTCCGCGAAATGGAGGAAAAGAATGAAGCAGATCATCAGAAATACAAAAGCATACTATTGCGTGGAGTGCGGGAAATGCACTGGATCCTGTCCTGTGGCAAGAGGAAACGAGTTTTTCTCACCCAGATTAATAGTTGAAAGGGCTCTTTCAGGGATGAAACAGGATATTGAGGGGGACAGGGAGCTCTGGGCATGCCTGACATGCGAAGCCTGCTCAAAAAAGTGCCCGTCAACTGTGAAATATTCAGAATTCATCCGGGGTATGAGAAAAATGGCGTTCGATTCAGGATTTACCAGCAGATGCTCGCAGGGAGGATTGCTTCATTCCATCCAGAGGATACATTCGATAAAGGATCTCGTCCAGGACAGGTTAGATTGGGCAAAAGACCTGAAAACATCAAAAAAGGGGGAAGTGCTGTATTTCACAGGCTGTCTTCCCTATTTTGAGAACCTGTTCTCTGCTTTTGTAAGCCCGATTGAGATCGCAAAGAGCACAGTAAAGATATTGAATTTTGCAGGCATCGTTCCTGCGATCCTGCAGAACGAGCGCTGCTGCGGCCACGATCTGCTCTGGACAGGTGATTCTGAGACCTTCCAGAAACTGGCGAGATTGAACACAGAGATGATAAAGGAGAGCGGGGCTTCCCGCGTGGTCACTTCATGCCCTGAGTGCCTCAGGACGCTGAAGCTTGACTATGCGGATCTCCTTGAAAGCACAGGTATAGAGATAATGCACATCTCTGAGCTGATCTCATCCCTTATGAAAAACAACGGGATCAAGTTCAACAGGTCAGGGATCATGACATACCATGATCCATGCAGGCTCGGGCGTCATCTGGGGATATATGATGCACCAAGAGATGTGATAAAGAGCATGGGGGAGCTGGTAGAAATGGGGAATCACATGGCAGAGTCCTCATGCTGTGGTGTGAGCGCCTGGGCGACCTGCGAGAGCATGTCAAAGCAGATGCAGGTAAACAGGCTCATCGAGGCAAAATCCACAGGCAGCGATACTCTTATCACATCATGTCCAAAATGCCTGATCCATTTGAAGTGCGCTGTCCACAACCAGATCCCTGTGGAGAAAGAAAAAGTGGATATCAGGATCGAGGACCTGGCAGTTGCAGCAGGTAAAGCGCTGGCTGGTGATTGAAATGAAGAGCATGCTTGTGATAGGTGGAGGGATAGCAGGCATACAATCAGCACTTGACCTTGCTGACAGGGGTTTCCATGTCTATCTCGTGGAGCGGGAACCGAGCATAGGAGGACATATGGCACTTCTCGACAAGACATTTCCGACAAACGACTGCTCGATGTGCATACTTGCTCCAAAGATGAATGAGTGCAATGCGCATCCCGATATAGACATCCTCTCTTATTCAGAGGTCGCTGGTCTTTCAGGAGAGGCGGGGGACTTCAGCGCAAGGGTGATGCGCAGGGCGCGATATGTGAACGAGGATAAGTGCACCGGGTGCGGGGAGTGCAGGGCAAGGTGCCCCTCAAAAGTTCCGAATGAATACAACAGCAACCTCGATACCAGAAAAGCCATATTCCTGCCATATCCCCAGGCAGTTCCACGGGTGATGACCATAGATAAAGATCACTGCATATACCTCACAAAAGGAAAATGCGGCGTGTGCAGGAAGGTCTGCAGTGCAGGTGCGGTGGATTATGAGCAGGAGGATACTTTTGTGGATCTTGATGTTGCGGCTGTGATCGTTTCAACAGGATTTGAGTTGTTCGATCCTTCGCAGATGCCAGAGTACGGGTATGGGAGGTATGCAAATGTGATCACTGCAATGCAGTATGAGCGCATGATATGCGCCTCAGGACCAACATCCGGACATCTTGAGACCTCGCCGGCGAAACAACATCCTGAAAAGATAGCCTTCATCCAGTGCGTTGGATCAAGGGACATGCAGCACAACCCTTACTGCTGCAGTGTGTGCTGCATGCATGCAGTGAAAGAATCCATACTTGCAAAGGAGCATTACGACGAGAGCCAGTCATACATCTTTTACACAGACCTCAGGGCCACAGGAAAAGGGTTTGAGGAATATACTGCAAGAGCAGAGAAGGATTACGGAGTACAGTACATCAGGAGCCGCCCCGGGCAGATCACAGAGGATGCAGGGACAAAGAAACTGACCGTGTGGTACGACGACACGGTGAACAGGAAAGTGAAAGGGCTTGAGGTTGATATGGCGGTGCTGTGCACGTGTCTTGTCCCTGCAAAAGGCGGCGAAAAACTTGCAAAGATCCTTGGCATTGAAATTGATGAGAGCGGTTTCTTCGAGAACATGGATGAGCTGACCTCGCCGCTTGATTCTAAAAGATCCGGGATATTCATAGCAGGATACTGCCAGTCACCCAAAGACATCCCGGAATCAGTGGCACAGGGGAGCGGGGCAGCTGCTCGGGCTGCAGAGGTGGGATCTGCATGATTCCGAGAATTGGAGTGTTCGTATGCCACTGCGGCACAAATATCGGGGGATATGTGGATGTGCCGGATGTGGTGGAATATGTAAAGGCTCTTCCGGGCGTGGTGCATGCTGAGAGAAATATATATACATGTGCAGACGACGGACTTACTTCGATAAAAAATGCAATAAAGAGCCGCGATCTCAACAGGGTGATCGTGGCATCGTGCACGCCCAGGACACATGCGCCTCTTTTCAGATCTGCTGTGGCTGCGGCAGGGCTTAATCCCTATCTTTTCGAACTCGTGAACATAAGGGAGCAGTGTTCATGGGTGCACATGAAGGAAAAGGAGGCTGCGACTCAAAAAGCCAAAGACCTTATCAGGATGGGCGTGGCAAGGGTATCGCTCCTTGAGCCCCAGGAAGAGATCAGGATAAACGTGACGCCCTCCGCACTCGTAATAGGAGGCGGGGTTGCAGGGATGACTGCAGCATTATCAATTGCGAACCAGGGGTTCAGGGTGGATCTTATTGAAAAGGAGAGCGAACTTGGAGGAATGCTCAGGCACCTTTACACCCTGTATCCTGATGGCAGGGATGCATCTCCTGTTCTGGCAAAGTTCATTGAGAATGTGAAAAACAACAGGAATATTGAAATCCATACCTCATCCAGAGTGAAAAAGGTGGATGGGTATATTGGGAACTTCACAGTGTGGGCAGAGAATGAAAAAGGCCCTCTGGAGATCAGAACTGGTGTCCTGGTGGTTGCAACAGGCGCGGAGGAATTCAAGCCTCTGGGTCTCTATGGATATGGTGCCGGCGCCGTGCTCACAGAACTTGAACTCGAGGACAGGCTGAGATCGGGCTTATTGCACACAATAAAAAGTGCTGTCTTTATCCAGTGCGCCGGTGCAAGATGTTCGGATCGGGCGTACTGTTCCAGGATCTGCTGCAACGTGGCGATAAAGAACGCGATGATCTTGAAGCAGATGTTCCCTGAGGCAGATATCAATATTCTTCACAACGGGATCCGTGCCTACGGCACATATGAGAAGATGTACAGACAGGCACAGGAACTCGGCGTTGGATTCAGGAAATATTCAAAGGAAATACCTCCTGAAGTGATGGTGAACGGGGAAAGAGCGCGGGTAAAGTTCTATCATGAACTCATGGGAAAAGAGATCGAATATTCACCTGATCTCATCGTACTATCTTCGCCTCTTGTCCCGCACGGCGATGTGGAAGAGATCTCAAAGATGCTCAAGGTTCCTCTCGGTCAGGATGGGTTCTTCCTCGAGGCTCATGTGAAGCTTCGACCTGTGGATTTTGCCACCGACGGCATTTTCCTGTGCGGGACAGCAAGGGCACCTGCAGATATTACAGAGAGCATCTGCCAGGGTTATGCTGCTGCCTCTCGAGCCTCGATACCTCTCATGAAAGGCTATGTGCAGGCAGAAGCCATCACAGCAGTGGTTGATGAAACAAAGTGCATAGGATGCGGGTATTGCGCCTCGGTCTGTCCTTACAATGCAGCATCAATGAACGAAAAGACAGTTGCAGCAGAGGAATTCTCATATGCCACAAAGAAGTCCTACATCAATCCAGCGCTATGCAAGGGATGCGGCACGTGCGCAGCAGGCTGTCCTGCAGGTGCGATTACCCCGAATCATTTCACATTACCTCAGATCATCGCATCCATAAAGGCGTTTCAGCCAGAAAGGTATACGCTTGCAATCGCATGAGTCTGGAAGGAAAAATTAGATCCTTGAAATCCCGAATGACTTCAGGAGCACCTCAGGATTGATCTTTCCGCTTGTAAAGCTCTTCGCGCTGCCAAGCTCGTTTATGGTGATCTCCGCGGGTGCAAAGACACCGGCATCCACTTTGAAGAAATCAAAGCCTGCTTCCTTGAAAGTGGTGTAGAAGGGCTTTCCATACGATGATGAGGTTCCTGACGGCACTTTTGTGATCAGTTCTTTCACCTTCTCGACATCATACTTCACGTTATAGTACGTCTTTCCGCAGTATATTATGCAGTCGTTGGTGGAGCCCATGCACCTGGTGTTATCCCCTACTATTGGAGAGATTGGAGCGACTCCGTAGCCGCTTTTTATGGTGTTGATATCAAAACCTATGGACTCCATTTTGTGTATGCCAGTCTCGACGACGCGCGCTGAGATCTGGACAGAGCCTGCGATGGAAGCTGTGGGAGCTACAACTACGTACAGGTTACCTGGATCCACGCTGCAGTCTTTTGCGATCTTGTCCGTGACCTCTTCAGGCGGAAGCTTATCTGATTCAAGCACGAGCACTGCATGGTCGCAGGAATCCTTATAATTGATCTCTGCATAGAGCTTTTTTGGGTTCAATGACAGTGCCCGGGCAGGACCTGAGCCCATGGCAAAATATTTTCCCATGCTGATGCGCCATCCTGCGTACTGCGATGCCATGCACGCAACCACAGGGTGATCTGTGTTCACCCGAACAGCAGGTACCATGAGCCCATCCAGGTCAAAGATGATATAATTGATATCCGCAAGGTCCGCAAGGCATATCCTGGAGAGGTACTTACCTGCTTCATAGCCGCCTGCCACGTTCACACCTGCATCCGCAACAGTTGCGCCGTTTTTCTGCTGGTGCACTTCTATGTTCAGTTCGTTCGCATTATCAAGCATTTCATTAAAGGCGCATAGTCCTGTTTCATTTACGCTTATCATACTCCATCCTCAAATTAATTGGCGCAGTCCCTTTACTTAAATCTGCTTATTTTGATCGGGTTTCCGGACCTCAAAGATGCCTTGCGAGGAACACGTTCAGATCAACGATATCGATGTCGTATTTTTTTTCAGGCTCTTTTTCGTTCTTCAGGCAGTTCAGGTGCGCAAGGCATTTCGGACAGGTGGTTATCAATGTCCCTGCACCTGTTGCCACTGCCTCATCAAGGCGCAAAACCCGCAGTGCTTTTGTCTGTTCATTGCAGTTCATGAAACAGCTGACCCCGCAGCACAGGGCTTTTTCCTTTGAATGCTCCATCTCCTTTAATATTATGCCATTCAGTAAAAGCGCATTGCGCGGAGCATCATACATCCCCATGTGCCGTCCAAGCCTGCAGGGATCATGGTAAGTGACCTCTTCGTCTATCTTCAGACCGAGCGTTCCCAGAAGCTCGCTTGTGTGCACCACTTTGATCCCCAGGTCGTAATCCTTTGAGAAGGTGCGGTAGCACTCAGCACAGCCTGTCACAAGCGTTTCGATCCCGCTTTCCTTTATGTACCTGGTATTGTAGCTCCTGAGCCTGTCAAAAACACTCCTTTTCCCCTGCCACAGGGCATCATGACCGCAGCATTTCATCTCCATGACCTGCGGCTTGATCCCGAGCCTGTCAAGAAGCTTGAGCGATGAAGCTGTGATCTCTCCAAAATCAGTCTTTATATCATGCAGGAACAGCCCGAGCGCTTCCACACAGCCCGGGAAATAACCATATTTTGAAGCTGCTGTTTTTTCGATCTTAAGATCTCCATCAAGCTTTGAGCTGAGTTCTGTAAGTTCAGAAAAAACGCCGAGATGCGCGATTTCAAGAGGCTTTTTCCCATCTCTACTTTCTTTTATGAAACCCAGATAATCCACCTGCTGCGGACACTCAATAGGGCAGAGACCGCACGTCAGGCATGTCCAGATATCTTTTGTATCAAGCCCGTAAACATTCGCGTTATAAATAGAGCTTCGCGGGGAGGTCTTCGAAACTCGACGCATCGGACAGATCGAAGTGCATTTCCCGCATTGATAACAGGCCAGTTCTTTGCTCGTATAATCCACCTGCTTTTCTTGTATATTTTTCTTAAGGGATTATCGGGTATAAAGAATTCGATTTTAACACGGCACTGCATCATTATTAATAATGTTACTTCGCTATTGCAGCGCGGTCGCCTATCTTCAGTATGATCTCGTTAACTTCCTGACTCGAAGGCTCTCTGTTGTTCTCCATCTCAAAGATGTCTATTATCGCACTGTAAGTGCAGTGCAGTTTGTCTTCAGTTTTTCTTTTCACGTATCTCGTCATTTTAGATCCCCCCTGCTGAAATCGCTTATTTTTCTGCTTCTTTTCCAATCACGCAGACGTTTGTTTCCAGTTTTGCACTTGGATCTGTCAATCCGAGCAATCGCTCATCCTCAAGATTGATCCTCTCGTCATTCCTGCTCCTGAATCCAAACTTGCCGTAGTCGCTCAGAGTGGGTCTTCTCTTGATGAAATGTCCTCGCTTGAATTCAAACGGGAAGGGAAGTGCACGTTCACATGCGGTTTTAACGTTCTCGACAACATTTTCATCCTCTACTTCTACCAGGATCTCACCAACGATGATATGCAGCTCTAAAGCACAATCTCCTACATGGATGACCTTCCTATCAGGATGGTTCACATCAGAACCTGTTCCTGGACCGCAGGTCACTTTTCTT
This sequence comes from Candidatus Methanoperedens sp., assembly GCA_027460465.1. Lineage (GTDB taxonomy): Archaea > Halobacteriota > Methanosarcinia > Methanosarcinales > Methanoperedenaceae > Methanoperedens. The sequence continues at coordinate 18,758 of JAPZAV010000028.1, read as the reverse complement.
GGAAGGTTTTTCCCGTTGATCAGCATCCTTATTACTCCGCTGACACAGTCTATCTCGTTCAGGACTTTCTCAGCGGTCTCTGGTTGTAATAATCGACTTGGGAATATCCTCACCTGGATGGGCTTATCTGGAGCCTGTGATTTTTTTTCCATTCAGTTCTCCTCTTTTTAATTTATAAATTGTTTGTAAAGGTATTAAATGTTTTGGTTCGTACGAATACGAATGATGTATTTGATCATGATATATTACAGAAGAAAAAATTCAGTCTGAGAACATTTATATCTACCTGCTACAATTACAATCAATTAATCGGAGGATGGTACTATCCGCGGATACGATGACGAAGTAAAAAAGATGAAAGTTTTCATTTTGATAGCATTGATCGCAGGATTATCTGCTGGCGCTTTTGCTGATAATGTGATAACCACAATGTTTTCAGTTCAACCTCAACTGGATATTATGCTCACCCCGGAGAACATAGGTGCAGGCAAGGTCACCAGTGTCAGGTTCATAACATACAGTAACGGTGCGCTGGTCAACAACACGAATATCACTCTCAATGGTGCAGCATCAGGCCGCGGGGTGACCGATGCTGACGGGATGCTGGTACTTCCTGTGAACGCGACCTCAAACGGCAGCATTCATGTGACTGCTGAAAAACCAGGATATAAGAACGGGACATCCGAGATCATGTCGATCGCATGGCTTGATATCAGCGCTTCATCTGTCTCGATAACTTCTGGAATAAATACCTTTGTTACTTTTTCTGTCACAAGCCTGGGTAAACCGATATCAGAAGCTGAACTGAATATCTCAGGTCCTGGCATTTCCTTCGAAGGCATCACTGATAAGAAGGGTCAGCTTGTGGTCCAGCTCAACCCATCAGATGCGGGAAAGGTCATGGTGACAGGTAAAAGATCCGGATTTGTGGACGGTTCAGCCTCCGTTACTTCCACCGGTCAGCAGAAGTTGAGCATATCCGCAGGCCAGAGTGTGCTGACTGTCAATGTTCCGGTCTATGTCACTTACACTGTAACTGCAGATGGTTCGGCTGTCAGCGATGCTGTTGTTAACCTCAGCGGACCAGCAGCAGGCAGCGGCATCACGAACCCGGAGGGAAAGACCGTTATACTCACCAATCCCTATGCAACAGGAACAATAACCGCAAGTGCAGGCAAGATGGGCTTTGCAGATGGTTCTACCACAATAACATCCGTGAGTACTCAATCCCTGAACGTGGTCGCATCCCCATCAGCAATAACTGCAAAGTATCCTGAATACGTTATGTTCACTGTCACAAGCGGGAATAACTTCATAAGTGAAGTACTGGTCACACTCACAGGTGCTGCCAGCGGAAATGGTGTTACGAACCAGAACGGACAGACCATAATCCTGGTCAATTCAACAGGAGTAGGCACAATAACCGCCTCTGCAAGTAAGACCGGATTCACAACAGGGAGCACAACAGTGACAGCCACAGGGCTGCAAACCCTGAGCGTCACGGCAAGCCAGACCAATATCACCAACGGAGTTCCAGCATATGTCACCTTCACAGTAACCAGCGGAGGCACAGCGGTCAGCGGCGCTGCAGTAAGCGTTTCTGGAGGCGGCATCAGCATCGACGGCATGACAAATTCGATCGGTCAGGTCACTCTGCAGCTCACTGCTTCGGGTACAGGAACGATCAACGTGGTTTCGCGGAAGGCAGGATATAACGATGGTCAGATGACCATCTCACATTAGGTTCAGGTGAAGATGTGCCTGCGCGCCAGGTGAAGAAGGTGAGAGAGGATACCTGGAAATACAGGGGATCATAATATCAGGAATTGCGGATAATCCGCATATTCTTGAACCAAAATAATAGTTGGATGTGGCACGGATAAAATTTCAAAAATGGAGGGCAGCAGATGAAACCTGGGCTATCTAAAATTCTTGAGATGCTAAATTTGGGGCTGGAGAAATACTATAAAATCGAAACAAGTAAGGGTTAATAACCTATTAATAAGCGAAGACTAAAGGAAATTTTGATATATATCTTATAAAAATAACAGCGGATTCTGATATGCCTCTTAACCTCCTCGCATTAGAAAATCTGTTTGATATCAATGAGCAGATAAAAATACGTGCTTCAAAAGACCCTCGAGTAGAGTACACCGGAAGTGAAGATTATCCCATCAAGATTCGTGAACTTAAGAAGTTAATAGAACTTACACCGAAGAATAGGAGTGTTGTGGAGATTGCAGCATATTATCTGAAAAATATAATCCTGTTACAGGCATTCCCAACCATAGAACAGCATTTGCAGCAACGGAAAGATTCTTGGAAAAGAACGGTTACAGCTTCGATTATACGGCTGTAGAAGCTTACCAGTTCAGGAAGGAACTCTACAGCAGAAGATGGCAAGAATATGGAACTTATGAAGAAAGACCTATAAGCGTTTAAAAGAAGCTGATAACCAGGTATTTTCATTATGCCTGGAGTTTGTTAGGGCGCATATCATATAGACTATCCCAACTCTACTAACACTTCATACCTGCGGTCAAGAATGCGATTTATTGCTTGCAGTTCGGATTCTCTCTCAGAATCTTCTGGTTTCGCCACAGCAGATTTATAACGCGTCTGTTGTTTTTGCAGTAGTTTCATCTCGTCTATCTTTGAGTGGTATTATATTTATAATCAACGCCAACATTATCTATCGGATAATGACTATTTAGGAATTTTGGAAAAGATTTTGAATTATAAAAAATGCGTTGGTAGCAGCCAAGATAAAGGCGATAGGGTTTGTATGCTCGGAAAAGCTAATAAAAGCCAGGTAACATCCAATTCTATTAAAAATTAGGCGCGTAATGGAAATTTGTTAAATTAAATTTTGAGAACACTTTAATGTTAATGTTTATAGATATTATCGTGATGGTCATAATCTTCCAGTGTGACAGTCTTTGATTGCTCATCAACAGAAAAAACCAACACGAAATGTTTATCCACATGGACTCTTTTCCAATCATTCAAAGGTGCACGAAGATTCTTATATCTGTGAGGATTTGACAGGATTTCATCTATTTTTTTAAGAATAATCTCAACCTGTTTCCTATTCTTTTTCGCTAATTTCTTGAGGGTCTTCTCGAGATCAGGCTTTATCTTTAATGTGTACATAAAGATATCAAAGACCTAATCTATCCCTCAGTTTTTCAACATTTCCCACATCGGCTGCCTTTTGCTGAATTATTTTTCTGGCCTTTTCAATGTATTCAGGTCTTAACTCTGGCTCGAGTATTTCCTCTTCATATTGCGTTGCCATGAGGTCTATAGCCGAACTTTTGTCTTTCAAGTTATATTTAGCTTTGATAATATTCAAGATCCTGTTGGTATGTTCATCAATGTTTATTATGGCCTGAACCATATATATCACCTTAATATCATGTTAGTCTCATATTAATATATATCTTTTCATTCCACACAACTTAGCTTAACCTGCGCCTGAAAATAAATATTGGATCCTGATAAACTTATGGAAATGCAAAATATCCGGGCATCCTCTTCGATGCATCGCGATCCATCGCCGGTGTCCGTAACTAAAAATCTTTTGCAAATAAAGTAATATTATAATTTTGTTTGATTTTAATCATAGATAAAATTAAATACTATATTGGATAAGTAACTTCTTGAAGTCTATTATGCTCAGGGGGAAAAAAATCCACATTGTAACATTTGCCTCTATAGTATTATTGTTGATTATTTCTGGTTGTGTGAGCACTCCTGTATCAACACCCGCATCCACTCCGATCCCTGCATCTTCACCTGCAATATCGGCCCCATATTCACAAGCGCACAATCCTGAACAGCCACCATTACAGATACCAGCCATCAATGTAACATCCTATCCAGCGAATGTTACTGGAGAAACAAATTTCACGATCCAATTTGAGGTGTCGGGCGGGACGAACCAGGGAAACATTACGCATGCTTCTGTTCACTGGGGTGGGAGGAGCGGAGGTGCAGACATTAGAGATTATGGAAGATTTAGCGAGGTTTATACAGGTAGAGTGCCCCAGCAATTCAGTACGGAGTTAATAGCCCCTGCAAGCGGCATCATCTTCTTCAGGGCTCATGCCCTGGTTGACGGTGCCGACATATACTCAAACGAATACCAGATAAGAATCATCCCGCGATGAAATGGACAATATGATACAGGTAGGTATTGCCAGAAAAAAGGATATAATTGAATCTGTAAGAACCTCTGTTGGGCTTGCTGGAGGCCTGAAAATCAAGAAGAATTCCACGGTTCTGATCAGACCTAATGCGAACACGGCCGATTATCCGCCCGGCTCAACCAATCCTGAAGTGCTAAAAGGCGCTATTCGTGCGGTCAAAGAACACGACCCGGCAAAGATTATCGTAGCCGAGAAATCAATGACCACGCTGGATACCACAAAGATTATGAAACATCTGGGTCTGTATCAGGCGGCTGAATCAGAAGGGGTGGATGAGATATTATCTTTTGACGATGTAGAGTGGAAGAAGGTGGGGCATCCAGACGCAAAATCATGGCCGCACGGTTTTTCAGTCCCTGCGATCCTTGATACTATCGATTATATGGTCGCTCTCCCCATCGTAAAAACGCACTGGACTGCATTGTTTACCATGGGGTTGAAATCCCAGATCAGCATAACCTCTGATTTTGACAGGAGACAGCTTCCTCACGGACAGAACAGGGATGAGCTCTTCGGTAATATGATCGCAGAGTCAAATCTTGTATATAAACCCGATTTTTACATATCAGATGCCACGAAATGTTTTGTAACAGATGGACCCAATATCGGGACAGTGCGGGAACCTGGTATTATCATTGCTACAAGTGATGTGATCGCGAATGATGTGGTGGGTCTGGCACTTTTAAAAACGCTTGGCACGATCCATAAAATACAGAATAGATCGGTATGGGAGCAGCCTCAGATAAAAAGGGCCGTAGAACTTGGTCTGGGAGTGAAAAGCAAAAATGATATGCAGATCAAAAGTGATGGCGTGAAAGAAATCGAAAATATTACAGGAAATATTACTTAGATCGCATTTATTTACACAATAAGAAAAGGGAGTTGAAAATGATGAGTTCCATTGGAAAGGAATTTATGGAAAAAACAAAGTTCCAGTATCTTGATAGGTCTGACCAATCCCGTAACATACCCCAGCCTCCATTAGAGATGGAATATGATGCATCAAGACGGGTAAGGGAGCTTCCCCGGCATGATAATATCAAAATAAGAAGCTTTGACCTGAGACAGGCAATTGAGGGTCGAAGAAGTATACGCACGTATTCACAGGAACCATTAACAATTGAAGAACTGTCATATTTACTGTGGGTTACACAGGGAGTGGTTCATGCCACACCTGGAGCAACTTTCAGGAATGTGCCTTCTGCAGGTGCAAGACATGCTCTTGAAACATATCTGCTTATCAATAATGTCGGGGATGTTCCAGAAGGTATTTACAGATTTTTAGCTATCGAAAACAGACTTGTGGAAGTAAACACAGATCCTGACATAGCTGACAGGGTGACAGAGGGGTGTTTAGGACAGGATTTTATCAGGAAAAGTGCTGTAACTTTTATCTGGGTGGCAGATGCATATAGAATGAAATGGCGGTATGGAGAAAGAGGATACAGGTATCTTCACCTTGACGCAGGACATGTTTGCCAGAACCTGTACCTGAGTGCAGGCTCTTTAGATTGCGGTGTATGCGCCATTGCAGCTTTTTCAGACGATCATATGAACGATCTGCTTGAGCTTGATGGAGTGGAACAATTTGTAATATATATTGCATCTGTGGGGAAAAATAAAGCCGGGTTTTGAAATCCAGTGAGTCCAATTCGACCTCCTCCATATCCGGCAAAATCTCAAGGATGAGTTAATTGATGGGGACTATCGTGCATCACATTCTGTCTGTGCAGTCAAGACCTGGGAATTCGTTCAGGATTAGTGATGTTATCCTGCTGATGCTCAACTGAGGATGACATTGATTATGAGTTTTTCCAGCAGATCAATATCCTGGCTCGTTATATGCAGGAACATCCACAATAAACGCTATATACAGGCCTCATACATCGTACGGGGTTTGTCACTGAAGGCGATAGGCTTTTCGTGCATCCATAAGAATATGTTGAGCCTGAATAACAATCAGAGCATTAAAACGGGGCACGTATAATTTATAATACGATTTTCATAAAAGCTTTACAAAAAATTTATTTATGATGCTAACTTATTATAATGTATACTCCTAATATGAATTGTTTGAGGTCGCAAATGATAGAATTAAATAATCCACCGCTTATTGAGGCGATATTTGAGTTAAGGTGGAATCTTCAAGAAACTGAACAAGGAATAAAGAAGGATCCAAATTATAAGTTATTAGTTGGAAGGATATTTGAAAAAGTTAAAACAAAATATCCTTATTATGAGCAATTACCTACGGCAAACATACCAGATGAGATTGCCGGATATATAATTCAGCATAGGTTTAGAAAAAATAAAGATGAATGGCCCCTTATTCAGATAGGTCCTGGAATTATTACTCTGAATGATACTGAAAAATATTTATGGGTGAATTTTAGAGAGAAGATAAGATATTTGTTAGAAACATTATTTGATACGTATCCAGATGCAAAGTCAAACTTGGGTGTTGGTGGATTGCTTTTAAGATATATTGATGCTGTAACTTTTGATTTTGATAATAATGATATTCTTACTTTTTTGAAAGAAAATTTTAAAACTGAAATAAATTTATATCAAGAATTATTTAAAGATAAAGAAGTAAATAAGTTTCCCACTGGTCTAGATTTAAAATTTTCCTTTGATTCTAAAAAACCTAAAGGAAAGATGAATCTGAGATTTGCTCGAGGCAAGAAGAAGGAAGAAGATGCCCTAATATGGGAAACAATTGTACAGTCCATACCCGAAAACACGCCTAACAATAAGAATGATATTGAAGTATGGACAAATGATGCACATGATCTAACAAAAGATTGGTTCTGTAAATTTATAAAGGGAAAATTACAGGAGAGGTTTAAATGAACCTTCTTGAAGTAACATCTATAAATATCGAAAATATTGATACCTTTTCACACGCATTTACAGGTAGTTCTACACAACAAAATGAGATGACATTGGATTATTTGTTCTCTAATCTACAACATGACAAAGGATCTATAAGACTATATCATGATTTATCATCAATTTTCCAGATTGATAGCATGTCTTCTGCTAATCAGATTCTAAAAGCTAGAGATGAGCTAGTTTACACCAAAGAACCTTATAGAAGGCAGATACAAAGTAGCGAGCTATTAAGATATACTTCAGAATTGATCGATAAATTGAGCGGTGAGGAGGTACTTTTTAAAAATATAAATAAGAAAAAACTTTTTCAATCTTTATCTGGAATAGTTGCAGAATTACCACCTGAACAATTGTCAATTTCAAAAGATGAGTTAACCAAAAGGATTGAAAAAATTATGGCGATGGAAGTAATGTATGGGATGCTTGACGATTTAACTCCTGAACAGATTAAAGATTTTGACACTGCGGTAAAAAGGAGATCTTTCTTCAAATGAATTATTTACTAGATACAAATATCATTACAGCCATCATGAAAAAGAATGAAAAAGTAAAAACAAAAGCACAACAAGCTATTTTAAAAGGTGATGATATTTTTATTAATGCCATAAGTTATTATGAGATTAAACGTGGATTATTATATAAGGATGCTAATAATCAATTAGAATTTTTTGATAAAATATGTGAAAAATATGGTTTAGTGTTACTAAATAACCGATCTATTTTTGACCGTGCCGCTGAAATCTATGCAGAGATAAGAAATAAGGGAAAAGAAATTGATGATGCTGATATTTTAATAGCTTCCATAACAGACACTGGAAATTTTACTCTTGTATCAAATAATATTACTCATTTTAATATTATTCAAGACTTAAGAGTTGAAGATTGGCTAAATTGAAAATAATAACAACAAGTGGCTTTTTTCTTAACATATATAGTTGAACTTCTAATTTGTGCCCCTCTTTATTCGATTTATGCCAAGAATATACTAAGCAAGCGAAATCCTCATGCACCCTCCGTGATGCCCTGCTTTTCTAAAGCAGGGTCGTGTGACTGGTGTGAGAACAACATTAAGCGCTATCTTCTTGCGCCGCCTCAGCGGCTGGATCGGGTTTTGGGGACATGGGTACAATATTACCCTGGGTTTCGCTCAGCATTTCTTCTATCATTTCATCTGTACTTAACAAGAATCGTACTCTCTCCATGTCTATCTCCCCCATTCTCTTCCATGAAGGCCAGTCATGGACAAGTTTTTCATCGGGGAAAAGCTTCATTAAGCCAGGTACTGCTCCAAATGTCTTCTCAATATCTTTAAGCGTGTCTTCATACGCTAACATTTCTTTTGTCATCTAATTCACTCTTTTATATTTAAGGTGATTTTTCAGCCAATCATATATATCAACATAATTATGCTCATGTATAAACTTGTTGGTACAATATTTTTGCAAATAATAAAAGTAGGTTTTGAAATTCGTATAGAAGACCCCTTCACTTAGTTACCTTGATGGCTATACGCAGATTGGAAAAGAGTTTGTCCTCAATTTCCTTGCTCGGATAGCTTGAATCTGGTTGCGGTTATCATACCAATCCCATCAGCTTTATATTTTTAAATACTGTTTATCTTTATGCCTATCCCTAAAAATCCAGTCTCGTCAACTGTTTTTCGGGAGCAGGCATAAGTGCAAAAGGGCAATTCATCTCCACGGCTGAAGCCGGGAGCTTTCTTACTCCTTTGAACCCGTTTCTGTAAAACTTGAGTACCATAGAAGAAAAACTGCTGCTCTACCACCCTGCAGAAGCAAGGATACGACTTTCGCTGCACTGAAGCCAACCGGTTGTCCACACCCTCCATATCATCGCCTTAAAGCATACCCTCATCTAATAACGACCTCAGGTAATCTGTGGGATCAAGCAAGTTTTCAGGTTTTGTCTTTCCAAACCAATTCCCGGCCAGATAATTAGCGGTCTCAGCTGGAATACCTCTGTATAATTCAAAATGAAGCATGCTTTGATTTCCTTTCTTCTTTAATTTTTGAATATAAAAAGGAGAGTTTTGTGTGATCTCATCCGAATTCAAGACCAAGCCGACATTGCCAATCAATTGACCGGGTTTTACGGATTCACCCACATTCACCACCACATCACCTAGTTCTGCATATTTGCTTGACAAACCATTTCCATTTTTTATTAATATGTAGCTGGTAGTATTCCAGTACGATACTTTGTCCTTCGATGTGAATATCCCGATATCTACAACTTTGCCCCCTTCGATCGAAGACACATCGCTCCCCTCTCTGGCATATATATCCACACCGCAGTGATATCTATCACCTCTATCTTCCCAGAAGGCCCCCTGAGAACCGAAGGCTTCAATGATCCTGGAATAACTATCCGGAACTGGCCAGTATTTCACAAACCCTGAATTGAACCTGATGATTTAAAGATATTCTGCCATAAACGTCATCTTTCTACAACTTTTATAGAGAACAAAACAACACGATCGGATAATTCTAGATATATTGATCATTTATATTTCCCATTCGGGTGGCTCAAGGAAACTCTATGATAAAAATAACGAGGACTCCTCCAGATGGAAGGAGTCTGAGATTTTGTTTGATAGATACTGGAGATACTTTTACTGTGACCATGGATTATGTAAAGGGAAAGAATCCTTCAGAAATTAAAAGTGCTGTGCTGCATTATAAAATCCGTTCAACCTTTGTCCCGGATTACCAGGCAGAAATGCAGGACGAATGGAAATGGATAATGTACCTATGGGCTGTTTATGAGGATCTGACAGGTTTTATTAAAAGGGTGCTAACCAAGCCTATGACGCATGGAGAGATAAGAAAAGCTCTAAAGACCAATTTCGACATAAAGATATCGAAAAAGGACCTTCTGGAAATGTCAAATGATATGGAGACGATAGGAGAAATCCAGAAAATAAAAAAAGGAGCGCTTGTGAAAAATCAGTGGATTCCCAGAATAAGGTGGTAGGAATCGATGAATGATACCAATGTAAACGAATAGAAATATATAAGCTGACAAACAAGAAATAAAGGTTATGGGGCAAGAAGATGGGGTATTGAAAAGGACACCCCCCTAAACGGAGGTTATAAGTTGATTATTATTGACAAAAGAATGCAGACTCTAAAAGAGGGGGTTGACCCTGAGATAGGGCTGAATGTGGCTGATCTGAATATGATTAAGAAGGTAAACAGTGATGACAAAAAGATTGAGGTCAGGATGGTTCTAACTACCCCCTTTTGTCCGCTGGCTGGTTTTCTTGTCAAAGAAGTCAAAAAGAAGGTTAGAGCTATTGCAGAGGGCAGGGAGGTGGATGTTGTGGTGCTTGATGAACCATGGATACCACCTGAAAGATTCAGGAGATTAGAAAATATCCCGATGAGCCAAGCCCAAGAATCCACATTGATGGGTTAGAAATGATAGAAGTAAAGAACTTAACGGTCAGCATCGAAGACAAAAGAGTACTAAAAGATGTGAATCTGCACATCGCACAGGGCGAGACCATTGTCCTGTTAGGCCCGAACGGTTCCGGAAAGACCTCTCTTTTGAAAACGATAATAGGGATTCCAGAGTACAAGGTAGAGTCCGGCATGATTCTCTTCAGCGGTAAGGACATCACCAAGCTCACCATAGATGAGCGTGCAAGGCTTGGAATCGGCATAGCCTTTCAGCGACCCCCGGCGGTTAGGGGGGTAAAGTTAAAGGACATGCTGCGAATCTGCATGGAGAAAAGAGGAGATTTCAAGGAGGAAAAAATCAATGAGTTTGCCCAAAAACTCAACCTCTTTAATTGTCTGGACAGAGATATCAACCTGGGCTTTTCTGGCGGGGAGATCAAGCGTTCTGAACTTCTTCAACTTCTTGCTCAGAATCCCGACTTTATAATGCTTGATGAGCCTGATTCTGGTGTAGATCTGGTAAGCATAAATTTAGTGGGCAAGGTAATAAATGAGCTGCTTGAAAAGGAGAAAATAGCACGCGAGAGAACCAAAGCAGGATTGATTATAACCCATGCGGGATTTATCCTGGACTATGTGAATACTGACAGAGGTTGTATCATGCTGAACGGTACTATAATCTGCTCCGGGAATCCCAGAGACCTTTTAGAGGATATAAGAAGTAAAGGTTATGAGGGGTGTATAAGATGTCTTCGGTAGATGTTAGAGAGAGGGCAAAAAAGGCAGAGAAGAAACCTTCTGCTATTGGCCCGGATATCGATCTCAACGCTTACTCCGTGGAAGTTAAGGAGCATGGTAAGATTCAAAAGCTAAAGAATTTATCCGGTGAGGTTAAGGAAAAAGCCATAAGTGTGGGTGTTGAGGCAGTAGAGGCGTGCAGGTCGGGATCATTTTTTCAAATGGATCATTCGGTTATATTATCCTCCGCCTATAAAAGTGGCCTGGAGGTAATGAGTAGCACAGAGGCACTTAAGAAATACGACTGGCTCCAGGACTACTGGTGGAAGGCTGTAAACGTGGATGCAGACAAATACACTGCCCAGGCTGAGCTAAAACAAAACCATGGCTATTTCTTAAGGGCACTTCCTGGGGCAAAGGTAGAGTTTCCTCTACAGGCATGTCTATACATGACCCAGGATGGTCTAGCGCAGAATGTACATAATATAATAATTGCCGAGGAGGGCTCTGAGCTTCACATCATAACTGGCTGCACAACAGCCCCAGGGGTGAGAACAGGTCTACATATAGGTGTTTCAGAGTTTTATGTTAAGAGGAACGCTATGGTTACTTTTACGATGATCCACAATTGGGCGGAGGACGTAGAGGTAAGACCAAGAACAGGAGCAATCGTGGAAGACAATGGCATATTCCTGAGCAACTACGTTTGCATGAAGCCTGTAAAAACCCTGCAGATGTATCCGACTGCATACTGCGTGGGTGAGAATGCTAATGTGAGGTTCAATACCATTTTATTCGCAAGAGAAGGCTCGAATATGGATGTAGGCGGAAGGGTCTTCTTGAGAGCAAAGGGCAGCAGGGCTGAGCTTGTCACAAGAGCCATAACCAAAGGAGGTGATATAGTTACGAGGGGGCATCTGATAGGTGAGGTTCCAGGAATTAGGGGCCATCTGGAGTGCAGAGGACTTATACTCTCAGAAAAGGGAAGTATTCATGCAATTCCTGAACTTGAAGGGAAGGCAAATAATATTGATATGTCCCACGAGGCAGCGGTCGGCAAGATTGTGGAGGAAGAAATTCAGTATCTGATGGCAAGGGGGTTGAATAGTGAGGAGGCAACCTCCGTAATAATCGGGGGTTTTCTGGATGTCGAAATAAAGAGCATCCCTGAGCACCTGAAGAGGGAAATAAAAAAGGCGGTCAGGATGGGAGAGGAGCGCCTTTTGTAAGTAAGAACCTGAGAGTAAGGGTACAAACGCCAAAATATTTCGTTAGGGATATATAAAACAAATATACAAATGCGCCGGCTCTCACCGAAAGTCTTATCGTTTAAGAAAGCCTATTTTATTATGGAAAACGGGAGGTAAGTGATAGCAATGGGAGAATATGTAGATACGCTTGGGGAGATATATCGGGAAAGAAAAAGGTATCTATTAAATATAGATGAATTGTTGGAAGAAATGCAGGGCAAAACCAAGAGTGAGATAACTGACAATATAAAGGCAGAATTTGGTTGGAATGCAGGGACAGTATGTTGCGGTGCATTGGTTGATATAGATGAAGCGCATGGGGCTGAAATAAAAACAGTTGAACAATTACTTGTATGCAGTAATAATTGCAGAAAAATTGTTGAAATGGCTACTGCTTAAAAACAAATAAGGTTTATACGATTCTAATTTTAGAAATGGGAGGTATAAAATATGACAAGATATATCATAATCTCTAACTTGACTGATGAAGGTGCTAAGACTCTCAAGAAGAATCCTAGCAGAGTGAAAGAAGTCAATGCTGAGCTCAAAGAAATGGGTGTAAAAGTGCTGGATCAGTACGCAGTCTCAGGAAATTTTGACTTTTTGACGATCGTGGAATCGGATGATGAAGCCACGGTCAGGAAAGCAATTGTTGAAATTTTATCTCGCGGCAGCATCAAAACAGCGACATATAAAGCGACACCCATCGATGAGTTCATAGAATCACTTAAGTGATTTCCAAAAAAAAAAATATCTAAATCAATCCCCTTGCTAAAATGGGATAATTAGAATACAATTAATTATTAATAGAAATGTTTCGATAGCTTACAGTATTAAAAAATAGAATGAGTGAGATCATATGGTCAAGAAAAGCGAAGGAAGAAAAGAAGAATTTAGAGAAGGATTAAAAGAAGACAGCGCAGAAAAGATGGATATTTCCAAGACATGGGCAGACGGTCACGCAGCCGTTTCAAAAATGTGGGAGGATTCCTACTTAAAACTATACAAGCCCTGGATCGAATCTTCAGGAGAGATGATTGAGATGTGAGCATGTACAAGTCATGGATAAATGCACTTGAAAAAATGTCAGAAAAGGCTAAGGAGATGTCGAAACAAACCTCTGATCCAGAGGCATATAAAGAATTCTATACTCTATGGGTAAAGATGTATGAAAAGGCTTTTGATAGCTTCTTTGAGGACATGCCGACAATGGGAGGCTTCATGAAAGAGATTATGGAGCCTGTAAAGATCATGAATAAGATGTACGCAGACACATTTGCCAATATGTCAAAGATGTGGGTGAAATCGGGTGTTCGTTCAGCGTCAGCGTATCCGGGAAAGAATAAAAAATGAGACTTGAGAACAAAGTCGCGATGATCACCGGCGCCGGAAGCGGGATCGGGAAAGAAACCGCCCTTCTGTTTGCAAAAGAAGGAGCAAGGCTCGTTCTTACCGGAAGGACAGGAGAGAAACTGGAAAAAGTCTGTAAAGAGATACATGAAAATGGCGGGAAAGCAATTTATAAAATTGGCAACGTTTCCAAGAGAGAAGATATGGATGATGTTGTCAATATGGCCTTGAATGAATTTGGAAAGATCGATATCCTGATCAATAACGCTGGTATCAACAAAGATGCTCTGATAACAAAAATGACGAAAGAACAATGGAACGGTGTTATCAATGTCGATCTTACAGGTACTTTCAATTGTATCCAGGCTGTGGTCGATATAATGATCAACCAGGGGAACGGTGTGATCATTAATGCTTCCTCCATTTCGGGTATCTACGGTAATATCGGCCAGGCCAATTATGCTTCGGCCAAAGCAGGATTAATTGGTCTTACCAGGACCTTGGCAAAGGAACTCGGGAAAAAAGGGGTGCGGGTCAATGCAGTAGCTCCGGGATTTACCATTACTCCGATGACCTCGAAGGTGCCTGAAAAAATCCTTACGATGATGAAAGAAAAAATTCCGCTCCGCACGCTAGCAGAACCAATAGATATCGCGTATGCGTATCTGTACCTTGCATCGGATGAGGCGAGGTATGTTAACGGAGCAGTGCTTTCAGTGGATGGAGGATTGGTTCTCTAATCCCTGCATTTTGCCGTTATAATAAATAAAAGGTGGGTCAAAGAAATGAATATACCACATATATATTCCTGATATCAAAAAGCTTGCAGAATAATGAGATGCTTAGACGAAATGCTACTAATAAATGGGAGAAAATAAATGACTATTAACCTGGATTATATCCAAATAACAAGAAGCAAATTTTTCAACGAGTTAGAGGGCATTTTTCCTCCTGCTGCAGTGGGAAAAACACCCTGCGAAGTAGTAGACGAGGACAGCAGGTTTAATTTTAAGCTTCTTCGATATGTAAAGGAAAAGGATAGCAAGAGAATTTTACTCCTTGTTCCGCATATAATAAACAGGCCTTATATCCTTGATCTCAATGATGATGTCAGCATCATAAGAAAGTTCTGTGAACATGGCTTTTCAGTTTATATGTTTGATTGGGGCTATCCCAGAATGGAACAAAGAAAAATATCCTTCTCTGATTATGTACGTTATCTGGACAGGGCGGTGGATTTTTTACGCAAGGAAAGGAGGATAAAACGAGTTTCAGTTTTGGGATACTGCACCGGAGGCATAATTTCGCTTATGTACGCCTCTTTACATCCGGAGAAGGTGGAAAAGCTTATCCTGATTGCAACTCCGGTGGATTTTTCCAGGTGGTATGATCCGAGGATACTGTGGGGAAAGGTATTTGATGTTCGCAGCACGGTGTCCCTCTTCGGCAACGTGCCTGGTGAGTTAATTCTCCTTTTTGGCCGCAACCTGTTTATGTACTATCTTCCATTTTTCTCTATGAGCACAGAATTTAATAAAGAGTTCTTAACTTACGAGTCGTGGCGGGATGCTTTAAGAATAAATAGATGGTTCATTGATACGCCTATGATACCAGGCTCTACTTATATTCAATTCATTGAGGATTGCTACCAGCGAAATTTGCTAATCAATAATAAGATGAGAATCGATTCCCAAATCGTCGACCTGAGAAAAATTCGCTGCCCTTTGCTTAACATACTGGCCAAGTATGACCATATTGTTCCTTTATCATCAGGTAAAGCGCTAAAAGATGTTTATTCAGGGAAGAGTTATGAAGAAATCATCTTCCCTTCATCTCATATTGGTCTTTCGGTGAGCAGGGAAGCACATCTGAACCTATGGCCGAAAGTGCGTGAATGGGTAGTGCGGACCGAGTGAATGATTTGGTAATACCAAGGATTGGAACCATCAGAAAGTTGCTAAAAACTGTCCCTCCCGATCTCTCTAACAATATCGCTGGCGCTGATTATGCCAGCAGGCATCTGAGGTTCGCTTAAATCCCTTCCCATCACCAGTAACCTGTGTATATGTTTCTTCTGCATTACATCTGCGGCCTGCTCAAGAGTCGTCTCCGGCCTGATAGCCTCCACATAAGGGGTCATTATCTCCTCGGCTGTTAGAAGCTCCCAGTTCCGTTTACCAAAGTGACGCAGCACATCGCACTCAGATACTATTCCCATTACCCCTCTCTCTGGACCTACTACAGCAACTCCAGATACCTCTTCCCGGGCCATAATCTTAGAAATCTCCCTGATTGAAAGCGTTGATTGGATGGTTACCACCCTCTTCGTCATCACGTCCTTGAGCAACTTGACTTTCTTTTTCACAATCTTTGCCTCCCAAGTAAGTTATGCGGTCGTTAATTAAATATTTGTCGCAGAATGATGCTACCATCAACTACTTGTATAATGAAAATCATATACCATTGGGGCTAAGAAGAGCCTTAAACAAAAATAAGTGGAGGCTAGAAAGATGTCAGACCTGTTTGACGAATTTAGAAGATTTCAAGAGACTATGAACAGAATGTTTGAAGAACAATGGGGCGTACCAGCACCAGGAAGGCTGTTGCTACCACCAGGAGAAAGAGCAATTGAAAAATATGAAAGACCTTTTGCTAACATCAGGAAACCATTTGTCGATATGGTTGAGACAGATAAAGAAATTATAGCTACTGCAGAAATGCCTGGTCTGGAGAAAGAAGATATCAAAATCAATCTAACTGAAGATAAGCTTGAGATCTCAGCTGAGACGAGACATGAAGAAGAAAAACGAGAGAAAGGTTATGTATATAAAGAGAGAAGAAGTGGAAGCTATTATCGTGCAATATCTCTGCCATCTCCAGTAGATTCTGACAATTCCAAGGCTTCATATAATAATGGAGTTCTTGAGATAAAGATGCCAAAGACAGAAATTAAGAAGAAGACACCAGTAACGGTTGAGTAAATTTACGATAAAATTATGGTATAGAGAATATGCCCCGGTAGTGGAAAGGACACATTCCTGGTTGAATCGCTTCCGAAGACTGCTTATCAGATGGGAGAAAAAGGTTCTAAATGCGAACATGTGCGGCGGCGACAGGTAGTGCGAGATGATCATCGAGCGCCAAACATAGGTGAGTTCCAGAACGGGACGATTTAAGGGAAGGTTTGAATGAGGTCATCGTGCCAATATGATTCACTTGCTTTGCTGTCTTTTAAGTTTTGGAATGGCATCATTTTTTTTGATGTTTACATTAAATTTGGAAAAGAGAACTGCCTCAGCATCCTTCAGGTAGACCAGCTCTGAGAGCCAGTCAAAGAGAAGACCGTCGACAGCCTCGTTTTTCAGCTCAACCTCCCTGGTTATCTTTGCCTCCACGCCCATCGTGTCAACCATTACCTCAAAAGTAGCAACCGCTGCCTCTCTAAAAAGTTCTTCTAAGGTTCTTGCCTCAGCTTCGAAGGCTGCATCGCCGTTTGCAATATCTTCAAGAAATCTATAAGGCATCTTATCTCGGCTCCCTATTCCTAAATTAGCCTGCAGTCCTATAAAATTTGGCTTTTTGAGTCTCAAGTCCAGAAATTTTCTTGTACAGCATAAATGCAGCCCCTTTAGAAAATTATCCTTCAAGCTGATAATCTTAATGGAATAGCTGTTAAAAATAGCCTCATGCAGGTGTTAAACAATCTCATGATCCGGGAGCATATATAGTATAATTTCTCCATGGTTAAAAAGAAGGCGATATATCTGCGGAAACTGTTTATAGATTTCTTTTATTGCAACCTTTCCGCTAAAAAATTCCTCAAAATCCCTGGCTTTACCTATCATTAACATATCCCTCCACCCTTCCTTGCCCTTACATTTATTTGCCTTTATCACATAACCAGCAGCTTCGATTCTTTCCAGATATGCTGATATATTGTTATTTTTTATTCTGATCTTTGTCTTACTATTGATGAAGGCAATCTCTTTCATTTAACTCCTCACTTACCCCATATTTTCCCCTTAAAGAGGGCAATGTAAATAGACCCGTGCTGAATGCACTTGAGAGACAGGAGAACGAGCACCCCGTGAAAAAAGTGGGAAAAGAGCTGCGCACCATTAAGCCCTGGCTTAATAAAGATTAATTTTTTTGGTACGCTTCTTTCTCTATTTACGTCTTTTTATTATGTCACGATTACTTTTCCGTGTGGTATGCTCGGATGGATTGCACAAACTATATTCAAATGGTCCGGCTTGATTAAATGTATAGCTATACGTTTTACCCGGATCGATATTTCCTGAATCAAATGCTCCCGATATGGATGTTACAGTGTGCCGGACACCATCATCGTTGGTCCAGATCACAGTTGTTCCCTTTGAAATCTCCACAATATCTGGGACAAAGGTAGAGCTTTTAATAGTTACACTAACTGGTGCTGGGGTCGTTGGTACCGGTGTCTGCGCGTCGTAGTTGTTGTTGTACACCCACTTATTAATACGGCGATTACTAACAGTCCAATAAACCATGTCTTTTTCATATTATAACCTCCCGTGCAGGATGTATAACTTACTTACTATTTATCATTTTTGGATTAATTTTTGAGACTTTTTAATTTCTTCTGGTAGTACTCATAAAACCCCCAAGACCTGAAAATATTGAAATAAATATTTCAAATGTTCATCTCAAATCCTAAAAAAGATTGTTAACATTTAAAATTAATACACTAAGTCTCAATAAAATTCGATAGCATCCACTAAGAAAATGAGGTTGCTATTACAAGAAACTTGTTATCCGTATTTGATTTTAGCACATTGCAGTGGAGAGAAACCTTTCGATAGCCCTGTATTATAAATCTTATTATTGATGGATACAAACAGATTATAGCAAAAATT
>JAPZAV010000027.1 GCA_027460465.1 Candidatus Methanoperedens sp. | reverse complement strand
AGCAGGAATACCTTTGACCACTGCTGGTGGAACATGGAGTCAATGGAGCATTTTCGTGGCAACAGCAGTGATAGTATCATTAATATGCGTATTGGCGATCATACTGCTGGGAAGATGGGGAGGGAAGAAATAAGCCAGATCACTGCTCTGAAAAATTTTTTTCCTAGTACTGCTTGAACGTTACCCAGAGCTCTGGCAGATGCTTCTGCAGAAGCTCGTTGTTACGGCATGTCTCAAGCTTTTTTCTTTTTTCAAGCGATCTTTCAAGAGGCTTTCCGAGCAGTCTTCTGATCTGGTTCTCATACCGTCCGAGTACTGCCACATCATCGCTTTTAAGCGCCTCTATAATGATCTTGCCTGCAATATTCCCTGCAAGCATCGCATTATTGATCCCGGCACCAGTTACAGGATCTGCCATGCCAGCGCTGTCCCCTGCAAGAAGGATATTCCCGCGGCAAAGCTTTTCTCTGAGCCCTCCAACAGGAAGTGCACCTGTTATAGATTCCGTGATCTTACCATTGAGACGGTCAGAGACAGGGGATTCCCTGATAAAACGATCCAGATATGAGCGCGGGGAGCCTGTGATTATTCCCACACCCACCTTTGCAGAGTCCTCACCTGTAGGGTATATCCATGCATATCCACCTGGCGCGTAATCTGAATTAAAAAGAATTTCGCTTGTTTGGAACAGAGGTCTTATCCCTTTCATATGATACTGGGCACAGACAGCGAACTTTTGCTTCTTCAGCCCCAGGATTGAGGCAGTTCTTGAAAAAACACCATCCGCACCGGCCACTATTTTCGAAGAAGCTCTTCCACCTCGAAATTCCACAACACCTGGAGCAATGCCTGTCAGAGGAGATCCCCATTTGATCTCTGCTCCACAGGCTTTTGCTTTCATGGCAAGATCAGTATCAAAAGATGGTCTATCAACCACAAACCCGTTGATATGGAAATCATGGAAAGAAAGGTCAGGAAGATAGGTGCGCATTGTTCTGATCTCTGACTGGATTACCGATTCATCCGGCGGCTCGATATTGATCGTTTTGCTGATGTATCCAGCACATGGCGATCCGCATGATGCGTTCTTTTCGAGCACAAGCACGCGATACCCTGCCTGAGCTACCGTTGCTGCGATCACAGACCCGGCTGGTCCTGCACCTGCTATGATCACATCATAATCTTTCAGCGATATATCCATTCTGGTGAGTAATACTTTGGCAGGAGGGCTTCTGTCAGTTCTTTTTCCTTTTCGCTGAGCATGCCAGGCTTCAGTCTCACGCGGAAGCGTTCCTTGAATTTCTGCTTCATGATCTCTTTTACCTCTTCCATATCGCGCTGTTCTCCAAGCTCCCTATCAAGCCATGTAAGTCCCTCTCTTATGGAAGCTATCTTTTTATCCATGAATTTTTCTTTCGGGATATTCGATATCCTCAGCATCTCCTCGATATCAAAATCAAGCAGCAAGGTGCCGTTCTGAAGCAGTTTCCCCTCCCACCTGGTCTGTGCGTTGCCAGAGATCTTCCTGCTTTCAACCACGACATCGTTGATTGGACGGAATGCTGCATTCAAACCATAATGGACAAGTGTATCTATGAGGATCCCGCATATCTGTTTATACGAATCGATGATATCAAGGGGAAAAAGCTCATTATCTATTGTCCCGACCACACCGTAATTTATCTGTCTGCACCTGTCATCCGAGAACGCTATCCCTCCTCCGCTGATCCTTCGCGTTATTGTATAGTCCCTGCATTGAGCCAGGTTCAGCTCAACCTCAGCTTTCTGGAAATACCCCAGGATTATGGATTTTTTCGGGGTCCAGAAAAAGAAGGTGTTACCTCCGTCACCTTTCAATATGGCTTCGTCCATTGCCATCATGTCCCGAATATCCACAAGTCCAAAATCAATAAACCTCCACTCCTCCATATTATGCCTCCAGTGCTTTCATGATTGATTCTGTGAAATCAGAGGGCGACGTCCCGGGGGACTGGATATTTTCCTGTTCATAAGTTTCTTCGATATTCTTATGAATCTCTTCACGGCTTGCAGGCGTACCTTTCAGGTTATCAAGTATTTTGAAAACCGCATCCTCAGGGAACAAAAAGAAATCTCCTGAAATGGTTATTTCCTTGATCTTCCCGTTTTCCAGAGATACGAATGACCTTATCAGTCCTCCTCTTGATTTATGAATGCCTTGCTTCGTTTTTAATATGTCCATATCTATTGCTCCTGTTCCTCCAGAGGGTTTGATTGTATAAAAAAATATCACTGCCTTTCCTGAGTCGATCAATGCGCAGGCTATGTGCTGTCGAGAATTCCTTTTCACAGAGGATTTTAGATTCTTGCGCCTTCGTTGCGCCAGGATAGCTTATGCGATCCTATGACACCGGTCTTGAATCTCGGGCAGAGATCAATGCTGCAGTTCTTTGTGAGTTTCTGTTTGCACTCAGTCACCAGGCGCAGGGGCAGGATATCCGTCGTCTCGTAATGGGCAAATGAGGCGAAAATACCTTTGCCGATGGCACAGCCTGATACTGGTCTAATGTTCATAATTTCCTCCATCCTAATATCCAGTGAGTCAAAGTATTAATCATTATAATATATAATAGTTGCGATTTTGTTCTCAGGGATAAATATATAAAATGCTTTCTTTTTCAGGAAAATGAGAACCTATTTATGTGCCGCAGCCAATGAATATAAGATAGCTGTGTCTTGTACAAGAGTACGGGAGGACGAAGTATGAGGTGGGCAGCACTATTATTGAAAATTCCGGATAACTGGATGACGCAATTACTTCATGAACATAATGTGCATATCAGGGTTTTCGGATGCAGACCCTATGGATCGCATGGGGGAAGAGGGCTGGTAAAGCTCAATACGAATGATAATCTGACCACTGTGCTTTCATTTGTAAGAAAGCGCAGGGAAGTGTTGAGAACAAGCTTCTCCCGCTTATCTGATCGAACTGCCTTCGGGGAGGTCATTATTGATCGATGCGCTGCCTGCTCGGCTCTCAGGCAATCAGAGTGCTTCATGGTCTCGTCACAATCAAGAAGCAACGGATGGCTTGAGTGGGCTGTCGCCGCAGAGAGCAACAGCTCAATATACACGCTTGTGGATCTACTTGAAAGGCATGGCTGCGAAATTCAGTTGAACAGGATCTCTGCTTCCTCAAGCAATCATCAGCTTACGCAGAGACAGAAAGAGATTCTTCAGTTTGCATACAGCAATGGATACTATGATTATCCGAGGAGAATCCAGTTAAAAGAGCTTGCATCAATCTTCGAAATTTCTCCCTCCACCATGTCGGAAATCCTGAGAGCAGGTTATCGAAGAGTATTTTCTGAATATTTCGATCTTTCTTCGATGTGAAATCATCTCCCTTACACGTTCGGGATAAATTCGATTTTGAATCAGAACAAATATGTCTTTTGTAAGTTCTATGAAAGATAGGACTTTTCAGAAAACAATATTTGGAGGAAAATAAATGGCAGATGAGAAAAGAAATACCTGGCCTGGAACAGACTACCAGTCCCAGATATACCACGATCCTAATCAGAAAGCTCCTAAGAAAGAGTAATCCCTGGTATCAGGCAGAAGCAGTTGCCGACTTTGCCCTGGGACACAGATACTCATGCGGGCTCTTTGGAACATGTCAGGAAATAAAATCTGAAGCAGACGAGAGATACATATCTCCTGGACTTTCTGGCAAGGACGACAGTTCCAGGAAAATCCGCACCCCAGAGGAAAGATAGAGCTTTGAACTGGTTAGACTAAGATACAAGATTTTATTTTTTTTTTAAAAACAAACCCACAAGTTTCATGATGCTTTATAACTTTATTTTCTATATCATTATCCTTTATCCGGCTTTAATAAGTAGTTATATATCGGAGTGAGTAATACTCAAAGCCCAGTTCAGGTGATATGATGGATTTTATAATCAAAGGAACCTTTAAAGCAGGAGAGAAATGGGAAGGTTTTACAAAAAATATAACATCCCACAATAAAAATAATGCAATTGAAAAGGCGTATTCATTGATCGGAAGTGAACATGGACTGAAGCGTCGCCTGATAAAGATAGGATCAGTAGAAGAGGCTAAGCAATGAGCGATGAAACATTAACCCAGAGGCAGATACAGGAACTTGCAGTGAGACACCAGCAGTACCAGTATCAGGCTGAATCAATAGCACAGCAGATGAATATGGTACAGTTGACCATAAAAGATGTTGAGACCGCACTGACCACAATTACAGGTTTAAAAGACGAAACTGCTGGAAAGGAGACACTGGTACCAATCGGGTTCGGTTCATTCGTAAAGGCGACTCTCATAAATCCGGACAGAGTGGTGATAGGCGTGGGCTCAGGGGTTAGCGTTGAAAAGAAAATAGATGATGCAAAAGTTTTCCTTGAGAAAAGAAAAGATGATCTCGTCAAGTACCATGAAAAATTGAACGAAGCGATATCAAAAATTGCACAGGAGATGCAGAACATTGAAAAGCTCGTACAGAGATTCGAGCAATCGCAGAAGCAGCCCATGAGAGCTGAATGAATTGAATTATGTTTGAAAAGCTCAAGGAAAAACTTGGCGGTTTCAAGAAAGTCATAGGCAGCACGATCGAAGAAAAAGGAAAAGAAGCAGCAGAAGCGGGAGCTATAATTAAAGAACCCGAATCAGAAGAGCACATCAAAAAAGAAAAGGCTGAACCAGGAGTGCAACCTGTTGAGATAATACAGGAAAAACCAGAGAAAGTCGGTATATACGATAAAATAAAAGCTGCGGTCTTTGAGCAGGAGTTCATAATAGACGAGAAAAGCCTGAAAGATCATCTGTGGGAACTTGAGATGGCACTTCTGGAGAGCGATGTAGCGCTGCCGGTGGCTGAAAAAATCGTGGATTCTGTAAAAGCTGAGCTGGTCGGAACCAGGAGGAAGATCGGTTCAGATACGGGAAGGATCGTTGAAACAGCACTGAGACAGGCTATCTCAAAAGTGATCTCTGTAGATCCACTTGATTTTGATGAGTTCATTAAGAAATCCAGTAAACCTGTAAGTATAGTTTTCGTGGGAGTGAACGGCACTGGAAAAACGACCACTATAGCAAAGATGGCAGAGCGATTCAAGGAACAGGGGTATTCTGTGGTAATAGCTGCAGGGGATACCTTCAGGGCCGGGGCTATTGAACAGATCGAAAGGCATGCTAATGCGCTGGGAACAAAGCTCATAAAGCATCAGGAAGGAGCGGATCCTGCAGCCGTGGTATATGATGCTATTCAGTTCGCAAAAGCAAAACATAAAGATATTGTGCTAGTTGACACCGCTGGCAGGATGCATACCAATATCAACCTGATGGACCAGTTAAAAAAAGTATGCAGGGTGAACAGCCCGGATCTTATTATTTTCGTGGATGAAGCTGTGGCAGGGAACGATGCTTTGGAGAGGGCTAAACTTTTCAATAGCGCAGTGCCTTTCAGCGGCAGCATCCTCACAAAACAGGATGCAGATGCCAAAGGTGGTGCAGCAATATCAATAGCATACACAACTGGAAAACCTATCCTGTTCCTGGGAGTAGGCCAGACTTATAAAGACCTTATAAAATTTGACCCTGACTGGCTGCTTGATCGGTTGTTCGAATAGGCTTTGTTAAGTTTCGTACAAAAACGAACATTATTTATATTACTATAACTATTTAGAAATCATGGGTAATGAGCAGACTACTATAATTTTTTCAACAGAGAATGGTATAGTAGCTCTGGAAAGCCCGGTCAAATTGAAGATACTTGAGCTTCTGAGGAAAGGCACGAAATCTTTTGATGAACTTGTCGAGCAGTCTGGAAAAGCCAAATCCACTGTATCAGTACACCTCGATGACCTCGAAAACTTAAATCTGATAATAGAAAAAATATATCCGGGGGATAAAAGGAAAAAATATTACATGTTGAGTTCAGTGTGTCTGGCATGTTCTGAAATGCCGATGCGCAATCATTATAATCAATATCTGGAAAACATTGCGATCTCAGAGGTAAGCTGCGATTCATTCATAAGACATCTCTTTCACACGGTCAGATTTGGAATGGAAGCATACGGGTTTGATCCGAAACCGATCATGAAAAGGCTGGGAAACGATATTGGAAACAAGATCGGGCTCGAGTTTGAATCAGGGAATTACGAAGAGCTTTTAAAAGAACTTTCTGTTTTCTGGAAAGAACATAACCTTGGCGAAATGAAGATCTTCAAAGAAAGCCATCCTGTGATCTTTGTCACAAATTGCTATCATTGCGGTAAAATGCCGAACGTGGGAAAAACACTGTGCTCTATGGATGAAGGCATTTTGGAGGGGGTTTTTTCAAGCAGGTTGAACTTGAAATATAGTGTCAAAGAGATAGAGTGCTTTGGGACAGGTCATGACCATTGTAAGTTTGTTGTGGAACAAAAGAAATCAGATAATGATGAATCCCGGCACAATGATATTTCAACAGAATGACTTTTCAAGTAAAGATCAATGTGTTTGAAATATTACTTTCACACCACTTGCATTAGAAATAAGTATTAGCAAAAGAATGCGGCAATCAGATGAAGAGGTCATGCATAATCTATTCAGGTGGTAAAAAGAAACTGGATTTGCTTTTAAAAGACGAATCAGCGGTAGAAGGGCTGCCGATCCGGGTTACAGCCTCACTGATAATTTTCTCGGTTATTCTGGGTCTATCTGCAAAAGCCATATACGATTTCATGGATGATGCAAAGGAGAACGAACTCATGGGCGAGTTAAATTTGATTGAAAGACATGCCGCCATGATGTACACGAATGGAGGGGCGCGTGATATTCATAATCCAGTTGACTTCTCAGGATCAAGGGAAAGCATCCATGTGAAAATTCCGGATAATGCAGCTTTCGTGGTCTTCGGGTCTATGCCGATATCTGACGGCAGCCCGCCAGAAATTCTTGATACACGTACTGACAATGTCTTCTATTATGTTTTGAACGACGGCAGGGTTCAGACGAAGTCATCGATTGCGCGGTTCTCTGCAGATGATTTAAATAAGCCCTTCGTACTTTATCCAGGTGAATATGAGCTTATGCTGGAACTCGTTAAGAATAACAATGGTACTTATGTCAGGATCCAGAATATCGAATGAAAAATATGCTGTGAAAGCATTTTTGAAAGATGAGAGTGGATGGGCTGATTTTTTCATAACGAGAATAGGATTAATCATTTTTGCAGCGGTACTCCTTCTTTCAGCATTCAAGATCTATCCGATGTTCCAGGAGAAAGAAACACTGGGATACCTGGATGTGATTGCGTCCGATCTCACATCAAAAATAGAAGCGGTTGACAGTACGACGATTCCTGGATATAGATATTTATACACATACGATGGGAAAAATGATATTGAGATTGAGATCTCCACTGAATATGTTCTGGCACGGACGAACATGAGTACAGGTATGTGGGGTGAGCATGAGATACTTCATGCTGAACAGATTGTTACTCATGTTTATCCACCCAACGCCAAATGGAGCAACACATCTGATTTTAGAATATATGTTAGCGAAGCGATAGGTAATGGTTCGAACGGAGGTGTTTCAAGTCCTCTTAATTTCTCTTCAGATAAAGAGAAAGTTGATTCCATGTTTGATTCCATCAAAAATGAGCTTGCGAGAACCCCTTTCAGACCTGATCTGAGCAAGCCGATGAACATAGAAAAGATAATTATCTATTACACAAATCACACGGATTTAGTGGAAAGGGACTATGTCTTCATTTATCAGTGACGAAAAAGGCGTGATGGAGCCACATGCTGATCTCTCAGCGATGGCGCTTGCAGTTGTTGGATTTGTTATTTTTATTGCGCTCTTTGCTCAAACCTATGATGTATATCAGCAGAAATCTTTCATAGCAGAGCATTATCAGGACGCTGCAAACCTGGCTGAAAAATTGAGCAGGGACAGTGCACTGACAGGCAGCATACGTCCTGATGTGATTGATGCAGGTAAAATTGAAGAACTGAATAAAAACCCTTCAGAATTGCTGCAAAAGTACGGGGCTTATTATGATTTTATGTTCAAGGTCGAGGCAAATACTGCAGCCAGAAACTATATCGTAATCATAAAAGATCCTGACATGACGGAATCGAAAACAGGGATTTCTGCAGCAATTCCTGTTACTGTAAAGATCAACGATGTACAGGATGTGCCAGGAATGCTCACTGTGAAAATATGGAGGAAAAAATGAGGCATCGTCCAGAAAGTCTTCATAGCGATATACAGGGTTTCTCCACAACACTTGATATTCTATTATTTCTCGTCATGATCTCCATAGCAGCGGTCGTAATTCTGCCTTCAATGACAGGCAATGCCCAGATAAAGACCACGATGGAAGCAAAAAACCAGAAACAATCGTCTGAATTATTTCTCACGCTCCTGAACGGAAGGGTGGATGAGTTCGAGTATACAGTAGCAGGCGACCAGATGGATGCAGTGGCAGGTCCATTTAATAGTTCTGCTGTATATCTGGGTGCAAAAAAAATAATCGCAGGTAAGGAATCGAACCACAGGACTTTTGCAGATCTTGCGGCAGAGAATGCAGCAACTCAATGGGTAATATACCACAACGGAAAGCGAATACAATTGAACTTTCTAATGACCAATTACACTGGCAGTTTGAATAGCGCAATGAAGAATTATCTCGACTGGCAAATAGGAGATCGATATGACTATAATCTGACAGTGGTATGGCGCCCATTTGTTAATGTGCCTGTGGGAGGGGATGTTAGTATCGGTGATCCAGTGCCTGAAAATACTTATGCTGAGTCAGCTTATATCACAATGCCATACCATGTCAATTTCACACGCAAACGTGTTGAGGGGATTATCGATAGGAGTTTTAATACTATTTTTGGGAATATTTCAGTTACATTCGCTGAGTTGAGAAAAGATGGTTCAAACAGGACGCTGATAGAGGAAGAGATCACCAGAGAGATCCTGGACTCGATCAACGAAACAGTGGATGAAGCTGTTGCTGAGCTTGTGATAGAGACCATGAACCCTGTTCTTGAGAAGGCTGAAAGCACAGTGATTGAACAGATCAGTAATTCCTTGCCTGCTGGTAATGATTCGTTAACTATAGAGATCAATGATATGATAAACCAGACTCTTGAGGATGAAGGCGCAGAGATAAAAGATAAAGTTTCTGATTCATTGACCTCATATCTTCAGGAAGTGGTAAAGCAGGAAGTCAATGAAATGATCAGGGATGAAATAAAGACTTTCGTGACGGATCTGGTGGACCTGTATGTGAATAATGTGATAATGATCGAGGAAGTAAAAGACCGCATTCTCACAGAAGTGTTCTTACGCATCAGTATAAGTCGCGCGCAGGTCACTCTGGCGGTATGGGAGAAAAGGGTATGAATCTCTTAAAAGACCCGGGCGCCCGGGTACCATTCGCTGTCATAGGCATATTTCTCATCATCATCTCGGTTCTTGCATCCATCAACCTCACCAGGATGGATATCAACATGGCAAAAACAATGTCCTCCGGACTTGAGATCTCCTCTGCAGACACGGCAATGCAGTACGCAAGGGCAGACATTGCACGCGCCATCAACTATGCAGGGATGGACGCACTAAAGCAACTTGGAAAAACTCCGCTCATAAGCCCTGACATCAACAGCACCTACCATGCAGAAGATCCAGAAGAATCCA
>JAPZAV010000026.1 GCA_027460465.1 Candidatus Methanoperedens sp. | reverse complement strand
CGTCTTTGAACATAGGTAATCAAAATGATTGTGCATGTAACTTAAATTTATCTATATACACCATCACCAGAATTTTAAATGTGACCTATGGTCATATAAGACAGTGGTCATAAATAATCAAGGTCATTAATATTAGGCTCATACTGCGCATTGATCTTCTTCATACCTCTTCTTCCACTGATCGTAATCAGTTTATTGAACGAAGAGGAAGTGCTGCTGAATGAACTGCCAGGCTATAAGGAATATTGCCAGAAAACGCGGTATCGTCTGTTTCCATTTATCTGGTGAACTGCCAGGTTTCTGCCTGAATGCAATCAGAACAGCTCGACAGGGATTTACAAAAGCACAGATCGAACCGCTTGAAGTTCCTCTTCCGCCCCTCCCGAACATCTCCGCCGCATTGTCGCCTGCCTCCCTCCAGGCAAAGATGGACGCGCTCAGGCGCCTCCAGGCAGAGACCGGCGCCGAACCGCTGCTGCCGACTGTGCGAACAGGGCATTTAAGGGTAGCATTAGAACTCTAATCAACAAAATGATTTTTCTTGAGTTTTTCAAATACCTCAATGCCCTTTTCTGTTGGAATGAACTTTTTCCAGGTATGCTTTTCAGGTGTGAGACACCTGATCAGTCCATGTTCTTCCAGTTCCCGCATTGCATAACTGATGTTCTGCAATGATCTCTCGGTCGTATCTGCTATCTCAGATGCCTGCAGCAGCCTTTTTTCATGCATTATTTTCAAGACGATCAGTCTTCTGTCCACTCCCAGAACCCATGCTGTTAATTCATCTATATTAATTAACCCAAAAATATATAGCTTTAGTAAATCTTTATAATCCGGCAGGCAACTCAGTAAATCCAGGACGTTTTCCCCTTGCGGGTGCAGTTGCACCCTTGAACCATCCTCGGTATCAAGACAGATTCTATTCATCTGGATCTCATGGTTTGAATATGACCGTATTATAGCTGCAAAAGAAAAAAGAATTACAAATATAACTAACAGGATGCGAATCCTTCTATAAACCGATTTTTCATCGTTCATGCTCCATGCCTTTTCCTTTTTGTTTTCAATTCTTTTTTCCTGGATATTATCTTTTTCCATAAGCCATCGTGAACACATCCATCATCAAAGCAGAGAAAGCTAAATACGACCGAATATAACTTTATTAAACCTCAGGCATCAAATGAAATTCTAATAATGAATAACAACCTATCACAAATTAGAAAGATTTATAACATTTGATATTTATAGTCCATCAAACTGGCTCACCATGCACTATGGTTTCTTATGGTGATTTCTGTCAAGGACAAAGGAGGAAGCAATAAATGCAATCTGAAATAACCATTAAAGGTTTCTCCATGCTATTAAGCATCTGGGTTGAAACCAGAATTGATGGTGACACATTGAAGATAAGGAAGAAAGGAGTGAAATGCAATGGTGGAAATATCTTTAATTGATCCTGCAATGCTGATAACTGTTCTCTTAATAGCCATCAGCGGGACTCTTATTTGTTTAGGTGTGCATTTTGTCCCTGTGGGCGGTGCGCCGGCTGCCATGGCACAGGCTACTGGTATAGGAACAGGGACTGTTGAACTGGCGGCAGGTTCCGGGCTTGTTGGCCTGATAACAGCGGCTTACATGAATTCGAATGTGGAAAACGCTCCAATGTATTTGGTATTGGCTGCCGGAGCAATGGGTTCTATGATAATGATATCAAGCGCAATGCTGGCTGGCAGTTTAATATACGCTTATGGCGTCGGAGTGCCATTTGCTTCAGCCCAGGTTAAACGCGACCCTATAACGCACGAGCGGCAGGACATCTATATGTCAAAAGGAACACAGGGGCAGGGCATCCCGACCATATGCTTTGTAAGTGGAGTAATAGGAGCTGCGCTTGGCGGTACTGGAGGGGCTTTAATATATTTTGTACTTTATGGAATATACAGTCCATTATTAAGCGCAGCAAGCGCTGCCGCAGTTGCTGGTGTATTTACCATGGGCGTCTTCTATGTTAATGCTGTTATCCCATCCTATGGTGTGGGCGGTACAATAGAAGGATTCCATGATCCCAAGTTCAAGCGCGTGCTGCCGAAAGATACAGTCACAAGCTTTCTTGTTAGCCTGGTTCTGGGCTTCGTGGCAATATTGATCACTACAGGGATGTGAAAGGCAATAAATCAGCAATACGAACGCAGATGCCGGCAATCGGCGTTCGTCTGCTCTTATTTTGGGTTTTTTATGATTTTGCCTGAGCGTTTGATGCGGTTTCACTTTTTCATGAAACAAAAAAGAAACTTTCAATACACCCCAAAATACATTAGTCTTTAATAAAATAAAATGGAGTGAAGCAAATGCGGCGAATAATCGAGAAAAAAATCGAAGACGCGATGACGAAAGACGTAATTACAGTAAGAAAAGATACCTCACTGAAAGAGTTAAGGGATCTGTTTAAACAATACGATTTTAACGTGTTTCCTGTAATAGAAAATGGTGAGATCATGGGAGTTGTAACAAAATTGAATTTCCTGAAAATATTCTCTTTTGATCCTGAAAGATTGATTCCCGACCTGAGATCCATTTATGCAAAAAATGCCGGGGATATTATGTCGAAAAGAATTATTGCGGTTTGTTCTGGAGATTCCATACAAAAGGCGGCTCAAAAAATGCTGGATCATCGAGTCAGAGCTGTTCTGGTCACAGATAGATCGAAGAAAAAATTGAAAGGTATTATCACCCGCGGTGATATCATGAAATTCGTGGAAGTAGACTGAATTTCTCTTTTTACACTGTTTTTTCCTTCCAGCCTTTTTCTGGTCCTTTTGCAAAAGTGGATTTCAGAAGTGGTGGTGTAATAAGGGTCGTTACTATCGACATTACGACAGCGATCACGTAGATAGGCTGCTGAATAATTCCCGAGGAAAGACCAATATAAGCGACTATCAATCCAACTTCCCCTCTTGGAATCATACCGGTCCCCACGCGCATTGCGCCATGATAATTAAAACCGCTGAAGTAAGACACCACACCGCACCCTAAAGCTTTTCCAATGATAGCCAGTACCAGAATAAGTACGCCAAGACCTGCGATCGTCACAGCTTCTCTTATATTCACAAGCATACCCATAGCCACGAAAAAGATCGGCACAAGAAAATTAAAAACCGGGGTAAGCTCTTCTATCAAATGTTCTTTATATGCAGAGGCTGAGAGGGCAAGACCTGCTGCATATGCACCTATTATCAGTGCAAGGCCTATGTAAGCTGCAAGATACGAGATCAGAAAACCAATGACAAGAGCGATGACCATGAGCGCACCTTTGGTCTGGAACTTGCTCAGTACACTGGATATTTTTTCTGAATATTTCAGGCCGAGATACAGTATCAGACCCCAAAACACAGCTGCTTTCAACACGATCCAGATGATATCTGTTGACGTGCTTTTGGGGATGATTTCATTCCAGGCATTGTCTATGAAATTCAACTGCTGTACACCTGTGGCTGCTCCTATTACACCTATTACCATCGCCAGTACGATGATGCCCAGGATGTCATCAATAACTGCAGCTGCTAAAATTGTGGTGCCTTCTTCCGAGTTCATCCTGTCTAAGTCTTTTAACACCCGGGCTGTGATACCAACGCTTGTAGCTGTCAATATCGCTCCTGTGAAGAGCGCCACATATTGTATGGGTTCGCCCTCAGGTGGGGTATAAAATATTAATATCGCAAAATAACCCAGTAAAAATGGTACAATCACCCCGCCAGCAGCTACCAATCCAGCCACCTTGCCGAATTTCATGAACTGCTTCACATCGGTCTCGATGCCTGCAAGGAACAGCAGAATAACCACGCCTATCTGTCCGATCAGATCAATCTCAGGTGAAATAGGCATTATTTCACCAGGGATTACATTAAATCCCAGATAAGGACCAAGGGCGAACGGACTTATTACGACTCCTGCCAGTAGCTCTCCGAGCACACCGGGCTGTTTGAATTTACGCTCTGCAATCTCGCCCCCAATTTTTGCAGCCAGCAACATTATTGCAAGGCCCAGAATGATATGTGGAATGTCAATCGAACCAACTGCTTCCGATGCTGAAACACCCGTTACCAATATAAGAATCAAGAATAAGGCTAATATAAACCATCTCATAAGATATTGCCAATAGCGAAGGGTATAAATAACCTTTTTTATTTGATTTTCGCAACAATTTATATCTCTTTAATGCATATGTAATACTGGAGGTGAGAGCATGTTGTGTATATTATGGTTCAAGTGGGCTCCTGAAAATACATCAAAACTTCTTGATCTTTGGAAGGAATTCAAATATCCTGAAGAAGTTAAATTGATCGGCAGGTATCTCCTGATAGGCAGGCATATATCAGTAGCAATATTTGACGCACCAGATGAGGAAGCGATTCTAAAGATTACTTACCCCTTCAGAGAAATAGGTGTGCCGCATATAGCTCCTGCGTTACCATTCGAAGAGGCACTGGAACTGATGGAAAAGATGTAATTCAGATTTTTATTTTTTTTGTTATGGTATAGCTAACCGCCTCTTTCTCCTTTTACACAGCAAAACCGTCAAGGATCAAAATGTCTGGCGACCTCAGGCTAAAGAAGGCGATTATGCGAAAGAACCTGACTTCAGAACCTTAATGAGCAGACTTCTCTTTAGAGTTAATGTTTTAGCTGAGTTTCATGGAAATGGCATGCTTGCCAGCGTATAAAAAGAGTCCTGCCGAAAAACGTTCATTCCCTTTCTTCCAGCTTGACCCTCTTCAATCCAATCGAATCATACTTTTTATCCGAGCTTATTATCTCACCGCCACCGCAATATACCGCATGTAATGCATCAAATGGCGTTGCTCCGTATTTTTTCATCACATAGCAGGCGGATAAATAACCGGCAACTCCTATCTGCGGTTCTCTCACCTCTACAAGACTGGATGCCCTCTCCACAATCTCAAGCGGATCTTTCCCATCCCGATACGCCAGCAGCATCAATTCAGTTAAGGTATGCGTCGATGTCCATATCTCATCTTTATGTTCCCTGTATATCTTTTCTGCATTATTTTTAAGCCAGTCCTCCTGTTTCAACAGTGCTAAAAAGAAGTCAGTTTCTGCGTACATCTATTCACCAGCTTCTTCTAAAGCCTCATTTAGAATATCTTTTTTAACATCGGAAAGTGGTTTTTTTATCATCCCTAAAGACTGAAAATCTTTCAATGGATCTTCGGATTCTTTTATTCGATGCAGTACAATATCACCATCAGGCAGGGTCAGCACAGTGTACTTTGATTCAACATCCATTTTACTCCTGACCGTCTTTGGGAGATATATCTTTCCAGCTTTGTCCAGTCTAACGTACTCCATAGTATTAAAGCATTTATCCCAAAGTATAAAGTTTTTTTGGCTAATTTTTTAAATTTTTCCCAAAAATAGCAGCAATACTCCAACGGATCATGGGACACCAACACTAACCATGTGTGGAGAACTACTGAACTGCCGTCTGAAAATGACATCCATTCTTAAGATAAAACTCAAAACCCGCCCAGTTCTCCCACAGCACTTTCCACAGCCAGGAGCACTTCTCCTCTTATGACCATATCTCTGGCTTTATTTATATCAATGTGCAGTATCCTGTCGTCCTTCAGATGGGGGATTCTGGACCGAACCAGCCTGTATGCTGCTTCAGCGCCTGCACCAGCCTTTAGCGGTTTTCTAAAATCAAGACCCTGCGCCGAGCAGAGAAGCTCTATCGCAACCACGTACGAGGCATTTTCAAAAATTTTCCTTGCTTTTAACGCAGCTGTCATTCCCATGCTCACATGATCTTCCTTGTTGGCAGAAGTAGGGATGGAGTCAACGCTTGCAGGATGCGAGAATACCTTGTTCTCTGAGACTAAAGCGGCTGCTGTATACTGAGCGACCATAAATCCTGAATCAAGCCCTTCCTTCTCTGTCAAGAATGCCGGCAGTCCGCTGAGAAAAGGATTGACAAGCCGCTCAATCCGCCGTTCGCAGACGCTGGCTATCTCGGACAAAGCGATGCCCAGGAAATCAAGAGAGATGGCAATAATTTGACCATGAAAATTGCCGCAGGATATGACTTCATCCTCATCCGGGAAGAGCAGCGGGTTATCGGTTGCAGAGTTGATCTCGATCTCGACTCTCTCTTTAACAAACGATAATGCATCTCTTGTAGCACCTATTATCTGAGGCACGCACCTCAGTGAGTAGGCATCCTGCACTTTTTTGTCATACCTGTGGGACTCCATGATCTCGCTCTGTGCCGTAAGACGCCTCAGATTTTCGGCACAGGTTATCTGACCTTTATGAGGTCTGACCATGCTGATCTTCTCATCATAGGCTCTCGCCGTCCCTTTGAGTGCTTCAAGGCTCATACTTGCCGTTATTTCCGATGTTTTTACAAGTATCTGAGAGTCATGTACCAGCAAAGCTGCTATGGCTGTGATGACCTGGGTACCATTTATCAGCGCAAGCCCTTCCTTTGATGAAAGTTTTATTAATGGTATCCCTGCCCGCTCCATGGCATCTTTCCCTTTCATCCTTTCCCCTTTAAAGAAGGCTTCGCCTTTGCCCAGCATTACAAGCACCATATGGGCGAGATTGGCAAGGTCGCCGCTTGCACCCAATGAGCCTTTCTCAGGGATCACAGGATGAACACCTTCATTCAGCATATAGATCAGGGTCTCGATGATCTCAAGTCTAACTCCTGAATATCCTTTTGACAGCGAATTTGCACGCAGCAGCATTGAAGCTCTTACAATGTCCTCAGGGAGTGGATCTCCCACTCCTGCGGAGTGGCTGAGTATGAGATTTTCCTGAAGTTTGTCAGATTGTTCTTTTGAGATGAATATGCTGTCGAATGCTCCAAAACCTGTGGTAACACCATATACTACTTTTTCAGCTGCCACAAGCGACTCCACAAACTCGCGGCACGTTATGACTTTCTTTCTCGCATCAGATGAAAGATCCACCTTTTCAAGATCGCGTGCAACTGAAACCGTGTCATTGATGGAAAGGGTCTCTCCGTCTATAATTACTGGCATAATGATCTTATCAATGCATCTATCGCTTTAGTTTAACTTCTTTTGCATTTATGAGTTTGGGTCAGAGGGTAAATGAAAGCTCAAAACACTTCACCTCTGCAGTGCTTATAACATTGCCGGCAATGACTTGAAACGATCGCAGGTGGAAGAAGAATTATGGAGCCGCATGCTGGCGATCCTGCACCCAGGGCATTTTAGAAAACCATGGATGATCTTTGCCGCTTCAGGGATACAGCCTTCAACTTTCGAGCCGCTCGCATGAAGTTATTATATTGACGAAAACATAAGGAAAATTATTATTCATATCAGGATAGCATTATGCAAAAAACGCTATCTGCAGGCTTTGTATCCTAAGGACGTGTTTGTGACTGAAGGCGATAGTCTTTCCTATTGCTCGTAGGGGCGATAGGACTCACGAACAATTATTTACAAAGCTGAAGATCAGGCGCTCATCTTGAGAAAGGTATAAGTAGCCTGGATACTACGAACCTTTAAGAAAAGGGGGTATATGCAATGCTGTATCAAATAAATCTCGCTTTAATACATGAGTGGCGCGGTTAATGATAAAGGTAATGGAAAACAAATAATATTCAAGAAAGGTGCAAATATGGAAGTTATAACAATAGTAGAAGGAAGGGTGCCTATTTCTAAGGCAAAAGAATTTGAAACGGCTTACGCAGCCTTAAAACAAGGCGCATTGTCTCCAGGATTGATAAGGTCATCTCTGTTAAGAAATAGTGACAATCCAGAAATTTACAGAATTGAAACTATTTGGGAAAGTCGTGAGGCTCTGGAAAAAATGAGAAGCAGTACACAGATACCTAAAGCCATTGAACTATTCCAAAAAGTCAGGGCTTCACCACGTTTAGAAATATATGATATTGTACATAATCTCCCTTGATGCTTGAAATGGGAGAGGAAAAGCTGCTTGAATTGATGAAAAAGGCAAGCAATAATCACATCGATCATGGTAAAGCCAGAGAGCTGATAGAGAAAGCAGGATGTGCTGCCGCTAAGAAGCTTGTAAGAATTATCTGGTCGGTTGAAAAGAACAAGAAACCGTTCCAGGTTCCAGGTAACCTCCAATCCTCATAAAAAATGCGAGTCGAGGACGACACCCCTCGTTGGGTGTCGCCCGCAGACGAGTAACCGAAAGGGGGACAGCGGAATGTCCCCCTTAATCATAAACATCGCCTCTAAAATCGACTCTATAAATAAGCTTTTGCTCCCAGATAACTTCATAAACAATTCTAAAATTCCCTTTACGTATACGATACTTATTCTTTTCACCTTTTAGTTTGGTGATATCAAGGGATTTTATGGGAACAGGATCTTCTTTTAAAACAAAGATTGCTTCTTTGAGGCGTTCTTTATCATGTTTTTGCTAGGAAGAAATAAATTTCAAAGATTTGCCTTTGATATTTATTTCAAAGGTCATGCTTCTAATACCTTTAGTAGCTCGGACTCTGAGGCTATTTTATCCTTGCTCCGTATTGCTTTGAGGTCTTCTGCCTCTGGTTCTTTTTCTGGAATTAACCTATCAACAAGCTTTGAATATAGATTCGTAAGCATATCAAGGTCAGCACGAATCTTTTTCAGTTCAGCCACAGTTTCGGTTTCCATGCAATATCATTTGACATTTCAAACCTTATAAGGATTTTTCATAGCCTTTTACAAAAGTATTTAAGGAATGAAACTTGAATTCAAAGAAACTTGATATTGAACTTTGATTTATGAAGACTCAAAGATGCTGTGCTGCTGATCCATTAATTAGGGTAGAATTGGAAGAAGAACTGAGAAAGCAACTTGAAGAAACACCAGATGAAGAGAGTTTAAAAAAGAATAGCAAAATTCTATATGCCCTATCACACCCATTACGCTTAAAAATAGCATTTCTATTACTGAAAAGCGACCATTGTGTTTGTGAACTTGTCAGGCAGACGAAAAAGAAACAAAATCTGGTGTCCCATCATCTTACCATACTGAGAAAAAACGGCGTGTTGGACTCCTATATGAAATCCAGATGGAAGTATTACAAAATAAATGAGGGTGCAGTTTGTATATTAAAAGGCATCAATAATACAGGTATCAAACCAGATCAGAATGAGCAAAACAGAAAGTAACATCCAGAATATCCAAAAATCAAATTCCTATCTGTCAGGCAAAAGCCAGCCCGGGGGGGAATCGCACGGCGGAGCGAATGCGATCATCGTCTTGATCATCGTCGTTCTCATACTGATTTTTTTCTTCTGGCACTTCATCGACTTCTCCAGACCCATAGAACAGGGCAGCATCAGTCAGAATGCACTGCCACAGACATCCGGCATTAGTCCCCCAATACCTGTCCAGGTTATTCCACAATACCAGAAATACTACACCTGGGCCGGGACGATAGGAGCCCGCTACTATGCTGTATGGGGACCTCTGACATTCGATCAGCCGGAAATATCAGTGTCAGGTCAAGAATTCCCTGCACCTCCATCCACCATATACGGGCACGTTCTCGAAGCAACTGGACAGGGAGTCAACCTCTATATTTTCGATGAAGCTGGCTATAATTCATGGACAGGCACTGGCAACACCCCCGTATATGTGCAAAGGCAGGTCACCAACAGCACATATGCGTATACAATCGGTCACGGCAGGTACTATATAGTTGTGGATAATAGCAGAGGCTCCGCAGACACCTTCGTTGGCTTCACGGGAACCATCGCGTATACGAGACCTCTTAAATCTGGTGAAGATGCTCAGACAGGAGTATCAGGCGTTCCTGACTACAGATGGAGCATAATGTCTGAAAAGCTTACCCTGTTCGAATACATAATGAATATTATCTTGCAGGGACCTTCCACAGTGATGAACCCGCCATCGATAATTCCTGGTCGGTGAAAGAGCGAACACACCCTTCTTCCCTGCAAATCTGATTCTGATAATACTTTCATCCTGCTTTAGAAAACTTATTTGCTTTAACAGGATCATTATGGTAGCATGAGAACTGTTTATCTTGCTGCACCACTTTTTTCGGAAGCAGAGCTCGATTTCAATAGAAGGCTCAGGGATGAGATCAAGAAAGCAGGTTTTAATGTCTTTCTTCCGCAGGAAGATTCGAACAATATCAAGGATGAAGAACACAGGCAGGAAATTATATTCAATAAAAACATGGCAGGGTTGGAGAACTCGGATATCATCGTGGCTGTTATTGATGGCACGGATGTTGATTCAGGCACAGCATGGGAAATTGGATATGCATATGCGAAAGGAAAACCCGTACTTGGACTGAGGACAGACTTCCGCACGTTAGGCATCGAAGGAACGGTCAACCTCATGATAGAAAGTTCGGTGATTCTTTGCAAAAGCATTCCGGAATTGCTAAACCGTCTAAAGGCGGTGTGACGCTGATGAAAATAACCGGAATATCAGGAAGTCCCACGCCAGGAGGCAACAATGAGAGGATGCTCGAGTTTGCCCTTGGAACAGCACTGGAGCAAGGATATGACACTGAAAAAATATTGCTTTCAACTGTGAAACACTCGGGAGGTTCAAGCAATGAATGAATACCATCGGATGAAACTTTTTTCAAAACCCATGCAGGGGGAATATGTTCCAATAACCTTCATTGAGTTCAAAAGAAAATTTGTGGGCTGGTCCCCGGAACTGAAAAAAAGCGTGTACATAGAGAAAGAAGAGGAGAAATCAGAGCTCAAAAGGGTCAGGGAAGTGAACGTGATGGTGGCGATAAATCATCTATCTGAGAAACTGTCATCCATCGAGCTCACTGATGATGAGAAAGCCCAGTTCGAGGAGGTATATTCAATGTTCCTTAAAAAAGGCGGACAGCTTTTGTATGGCAGGAAAAAGGTCGGGACTAAAACCATTTCTTTTTTTGAGCTTCAGGAAGCTGAGAACATTGTTGCAGAGGCTCCAGGAAAATACCTGTTATCAGAGAGGATATAACTGCATCTTATCCCAGCCTCGCAAGCAGGGGATCTTCTGCACCTGCAGTATCAAACGCCCTCCTGCGCCTCAGGCATGACTCGCATGTCATGCAGGGTCTATCCCCGCCTTCATAGCATGACCACGACCACTCAAGCGGCGCACCAATCTCTAGACCCCTTTTTACTATCTCTACCTTATTCAAAGAGATCAGGGGTGCGTAGACCTCAGGGTGGGTCAGTGTGCCTGACTTCAGCATCCTGTTAAAGTCAAGAACGAACCCGGATGTGTTGTCAGGAAAAGTCGCAGCCTCCTCAGCGTCGAATCCTGTGACTATCCTGTCGTATCTGCAGTTCTCAGCCAGGGCTGCTCCAATTGAAAGAAAAACCACATTGCGCGCAGGCACCCAGACCTGTTCGGCAGATCTGAGCGTAACATCCCTGTCATCAAGATCAAAACCTGATATTCTGGGAAGCTCCTCTTTACCTGTGAGCGCACCTCGAAACGTTCTATACCAGGGAAGTTCGATGATCTTGTGTCTTACTTTGAATTCCCTGCATATTGTTTTTGCGAATGTGAGCTCTTTTTCCCTGGCTCTTTGACCGTAATCAAATGTGACACACAGCACTTCTTCGCTTCTATCATAAGCTTCCTTGAACGCAACAGTGGAATCAAGACCGGATGAAAGCAGGACTATGGATTTCATGATTTCATATAAATGGGCCCGCGGAGATTCGAACTCCGGATCTCCGCTGTGTAAGAGCGACGTCATAGCCGACTAGACCACGGGCCCTTTCGGGCTAAGATGTAGTTTGGGGTATATAGTTCTTATCAGATTGCAAAGTGGATACATTTTAGTCCTATCAGCAACCTATCTGTATGCGATCAAGAAGAGGCTTGAGCTGATTGGAACCTATCATAGAAGCCAGGGACCTTACCAAGGTTTTCATTTCAAGGCGGATGAAAGTTACAGCGGTAGACCATGTAAGTCTGGAAATATACAAAGGAGAGATCTTTGGCATGATAGGGCCAAACGGAGCCGGCAAGTCCACAACTTTTGCGATGATGTCCACATTAATAAAACCCACAAGCGGCAGTATCAGAGTTTCCTCCTTTGATGCCGAAAAGGAGGCAACAAAGATAAGGCAGATAATTGGGGTTGTCCCACAGCAGTACAGCCTCTACTCTGACCTCACAGCGCGGGAAAACCTGGAACTTATGGGCAATCTTTATGATGTGACAAAAAAAGTCATGGAAGAAAGAATAAACTACTACCTGAAGCTTGTCAATCTCGAAACCCATGCTGACCGCTTTACAGGCGGCTTTTCAGGTGGTATGAAACAGCGCCTTTCAGTGATCAGTGCAGTGATACATGACCCTGAGATAATTTTCTGGGATGAGCCCACAACCGGTCTTGACCCGCAGACAAGGCAGGCCATCTGGAAACTTGCGAGAAAGTTCAATAAAGAAGGCAAAACTCTTATTTTTACGACACATTATATGGAAGAGGCTGACAAACTTTGCGACAGGGTAGCGATAATGAACGACGGAAGGCTGGTGGCGCTCGATACGCCTGAGAACCTGAAAAAAAAGTCCAGCAGTGTAAGTCTTGAAGAAGTTTTCATACATCTTACAGGTGAGGAGATTCGTGATTAAATGGATATAAAAAGTGAACTTAGGAAATCATGGATAATTATGATGAAAGAGTTCAAACAGATCTTCAGGAAAAAAATGCTGATAATCCCGCTATTTATGTTCCCGATAATCATGATCGTCTTTTTTGGCTACGGCATGGGAGGCTCGATCAAAAACGTTGACATTCTCATCGTGAATGACGATACAGGTATGGCTTCAAGTTCTCTTGTTCAGGAAATCGGAAGCTACATCCCCAAAGACAGCGATATCAAAATGTTCTCGATAACATATACAAAAGATATGGCTCAATCAGAGGCTGAGAGAAAAATAGACGCAGGGTTGTATAAAGCCGTTCTAATTATTCCGCAGGATTATAGCGAAAGAGTGGCAAAAAATGAGAGCGTGACACTTACGCTTCTCACCGACTCTTCAGATACCACATCAAGCGGAATAATTGTTAATTTTATGCAGCAATTGCTGGCAAAAACCCGGTCAATCTCTTTAAACGTTCCAGAGATCTACGGCAATCTGAAATACCTGGATTTCCTGACACCGGCTGTCATTGCTCTTACTATATTTTTCGGTACCGTGCAGAGCACAGGTTATGCAATTGCTGGGGAAAGAGAAGATGGAACCATCGTTCGCATCCTGATGACCCCTGTCAGCAAGTGGGCTGTTATACTCGGGAAAACCATACATCAGCTCATCCTGCAGCTAATAAGAGCCGTGATATTGATCCTCGGAGCGACTGTTATTCTGGGGGTTACGATGAACGGCAGCTGGCTTCTTGTTGCCCTGGTGCTCACTATTTTTACCTTCGGATCAGTGGGGCTCGGAATTGCCATATCTGCAATATCAGAGGATATGACCTCTTTTCAGCAGTTGAGCCTGTTCTTTACCCTCCCTTCAATGTTCGCAACAGGAGTATTTTATCCGTTAAGCTCTGTTCCTGACTGGATGCGCTGGATAGCTTATACCATGCCTCTTACGTATGCGAACGATGCAATGCGGATTATTATGGTCAAGGGGCAGGGTTTGAGCTTCATAGCTCGTGATATTTTCATATTAATAATCTTCGGAGTTTTGTATTTCGCTATCGGTGTCCATCTTTTCAGGAGAGAAGCATAAATGAAGAACGTTTTGATAGCCCTCATTCTGCTGATCGCTATGATATCAGGCGCATCAGAGGCATATGATATGCCTTCCACATATAATGTTCCAAGAAGTTTTGATTTTGCGAAAAATTACTATAACTCATATGGAAGCCCTGATATCAATGCTACCATCATTGGTTCGGATGAATTTAACAGGGACCAGACAATTTCGCTATCTATAGATTTGATGAACAGGGGTAAATTCCTGGGATTTGAACGCGACCAGACCCCTTCAGGGACTGATGAAATATTCGCTGCCCAGAACGAGGTAAAGCTCGAGGGCAAGATAGTGGATGCTATCGGCATTGTTGCATCGCTGTCTGCAGATCCGGGCAGCCCGCTTGAAGTGAAATCCTCAAGCCAGCTCGTGGGTTCCATAAGAAGCGGTCAGAACGCGCTTGCACCTGTAAAATTCGATATAAAAATAGATAGGAAAGCCAGAGCAGGAGAATATGCTCTTTACCTGAATCTTACCTATGATTACCAGAAAAACGTGCAGATCTTCAATGCGAATGCCACACAGCAGACATACGATGCGAATTACTGGTACGGAATGATGAGCCAGAGTCAGACATTGAAAATCAAAGTTAAGAAGCAGGCAGATTTTGAGATAATAAGAACCACAGGCAGCCTGCTGCCAGGCCGTGAAGATGTGGTCGAAATATCGATCAAGAACACAGGTGAGGAAGAAGCCAGGGATGTCAAAGCGATCATCAACCCTGCGGATCCGCTGAGTACCACGGATGATAAAGCATTCCTTTACGACATACAACCAGGTGGCGTGGCGGTCGCGAAGTATAAGATCAAAGCAGATAGCAAGACCCTGCCTAAAACCTATGGTATTGACTCAGTACTGAGATATGAAAACCCTGAAGGAGATCTTAAATATTCCAGAACGTTGCAGGCACCGGTAGAGGTGAAGGAGATCGGGTTGTTCCAGAGATTGTTCGGATGGTTATATTGAACGGGATCAATCTCTCCAGAATAATCCTGCATATTGATATGGACTATTTCTTTGCTCAGTGCGAGGAAAGAGAACATCCAGAAATAAAAGGCAGACCTGTGGTGGTATGCGTCTACTCGGGCAGAAGCGAAGACAGCGGCGCTGTGAGCACAAGCAACTATGAAGCGAGGAAATTCGGGATTAGAGCAGGGATCCCTATCAGCCGTGCAAAAAAGCTGGCTCCAGATGCTGTATTTCTGCCTGTCAACATGGAACTCTATCGCAGCATCTCGGACGAAGTGATGGAAATACTGAGGGAACATTCTGATAGGATCGAGCAGGAGAGCGTGGATGAAGCCTATTGCGATATGACAGGCAAAGTCCATGATTTCGATGAGGCGAAAGAACTTGCGATCAGAATAAAACAGGAGATCAAAAACAAAGTGGGACTGACATGCTCCGCAGGTATTGGGCCGAATAAACTCGTTGCAAAGATCGCATCTGACTTCCAGAAACCGGATGGATTGACCGTAGTCATGCCAGATGAAGTACTGCAATTCCTTGCTCCTCTTAAGATCACAGACCTCTCCGGAGCGGGCAAAAAGACAGGGGAGAGGCTGAACGAGCTTGGAGCAATGACCATCGGGGAGCTCTCAAAGATGTCAGCAGAGGATCTGGTTCGAGAGTTCGGACAGGCTAAAGGGATCTGGCTGAAGCAGGCTTCACAGGGAATAGATGCCTCGCCCGTGGTTGAACGAACAGGTACAGGGCAGATAGGGCGAATAATCACGCTAAAAGAAAACACAAATCAACCCGGAATCATACTTGATGCTGTCAGTGAACTTTCTGAGAATGTGCATGGAAAACTGAAGGATCGAGAACTGAGCTTCAGATCCATCGCATTTATTGCGATCTCCACGGATCTCAAGATACACACAAAAAGCCATTTGCTGGCTACACCTGCAAATGACCTGGACACTATCAGGACTGCGGCTCGCAGGCTTGCAAGAGCCTTCCTTGAAGAAAATCCCGTAATGCTTCGAAGAGTGGGGATCAGGGTGGCGGATTTTGTTGAAGGAAAAGGTCAGAAGACGCTTGGGGAGTTTTGAAACAGGAAAAATTGATTATGGAAACTGAGCAGGAAAAGTATATTCGATCTTGAAAAGATTATGGTAGTAATGGAACTGAATAACATCAAAGAAATTCAAA
This sequence comes from Candidatus Methanoperedens sp., assembly GCA_027460465.1. Lineage (GTDB taxonomy): Archaea > Halobacteriota > Methanosarcinia > Methanosarcinales > Methanoperedenaceae > Methanoperedens. Next base: position 15,527 of record JAPZAV010000026.1, on the reverse strand, counting down.
AGAAAACTGATGATTTTGAATCCAGATACAATAAATTAAGGCAGGAATTCAAGGACTATATCGAAACCAGCAAAAGAAATGAAGAGCTTAAGAGACAGGAACTAAAAATAGACTCTGCAAAAAGGCTACTTGTTGTAGTGGATTCTTTGAGTCGTATATCAGCAGCATACGATAGCATTTCCTTCGATATTGTAAAGAGTTATTCAGAAAATCTCAAGAAAAATATAGATGTAATTCGCACCCAACTGCTTTCAGCATCAGGTCTTACCCCGATAGAGCCGGCGGCAGGTGATAAGTTTGATGATAGAATGCATATGGCTATTGGATTGGAACACGACACTGCTTATCCCGAAAATTCGGTTTTTCGTGTGATAAGAAAAGGATATCGCGTTGAAAATAATATTGTAAGACCAGCCGAAGTGATTGTTTCAAAGAAGCCTGTCGAAGTAATAAAAGTCATAAAGCCGGGCTTACGAGATCGCATCTTCGGATGGATTAGCCCAGCAAGGTTCAGGTTTGCAGAAATAAAACAGCGGATAGGTGAGTTTGAGCGCTTGCAGAAAGAGAACGTCGGGAAACTTACTCAGGATATAACTTCTCTGAAAAATACAATAATTGAACTGGAAGCGAAGAATAAAAAAGTAAATGAGCTTGAACGCATGAAAGAAGAAAAAATCGAGAGACTTGCGCAGGATATAATGTCTCTAAGAAATATGATAATGGAACTTGAAGAAAAAATAGCGTTAAAAGAACAGGCACCGCTGCAAAGCGATGAAAAATCTGACAATGCGGGAGCAGTATCAGGTGAATGAAGCATTCAGGAGTAACAGTTAGTAGAATAGGAGTAAGATGATGGATAGAGATATACTGGGTATAGACTTCGGGACTACGAACTCGAAGATAGCATACATGCTTCTGGACGAGCCAGTGATGATCGAGAACAGTGAAGGAAAGAAGGTCACACCATCTATAGTTTATTTCAAGGGCGAGGATGAGGTTGTAGCAGGTGAACTGGGCAAGCGAAACATGATCGTGCATCCTGAGAGTACTGTAAATTCTATTAAAAGGGAAATGGGGACAGATTTCAAGAAAAAAATCGGGCGGTACAAATTCCCGCCTGAATACATAGGAGCATGCATATTCAAAAAACTTGTTGATGATGCGCAAAAGCGGACTGGAAAACGGTTTGTCGATGCCGTAGTATCCGTTCCTGCAAACTATTCTGATGGTCAGAGGCAGTCAATCAAGGATGCTGCAGAGATTGCAGGGCTTAATGTTTTGAGAATGATAAATGAGCCTACCGCTGCAGCACTGGCATACGGGATAAGAGAAGACCGCGACAGAAGAGTACTGGTTTATGACTTTGGAGGAGGGACGTTTGATGTATCAATCCTTTCCGTTACATCCGGGTTTTTTGATGTGGATGCAAGCGCAGGCGAGCACAGGCTTGGAGGCGATGATATAGATGCGCGCATTGAGGAACATGTGAGTAAAAGATTATATGAGCAGCTTGGCGTTGACGTTAAAAAAGATTTAGCGCTTCGTGCAACACTGCGTGAAGCCGGAGAGGAAGCAAAGATCGCGCTATCCTCAGTCGAGAGCACCACAATCAGCATTCCTTTTGTGGCTGCTAACAAACCGCCATTCAGTATGGTATTGACCCGTGCGCAACTTAACAGCATGATATCCGACCTGATCGAGCGCACAAAAAAACCAGTTGAACAGGCATTGAACGATGCATCGCTTGAAAAGAGCGAGATAGATGATATTTTGCTCGTCGGGGGTACGACTCTCATACCTGCGGTTCACGAATTCGTAGCACAGTATTTTGGAAAAGAACCTCGTAAAGGCGACCCTTATGAGGCAGTTGCACTTGGCGCTGCCATTGCAGGTACAGAGTTCGTAGCGGAAAAATCAAGGACTGCAAAAAATATAGAGATAAGCGACGTGATCTCAAGCTCGTTAGGTGTAGAGACAGCAGACGGCACGATCTCAAAGATAATTGAGCGGAATACAAAAATCCCAATCGCACGAACACGTAATTACACGAATGCCATGGATTTCGTGGATAAGGTCGTTATTCCCGTCTACCAGGGAGAAGGAGAATATCCAGAGGAAAATGAGTTCCTTGGAGAATTCTGGATATCCATAGAACCCATGCCATGGCACCAGAACAAGATAGACGTAACCTTTGAGGTCGGAAAGGATTTCGGGATACTGAACGTCACAGCAAAAGATGCAGATTCGGGCAATCAGCGTACAGTGAAACTGGAGGCAAGGAGCAGGCTTTCGAAAAAAAATAAAAATAAATGGATGAAAAAACTGCTTGGTGTTGAGAGCATACATGTAGATATAATAAATAAATCCACTGAAATTACTCTGGATCTCTATCTTAATCCCTGGGAAACGATATCAGACCTGAAAAGAGAGTTATTGGAAAAGGGTATTATGGGGGAGAATGAGACGATTTTCTGCGATGATATTGAGCCTGAAGATGACCAGAGCATATCTGATCTTAACCTGACGGGTGGCAGCGTGATAGAAATAAGGCGAAGTGATGAGCAAGAAAAGGAAAAAGCAACGAGCTGAAGAGATACAGGCTATAAAGCAAGAAATACCGGTTCAGAACGATCCTTACTGGAAAGTATCCAGCATCTATATGGATCCGCATCGGGTTGGTAAGTTCATCAGCAGATTCGAGCGATTTGAAGATATGCACCCGGAGTGGGCAGATGATCTTATGAACGGCATGCCTACCTACTACTGCATTCTTGGTGTTGAGAGGGGGGCAACAAAAGATCAACTCGAACAGGCTTATGAAAGGAAATTGAAGTTCTCAAGCTATCCCGACGAGGTGATTGAGGAGGCTTTCGATGCACTGAGCAACCCAAAGCTTCAAAAAGAGTATAATGAACTGCTTTTTACATTTGAGCAGGTTACAAAATGCATGCCTCATCCTGAAAAAAATGAGCTGATAAAAAATCACAGTGCTCGTGTCAGTATTGAGAAGGAGTACATCAGGATGGGGCAGATACTGAGCAAGTACAAGGATTATACCCTTCTTTATAAGCATGGGATGCCTGATCTTTATGAAATCGCAGGGTTTTCAAAGGACTCCACAACCGAAGAGATAAGAAGAAATTGCAGGGCAGACTCAGAGCTATTGAAAAAAACCTGCGCTGTACTCACTGATCCTGCATCACGGGAAGAGTACGACTTCATGCTTGGCTTTATTGCTAAACACATAGACCGGGAGCTGCTTGAGGAAAGGGAGAGGAGCAGGAAAAAGTGGAAGCATATAGATAGGGGCATTTTCGATAAGATTATACTCACAGCTCTTAATGAACCCGATGCAATTGAAAAATATATGCAACGGCAGGTAGAGATACTTAACAGTAACCAGGACTGGAAGCAGTATCTTCCCCCCAATAAGGAGACATTTGTATCCATACTTGGGCTAGATGCAGGTTCGCTTCACGCTGACAAAAAAGAAGTCGAAAGAGCTATACGCGAGAAATACAGGCAGTTTGAGAAAACTCCCCAGGTAAATCTGGCATACAGCGTACTCAAGAACACGTCGCAGAGAGAAGATTACCAGTGGCTTCTTGAGAATCATGAAATGTTAAATACATTATTCAGCCTTCTTGCAGCGGAAGAAGTTCCCAGAAGAATTAAAAAAGAAAAAGAGGAAATACCGAGCATCCAGGAAACGATGAATGCATTAACCAGGCTGTTCGCAGAGAGGGGAATCAAAATAGGAAAAGATAAGATCCCGAGCACTCAGGAGATGATAGAAATATTAACCAGCATATTTGAAGAAGATGAGGTTGTAGAGGAGTCTCCCAAAAGAATTAAAAAAAGTAAAAATAAAAAGCCGAGCAATCAGACAACTTTTGATGTTCTTTAAGGATGATCGGTGTTTGTTCACCGTATGTGCTTTTCTGATAAAATTGCGACATCTTCACGCCACATGTAATGTCCAGAGACGATTAGTATTATTAGGATGATACCGTAAGATTTATTAACCATTAGTCCAAATATTGAATTAGAAGATTTCTCAAGGAGCTGGGAAAATGCTAGAAACCTCAGGCGAAAGAATAGAGTTATTAAAAGCTGGCATACCGGGTAAGACGATAGAAAAGCTTTATCTGATATGCAATAATTTTAAAATAGAGTGCAGTCCTTTGCTCTTTGAACCAGATGAAACCGATGATCAGGAAAAAAAGAGCAACTATACGATCCGGGAAGAATCCGCTCAATGCGAGGAAGTATCAGTCTGATCAAAGAGCCAATTAACTGCATTTCACGATTCCCACTTCAGAAACCTTATTTTGAGACGATGACATAGATAGTCGTTCATGGCTGACCTGAAGATCAAAGGTGGTACTGTGCTCACCATGGATGGTGCAGTAATCCAGCATGGAGTGGTGGTCATTGACAACGGCTTGATAACATCCGTGGGTAGAGAAGCGAATGAAAAAGCTGACAGAGTCATTGATGCAACAGGCTGCATTGTAATGCCAGGTCTTATCAATGCCCATACACATAGTCCAATGACGCTTTTTCGAGGGATGACAGATAATCTTGCCTATGACGAATGGACAAATAAGATCAGGCAGGCTGAGGCGAGATTGACCCCTTCTGATGTCATGGCAGGTGCATACCTTGCTGCGCTTGAGATGATAAGATCGGGCACCACTACTTTTGCTGATATGTATATTCACATGGATGAGGTGGCGCATGTTGTGGAAAAAGCGGGTTTGAGAGCTGCGCTGGGTTACGGGATGATCGAAGGTCTGAATGAGGACTCAGAGACGAAACTCAAGAACAGGGAGAAGTTCTCAAAAAAATGGAATGGGGCAGCAGACGGCAGGATCACGACAATGTATGCACCTCATTCAACTTCATCCTGTTCAAGAGAATTTTTGATGAAGGTCAGGGAACTTGCCACGAAGGACAGCTTCAGGATCCACATTCATATCCTTGAAACACAGGATGAACTGCATTTAATGAAAAAGCAGTACGGGATGTGCTCGATAAATCTTCTCAACAGCATGGATTTCCTCGGACCTGATGTCCTGGCTGCACATTGCGTCTGGCTTTCAGATGAGGATATAAATATCCTGAAAAGCATGGAAGTGAATGTTGTCCACTGCCCATCGAGCAATATGGCACTCGGCACAGGCATAGCACCTGTGCCAAGAATGATCGAAAAAAGGATAAATGTGGCACTGGGCACTGATGGACCCGCATCTGCATGGAGCCTTGATATGTGGAAGGAAATGAGAACAGCATCGTATCTGCACAGGCTCAAAGACCCGTGTTCAATGCCGTCACAGACCGTGCTTGAAATGGCAACTGTGAACGGCGCAAAGGCGCTGGGCATGAACACAGGAATGCTCAAACCAGGATATTTTGCTGATATAATCCTTGTTGATATGAAAAAATCACACCTTACATCTTCAAACATGAGATCTGCCCTTGCCATTGCAGCTTCAGGATGCGATGTGAAAACAACGATAGTCAATGGAAAAGTTCTGATGGAAGATCATAAAGTTGAGCTCGATGAAGAAAAGATCATGGAAGATGCGAAAACCAGTATGTCAAAAATCGCTGAGAATAGCAAATAACCTTTTTATGTGAATAAATCCTTGTATGAATGGGAGATTGCATATGGGATGTAATCCCGGAGGAAGAAATATGTTATACACATTTGGCAATAAAAAACCATCCGTACCAAAGAACGCCTTCATAGCAGAAACCGCCTGTCTTATCGGTGATGTATCCATAGGAGAGAGAACAAGTGTCTGGTTCAATGCCGTTATCAGAGGCGACAGGGGGAAGATCAGCATTGGCAGCGGGTGCAATATCCAGGATAATGCTGTGATTCATTCAGATGAAGGAAACATAAAGATAGGGGACAGGGTCACCATAGGTCATGGAAGTGTGATGCACGGGGGGACAATACACGATGATGTGCTCATTGGAATGAATGCCACGATACTGCACGGTGCAGAGATAGGGGAATCAACGATCGTGGGAGCAGGAGCGCTGGTGCCACCTGATCATAAGATCCCTGCCAACAGTGTTGTCCTGGGGGTACCCTGCAAACAGGTAAGAGAGACCACAGAAGAAGATCGTGAGCTCATGAAGAAAACCCTGAAGAATTATGAGGAACTGACTGAGAAATACCTGAAGGGTAGATAGATGAGGAATATAGAGATAGAGGAACTGGGAGCCACGCCAATAACAGAGCGCAAGATCGAGGTCGTGGAAAGAAAAGGGCTCGGGCATCCTGACTATATCTGCGATTCGATAATGAACCAGGTTTCTGTTGAACTGTGCAAGGAATACCTGAAGCGGTTCGATGCAATAATGCACCACAACATCGACAAAGGGATGCTGGTGGCAGGGGAGGTGAAAATAAAATTTGGCGGCGGTGTGATCCTGAAGCCCATGCGCATCATTTTTGGCGACAGAGCCACTTTTGAAGTAGAGGGAGAGTTCATAGATGTCAACACCATTGCCATAGATACCGCAAAAAAATGGATCAACGACAATCTCAGATTTGTAAATCCCGAAACTATCGAGTACCAGGTCGAGATCGCACGTGGTTCTGTGGAACTTACAGATATCTTCAGGAGGAAAAATGCCATTCTCGGAGCAAACGATACGTCAGCTGCCGTGGGATATGCCCCTATGACGCCAACTGAGAACCTGGTGCTCGAGACCGAGAGATTCCTGAATTCTTCGGATTTCAAGAAAAAGTTCCCTGAATCAGGTGAGGACATCAAGGTAATGGGTCTCAGGAAAAGGGATACGGTGCAGTTGATAGTGGCAGATCCTCTTGTGGACAGGTTCATCGAATCTGAGGAAGAATACTTCAGGAAAAAAGATGAGCTTCTCGAGGAGATAAAGACGTATGCAGCAGAGAGAACTGAACTTGAGACTTCTATTTCGATGAATACGCTTGATAGAGAAGGGCGCGGCATGGGCGGGATATACGTTACAGTAACAGGCACGTCTGCAGAGGATGCGGATTCAGGTCAGGTGGGACGCGGAAACAGGGTCAACGGCATAATTCCGCTCAACCGGCCTGTGAGCAGCGAGGCTGCAGCAGGGAAAAACCCGGTGAGCCATGTGGGTAAGATCTACAATGTACTGAGCTACAGAATAGCAAGTGAGATCTATGCCAATGTTCCAGATATCAGGGAAGTCTATGTATGGCTGTTAAGCCAGATTGGCGAACCCATAGACCAGCCAAAGATCGCTGCAGCCCAGGTCATAATGGAGCGCGGTTCTCTGAATGAGGTGGAAAAAGAGGTGAATGAGGTCATAGACAGAGAGCTTGCCAACATCCAGGAATTCTGCATGGATCTGGCATACGGGAAGATACCTGTGTGCTGATCACAGGTTCCTGAACTGCATTGCTTTTTCTGGGAATCTTTTCTCTATCAACTCAAGAAGTGCATCTGAATCTCCCTCAGCCAGCGATTTCATTTCTTCCTCACCGCGTATGATCAGATCTACAATATAGGTGAGCTCTTCGTCGTTCAATCTATTGACCCTGTTCGCGAAATCTTCAGATGATTCTGAGAACTTATGCGATACAGGAAGCAGGATGAATTTAAAATCATGCCCGGGCGCAGGACCGGTTGTGCCTTCAAGTTCGGGAGCAAGTTTTGCAAGGATTTTCTTATCAAGGTCTGTGAGCTGTCTCATGATATTTGCTTTACTTCTTTATCTTATCATATAACTTTCTCGCACATGTATTCTGCGATCAGGGATACGGGGACCGTAGCCAAAATTTATGTATAGTCAATAACAAAGATGTATTTAATATAAAAAGCTGGGGAAACCCGTATGTACGAACCGGAAGCGGGAGCTCATAGTGATAAAACATGCATGAGGAAGCGGTAATAGTCAGTGGTGTTAGAACACCGGTGGGAAAATTTGGACGTGCTTTCAGGGACATGCCTGCTGTAAGGCTGGGTGAGATAGCGATAAAGGAGGCGGTCAATAGAGCAGGCATCCTGACAAAGGATGTGGAAGAGGTGATCATGGGAAACGTGCTCTCAGCAGGGCTTGGGCAGAACCCTGCAAGGCAGGCTGCCATTTATGCAGGCATACAGCCTGAGACAGGTTCGTTCACAGTCAATAAGGTATGCGGCTCAGGTCTCAAAGCAGTCATGCTGGCTGCGCAGGCCATAAAAGCAGGAGATGCTGATATAATAATTGCTGGAGGTATGGAAAATATGAGTGCAGCTCCTCATCTGCTGAGGGATCTGAGGTGGGGTGTGAAGCTGGGCGATGCCTCAATCAAAGATGCGATGGTCTATGACGGACTGTGGGAAGTATATAATAACTATCATATGGGAATCACAGGGGAAAGAATAGCAGAAAAATTCGGAATATCAAGAGAAGAGGCAGATGAGTTCGCCCTCGGCAGCCATCAAAAAGCTCTACAAGCGATAAAGAGTAAAAGATTCAAAGACGAAATAATAGCATTTGAAGCCGGGGGCGTAACGGTTGAGCAGGATGAAGGGGTAAGAGAAGATACATCGTTAGAAAAGCTTTCAAAACTTCCCCCTGTTTTCAAAAATGACGGCATCCTGACAGCAGGAAACAGCTCCCAGATCAGCGACGGTGCGGCTGCGCTTGCTGTAACTTCAGCAAGGAAAGCTGACGAGATGGGATTAAAGCCGCTTGCAAAAATAATAGATTACGCCACAGGTGGAACAAGACCGGAGGATGTGATGGAAGCACCCATACCTGCTGTCAGAAAACTCCTGGACAAAACAGGTTTTACGATCGATGATATGGATCTTGTGGAGCACAATGAAGCCTATGCCACAGCCTCGATCGCGATAGTAAGAGAACTCAGGATCGATCCAGGCAAGTTCAATGTGAACGGCGGAGCCGTCGCCCTGGGACATCCGATAGGATGCAGCGGTTCAAGGATACTTGTAACGCTGCTGTATGCCTTGAAGGACAGAGGGCTCTGCAGGGGTCTTGCCACACTATGCCTGGGCGGAGGAAATGCAGTAGCCATGATCGTTGAGAGGTGAAAAAATGTATTACATACGTGAACAAAAGAACATAATTGAAATGCTCTATAAGGAGGCAGAGGAGTATAATCTTATTCTGGAATCCATCGGGAATTTCGCTGAAAAGGAGATTTTTCCCACAGCAAAAAAAGTGGATGAGGAGGAGATATTCCCCAGGCAGAGTTTAGAGAAAGTGTCAAAGCAGGGAATAATGGCCATTCCTTTTCCTGCAGAATACAACGGGCTTGGACTGCCTTTTCCTGTTTATATCAATGCGATCGAGATGCTGGCAAAAGCCTGCGCAAATACCGCGCTTCAGGTATCTGTCCAGGGAATGGTTTGCGAAGGGATAAGGTTGTTCGGTAATGAGAGGCAGAAAAATGAATTGCTCAAAGAAAAAGGTCTTGTGGAGGGCAGAAGCCTTGCAGCTTTTGCGCTCACAGAGCCGTGCTGCGGCTCAGATGCCAGATCAATCCAGACAAAAGCAGAGCGTTTGGGGAACCGGTTTATCCTGAACGGGACTAAGACATTGATAACAAGCCCTGGAGAAGCTGATATTATCCTGCTTTTCGCAGGGACTGATAAAGGAATCTCATCCTTTATCTTACCGAAAGAAACGGCCGGGTTCAAAGTTGCCAAGGTTATCCCAAAACTCGGGTTCAGGGGTCACAGCCTTTCAGAGGTGCATATTGATAACTGCGAAGTCCCGGAAGAGAATCTTCTTGGCGAGGAAGGGAAAGGGCTTGAATATGCAAAGCATATCCTCAATTCCGGACGGATGACGATCGCGGCGATCGCTGTTGGTATTGCGCAGGCAGCATATGAAAAATCCCTTTCATACAGCAAGGAGAGAAAAGCCTTTGGAGAGAGCATCTCAGAGTTCCAGCTCGTGCAGGAAAAGCTTGCCAACATGGTAACAGAGATAAATGCAGCAAGGCTCCTCATCAGTTATGCAGCTTTCTTAAAGGGTAAAAGGAAGAACATCGCGTCTGAGGTTTCCCAGGCAAAGGTTTTTGCTTCTGAGATGGCGCTGAGAGTATGCGATAATGCGATACAGATACATGGAGGGTACGGATACACGGATGAATACGATATTCACAGGCACTGGAGGGATGCCAGGCTCATAACAATAGGAGAAGGGACCTCTGATATCCTGAGGCTGTTGATAGCCCGTCTGGCATTGAAATGAGGCGGCACATGGAGATAGAAAAGATTGGTGTGATCGGCGCAGGGACAATGGGCGGCGGCATAGCCCAGGTGGCAGCCCAGAGCGGCTTCATGGTAGTGCTGGAAGATGTGAGCGAAGAATATGTGAGAGCAGGTTTTGAGAAAATAGAAAATAGACTGGAGAAAAGAGTGGGTGAAGGGAAGCTTGAGAGCAGGGAGAAAGACAGGATCCTTTCGAAAATCAGCGTCACCGAAAGCCTTGAAGACTGCGTGAACGCTGATCTCATAATCGAAGCCGTGATAGAAAAAGAGGATGTGAAGAAACAGATCTTTAAAGATCTGGACAGCATATGCTCTGAGGAGGCGGTCTTTGCAACAAATACCTCTTCGATATCTATAACCCGGCTTGCACATGCCACAAAGAGACCCGGGAGGCTCGCAGGTATGCATTTCATGAACCCTGCCTATATAATGAAACTCGTGGAGGTGGTACGAGGTCTTCACACATCGCAGGAAACAGTCGATACCATAATATCTGTGGCTGAAAAAATGGGAAAGATACCTGTTGAGGTCAGTGATTCTCCAGGCTTTATCTCAAACCGTTTGCTAATGCCCATGATAAACGATGCTGTCTTTTGCCTGTATGAAGGAGTGGCGTCCAGAGATGGTATAGATACCATCATGAAGCTTGGCGCAAACCATCCCATGGGAGCGCTTGAACTTGCGGATTTTATAGGTCTGGATATATGTCTTGATATACTTGAGGTTCTTCATGCTGATTTAGGAGAGAAGTATAGACCATGTCCACTGCTCAGAAAAATGGTGGCAGGAGGAAAGCTGGGCAGAAAAAGCGGAGAAGGATTTTATGAATACAAAAAATAACCATATTAAAATCGAGAAGGAAAAAGAAATCGTTACTATAACCTTGAACAGACCTGAAGTAAGGAATATCCTTGATTCGGAAATGATATTTGAACTGGGAAATCATCTTGACGAGCTTGAAAATGATGAAGGAACAAGAGTGCTTATCATAACCGGGAAAGATAATTTCTGTGCCGGGGCAAATATCAAGGAATTGATGGAAAAGCATCCGGTGGAAGCAGAAACTTTTTCAAGGCTCGGTCATAAGGTTTTTAATCAGATTGAAAATATGGGAAAGCCAGTGATCGCTGCAGTTAACGGTTATGCCCTGGGCGGGGGATGCGAGCTGGCTCTTGCCTGCGATATAAGAATAGCGGCAGAGAATGCAAAATTCGGCCAGCCTGAAATAAATCTGGGTCTTATCCCGGGTTTTGGGGGGACGCAAAGGCTTGCGAGGCTTGTTGGAATAGGAAAGGCAAAGGAACTGATAATGACAGGAAGGATGATCGATGCGAAAGAGGCGGAAGCCATAGGACTGGTCAATCAGGTGGTAAAAGGCGAGGAACTGCTGGAAAAAGCAAAGGAAATGGCGCAGGTGCTGGCGCAAAAAAGCTCTCTTGTACTCAGGATCGCGAAGAATTTGATCAATAAGAACCATGATATCAGTAAAGGGCTTGAGATGGAGATCATGGACTTCTCAGTGTGCTTTGCTTCAGAAGACCATCTGGAAGGAATAAAGGCATTTCTGGAGAAGAGAAAGCCTGGATTCAGGGGAAGATGAGTTCTTAAAATGTCCGAAAAATTTGACGCTATAATCGTGGGCGCAGGTCCTGGCGGCTGTGCCGCAGCCTACTCCCTTGCAAAGATGGGGTTCAATGTGCTCATTGTGGAGAGAGGTAAATACCCGGGAGCCAAGAACGTGATGGGCGGGAGGATGTATGCGCATGCTCTCAACAGGCTGATCCCTGAGTTCTGGAAGGAAGCTCCGGTAGAGCGGATGGTTACTCGAGAAAAATTGACATTGCTTTGCAATAAAGCCTCTGTTACCATTGATTTTCAGGACGAAGAGCTGCTTGTTCCACCGAACAGCTTTACGCTGCTTCGGGCAAAGTTCGACCAGTGGTTCGCGAACAGGGTTGTAGAAGCTGGAGCCACACTCGTATCGAATATCAAAGTGGATGACCTTCTCTGGAAAGAGAAACAGGTAGCTGGCATCGTTGCAGGTACCGATAAAATTGAAGCGAACATGGTGATCGCAGCCGACGGCGCGGTGTCCCTTATATCTGAGAAAGCCGGGCTTAAGAGATTTGAAGTAAAGCAATTCGCGCTCGGAATGAAGGAGATAATAGAGCTGCCAGAGAAAACCATAGAAGACAGGTTCAACCTTTCAGGCGGGGAAGGTGCAGCACAGCTCTTCGTGGGCCAGTGCACAAAGGAGATCCCTGGTGGAGGCTTTGTCTATACCAACAGAACAAGCCTTTCCGTGGGGATCGTGGTGTACATAGACAGGCTCATTGAAAAGAAAATAGATTCCCATGAGATCTTACGGGAGTTCAACCAGAACCCTGCTGTTGCAAAGCTTATTGAAGGCGGCAAAATACTTGAATATTCTGCCCATGTTATCCCTGAAACCTCACGCAGCGGGCTTTTCACTGACGGCATGCTTGTTGTGGGGGATGCCGGCGGTCTTGTGGTAAATAGCGGTATTACGCTTCGAGGAATGGATATGGCTATCGCTTCAGGCGCAGCAGCAGCCGAAGCAGTGAAAAATGCCATTGAAAAAAATGATTTTTCAAAGGAATGTCTTTCTTACTATGAAGACCTGCTGAAAAACGATTTCGTACTCAAAGATATCACCACCTTTAAAAAAGCGCCTGAGTTTTTACAGAATGAAAGACTGTACACACTGTATCCTGAGATTGCATGCAGGCTTTTTCACAGGCTGGCCTCTGTGGAAGGGCCAAAGAGGAGAGCGTTTGATGAATTACTTGAAGAGACAAAAGGCAACAAGATGAAGATGATACTTGATATGATAAAGGGGATGAGGTCAATATGAACATAAGTATTGAAGAGCGCCTCGGGCTTGTAAGTTTTGAGGTTGACAAAGAGCGGCATATCAAAGTAGATACAAGTGTATGCAGTGAATGTGATGAAAAAACATGCCTGTATTTCTGTCCTGCGAACAGGTTCACTCTTGAAGATGGAAAGATAAAGCATGATTATGAGGGATGCATCGAGTGCGGAACCTGCAAGTTCTCATGTCCTAAAGGTGTGGTGGACTTTGGTTATCCGAGGGGTGGATATGGGGTATACTATAAGTACGGATAAAAAATAATTATGTCAATTCATTGAGCGCTCGAGGAAAAGTTGCAGGAAAATAAGACACTGTTTGAAAGGTTTTTTGAATTCGCACCCGATGCCATCGTTGTGGTTGACAGCAAAGGGCGCATAGTGCGCATCAATGCAGCTGCTGAGACAATGTTCGGTTATTCGAGGTATGAGCTGCTCGAAAGAGCTATAGAGGTATTGGTACCTGAGCGCTTCAGGGAACGGCATGTGGAATATCGAAATGAATACTTCTCAAATCCCCGCCCCAGATCACTGGGAAAGGGACTTAACCTGTCTGGAGAGCGCAGGGATGGAAGCGAGTTCTCTGTTGACATCATGCTGAGCCCGCTTGAAACATCCGAAGGCACACTTGTGATAAGCATTGTCCGCGATATCACCGAGCGCAGGCGGATGGAGGAGGAGCTGCGCAGGGCGCATGATGAGCTGGAAATACGGGTTAAGGAAAGGACTGCTGAACTGGCAAAAGCCAACGATGCACTGAAGGATTATGCAGCCGCGCTCGAAGAGGCAAACCGGATCAAAGACCTCTTCACAGACATCATGCACCATGACCTGTTGAACCCTCTTGGTGCAATAAGACTCATGACAGAACTGCAGCTTGAAAAAACTGCGGGTGATGAAACGTCCAGGGGGCTGCTGATGATAAAAAGGAATGTGGACAAATTAATAGAAATGATCAGGAGCGCCGGCATGTATGCCAAGCTGGAGAGCGCTGAGAAGCTTGAAAGATCAAAGCTCGATTTGAACAGTATTCTCAGAGCGGTCACAGAAAGCTTCAAGCTGCGAATGGAAGAGAAAAATATGAGATTGGAGTACCTGGCAAAAGATGAATGCTACGCAAGGGTGAACCCAATAATCGAGGATGTTTTTTCAAACCTTCTGGACAACGCGATAAAATACTCACCTGCTGGAAGCAAAATCGAGGTAAATATCATGGACGAGAATAAATACTGCAAGACCTATGTCAGGGACTGGGGCTATGGGATAAAAGATGATGACAAGGTGAAGCTTTTTACCCGATTTCAGAGGGTGGATAAAAAAGGCGTGAAAGGCACAGGTCTTGGACTTGCAATCGTAAAGCGCATTATGACGCTGCATGGCGGCAGGGTCTGGGTAGAAGATAATCCTGAAGGCGGAAGCGTGTTTTATGTCGAGGTTCCGAAATCATAGAGGCGGATATAGGGTTATTTCAAGCCCCTGAAATTTATATGGCACAAGGCGATCGAAAGCCCATCTGCAGCATCATCGGGTTTTGGAAGTTCTTCAAGTTTCAATAATCTCCTGATCATCTCCTGCATCTGTCTTTTATCTGCCTTTCCAGAGCCTGTGATTGCCTGTTTTACCTGGTTAGGGGTGTATTCAAAGACAGGTATGTTCTTTTGCTGCGCTGCCAGTAATATAGCGCCTCTTGCTTCACTGACGCTCATCGCGTTTGTGACATTCTTGCTGAAAAAGAGCTTTTCCAATGCCAGAGCTTCGGGAGCATATTTTTCAAAAAGTACACTGATCTCTGCATGGATCTCTGAAAGCCGCTCGGATTTTTGCTTATCAGGATACGTCCTTATGCATCCGTAGCTCACAGGAGTGATGCTGCTTCCTTCTTTTCTTATCACCCCGAATCCCACTGTCGCAAGTCCTGGATCAATGCCTATGACGATCATATTTATTAAGAAGCGTTTAATATATATGTGCTTTTTGCAGGTCAGAGAATGCCTGTATAGTCCCGAAAAAATTTTGCATTAAATTTTTCCCTGAACATAGAAAAATTTATTAATAATCGAATTTTTTAGATAACTGTGGGATACGAAGGAATGTTCAAAGACCCTGGCGCCCGGGTACCATTCGCTGTCATAGGCATATTTCTCATCATCATCTCGGTTCTTGCATCCATCAACCTCACCAGGATGGATATCAACATGGCAAAAACAATGTCCTCCGGACTTGAGATCTCCTCTGCAGACACAGCAATGCAGTACGCAAGGGCAGACATTGCACGCGCCATCAACTATGCAGGGATGGACGCACTAAAGCAACTTGGAAAAACTCCGCTCATAAGCCCTGACATCAACAGCACCTACCATGCAGAAGATCCAGAAGA
This sequence comes from Candidatus Methanoperedens sp., assembly GCA_027460465.1. GTDB lineage: Archaea > Halobacteriota > Methanosarcinia > Methanosarcinales > Methanoperedenaceae > Methanoperedens. The sequence continues at coordinate 5 of JAPZAV010000026.1, read as the reverse complement.
ATCCA
>JAPZAV010000025.1 GCA_027460465.1 Candidatus Methanoperedens sp. | reverse complement strand
GAACATTACATCCAATACCACAGATATCCCTGAAACTTCAAACCCAAATAACCATGAACTCCAGGTCAGATACAATGTTTCAGGCGACAACTTCACACTGCAGATCTGGAATGGAGCAACATGGAGCAATAAGACCACTCTGAGCAATCGGTCGCCTGACTATTATAACGTAACCCTTCTCCCCTCAGAGCTGCAGCTCTATGAAAATACTACAGGCGGGACAGTTGGCAACATAAATAAATACTTTGTCCTTGTCCGTTATCTGGACAAGACGGCAGATCTTGTAAGGAACAGACTGTATCTGGATTACCAGAGGGTATATTCATGGTAGGAGATGATCCCTATTAAGCTCAACAAGATCCCAACAGGCATCTCGACCTTTGATACCATAATCCGTGGAGGTTTTCCATCGGGCTCGCTCGTGCTCCTGCTGGGAGATGCGGGCGCAGGGAACGTGGAATTCGCATATTCTTCCGCAGCCATGCTCTCATTGCTGAAGAACAACCCTGAGAAGTACAGGTCAGTGAAAGAACAGCTCGGGATCCTTGTGACAAAGAACGAAGACCTGAAGCTGCCTGAGAAGATATGCTATATCTCTTTTGCCCATTCAAAAGAAGACATCCTCGCTGAACTGGGACATGGGTTCTCCCAGGAATTCACAACCCAGTTATCGGAGAACATGATCTTTGAAGACCTGTCACTGAGGTCTTTTTTTCCAGGCGATGGCTGGCTCTGTATGGAAGCAGAGAAGAGCATGGATGATGAGAGAGAACTCCTGAAAAAGTTTCTCAGTACGCTTGATTCCTGTGCTCGAAACAACCTTGTGATAATTGATTCGCTTGCTTCTCTTTTCAGGGGATGCAGCAGGTATCTGGACTGGAATGACTGCGTTTCATTTCTCGAAGAACTTCAGGGCGAATCCAGGAAATGGGATGGACTGGTGTATCTGCTGCTGGATAGAGGGATACTCGGGAGCATGAAGGAAGAAGAAGTGATGGATGTTGCAGATGGCGTCCTTGTGTTCGAATGGTTCCAGGAAGGATTCTCAAGGCAGCAGACAATGTACATGAAGAAATTCAGAGGGGTCATGCCGCGCATTGCCAGGGACTATGTGGTAAAGTTTGATACGATGGTGACGGGCAATGACGGTTTCGTGGTGACCAATGTAAAACGCATCTTCGGCCGCAAATAAGTGATTCCTATGGATCCAAAGAAACATGCGTTCAGGCTGCTTATCATCCTCCTGCCTGTGTTTCTTATCGGATATTCCCTTGAGCTGGCAAAAACTTATTCGAGTGCAGTGGGTGAATATTTTGAGATCGCAACAGAGCTTCTGCCGCTTGTGCTGGCCTTTTCCATATTTATAATAACATGGTTAACATATAGGAGGAGCAGGAATAACCATTCTCTTTTCTTGGGTTGTGTTTTCTTACTTATCGGGATCTTTGACCTGTACCATATGCTTTCATACCCGTTCATGCCTGATTTCATCACACCAAATTCTATTGAAAAATCAGCCGGTTTCTGGATCGAGGCGAGGCTGATCTCAGCCCTGCTGATACTTGCAAGCGTGTACATCTATGAGAATACCCTTCCAAAACTTGTCAATAAATCCGCACTGTTTGTTTCAGTCCTGATCCTTTTGTCCGTGCCTCTTGCAGCAGAGCTGGTTTATCCTGAGCATCTCCTGGCGATATCAGGTACACGTGATTCTTCAGGCTTTCAGTTCCTTATGATCTTAACGGCAGCAATAATGCTGTTAGCGTGCTATCTGTATATGAAAAGGTTCAGGGAATCAAAACAGGAGAGCATGATCTGCCTGATATACAGTTTTTTGATCCTGATCTTCAGCGATCTTGTCTATAACTACTATGATTATTCTGGTCATTTACTGAAAGCAGCGAGCTTCTACTTTGTTTATGTTGCGCTCTTCAAGTCTTCCGTGGTTTTGCCTTTTGAGAAGCAGACACAGGCAGAAAGAAAGCTTCGCTACGTGGCAGAAGAAAAGTACAGGAGCATCGTGGACAATGCCAACGATGCGATCATAACCACAGACCTGGAAGGCAGGATCACTTCTTGGAACCACAGTGCAGAGAACATCTTTGGATGGACGGAAGAAGAAGTCACCGGGAAGAAGCTTTCGCAGCTGACCATCCCCAGCGATTTATTTGTTGAGAATGAACTGCTGATCCACAGCATACTTCTCGGTAAGAAAGTCACAGGGATTGAAACCGTATATCAGCGAAGGGATTGTAAGAAAATAGACGTCAACCTGACATTCTCACCTCTGCACAACATGAGCCGCAAGACCATAGGGCTATCATGCATCATAAGGGACATAACAGACAGAAAACACATCGAAGAGATCCAGCATGAGAATATGCGCCTTGCAATGGGTATCAGAACGAAATCAGAGTTTCTGACAGCCCTGAGCCATGATCTCGGCACGCCTTTGAACGCAATGATGGGATTTTCCGAACTCCTGAAGCAGAGGATCCCGGGAGCATTGAACATGAAGCAGGAGCAGTATATTGAGAATATTATATCCAGCAGCAGACGGATGCTTGACATAATCAACGATGTGCTTGATCTTGGGAGGGCGGAAACAGGAAAAATAGACATGGCGATCGAGAAGATCCCCGTATCAGAGGTCATAGATGAAATCAGCGGGCTATTTAAAGAGAATATCGCGAAGCGCAATCTGGTCCTGAAAAAAGAATTCGATCCTGAGCTAATATTTATTGAGGCTGACAGGCAGAGGTTCAAGCAGATAATATTCAACCTGATCTCAAATGCGGTGAAGTACAGCAAGCCTGAAGGAGGAACAGTGACGATAAAAACGATAAAAGAAGGAGATGAGGCAAAGATCTCAGTCACAGACACAGGCATAGGGATCAAAGAAGAAGACATGGGGAAACTGTTCATGGCATTTGAGCAGCTCAATCTGGGTCTTGCAAGCAAGTACGGAAGCACAGGACTCGGTCTCGTGGTCACAAAGAAGCTCGTGGAACTGCACGGCGGCAGGATCACAGTAGAGAGCAGGTACGGGCAGGAAAGTACCTTTACCTTCTACCTTCCGGCAAAGAAAAGCACAAGTATTTAAATAAATGAGAATAATAATTATGATGATGCAATGACAAAGGTACTTACGGTCGAAGATAACCCACTCAACATGGAACTTGTGATCGAGATACTCAGATCAAGGGGCTTTACTGTTCATGAGGCAATGGATGGAGAGAATGCGCTCCGGAAACTGGAGAATGAGACCTTTGATCTCATACTGATGGATATCGAGCTTCCTGGCATGGATGGGGTTGAAGTAACGAAGATCATCAAGGCAAAGCACAGAAACCTCCCTGTGATCGCCCTGACATCATACGCGATGAAAGGAGACAGGGAACGCTTCCTTGCTGCAGGTTTTGATGAGTATATCTCAAAACCCCTGGACGTATCTGACTTCCTCAATAGATTGGAAAAGTACAGGAGGTAGTATGAGGCATTATATAAAATTGTTCGGGATCATTGCTGCAGTGTTTTTTTCCGGATACTTCCTTGAATTAGTCTCAGAGTCTGCCAGGGAACATATCGAGATCTTCACCGAAATCCTGATAGTGTTCGTTGCATTTTCGATCTTCACGATGACCTGGTATGCATACGGCAAAAGCAGGGACAACCATTCCCTTTTCCTTGGTGCGACCTTTCTTAACGTCGGAGTTTTGAGCCTGCTCCACATTTTCTCTTTATCCTTTATGCCGGATTTCATCACTTCTAACTCTCCCCAGAAGGCAGAGCTATTCTGGGGCGAGGCAATGATATTTCTGGCGATATTTATTCTTGCAAGCGTTTATATTTATCATGATTCTCTGCCAGGTTTCATTAACAGACCCGTACTGCTCATCTTATCGATTTTTATAGCCCTGCTCTCGATTATTCCTGTTCTCTTTTTTTTAGATCATCTGGTTCCCATGTTCATCTCAGGAAACAGAGCATCCTCAGGCATGCTGCTCCTTCTTGCAGCTGCGACTGTTATGACTCTGTACGCGATTTATCTCTATGCAAGAAGGCTTAAAAGAACAGGACAGAAGAACATCCAGTTTTTGATGGATGGTCTGATCATTGTAACTGTGAGCAATTTTGTTTATTTCTCATATGAGTTCTCAGGGCATCTGCTCATGGCGACTGGATTCTATTTTATTCACCTCTCGCTCTACAGATCGTCTGTGGAGCTGCCGTATGAGAAGCTCGCCGAAGCAGAGGACAGGCTTCGAAAGGATGCAGAGGAGAAGTTGAAACAAACCATGGCAGAGTTGATGCGCTCCAATAAAGAGCTGGAGGAATTTGCCTACGTTGCTTCCCATGATCTGCAGGAGCCGCTTCGAATGGTGGTGAGCTACCTGCAGTTGATAGAAAAACGCTACAAATCCAGGATTGATGCAGATGCAGACGAGTTCATTGATTTTGCCGTTGACGGTGCTACCAGAATGCAAAGACTCATCAATGACCTGTTGACCTATTCCCGCGTTGGAACACAGGGAAGACCTTTTGTGCCAACAGATTGCGAGTCTGTGCTCAGGCAGGCATGTGCCAATCTGGAAATAGCGATGAAAGAAAGCGGTGCTGTGATAACACACGATGTCCTGCCAGAGGTCATGGCAGATAGCGGACAGCTTGCACAGCTTTTCCAGAACCTGATAGGAAATGCGATCAAGTTCAGAAATGAAAAGCCTCCTGAAATCCATATAGGGATTGAACAGAAAGGAAACGACTGGCTTTTCTGCGTTCGCGATCATGGTATTGGCATAGACATGCAGTATGCAGAGCGCATCTTCCATATCTTTCAGCGCCTGCATGGAAAGAAGGAGTATTCTGGCAGCGGAATAGGTCTTGCAGTTTGCAAGAAGATCGTTAAAAGGCACGGTGGAAGGATATGGGTGGAATCAGAACCAGGAAAGGGATCCACTTTTTATTTTACGATCCCTAAAGAGCGAGGTGAACGGATATGAGTACCGAAAACGTTTTCAGACAGACTGAAATTTTGCTTGTCGAGGATAACCCGGGAGATGTGCGTCTCACGATCGAGGCTTTCAAGGAAAGCAAGATACGCAACAGCCTGCATGTTGCAGGAGATGGTGTGGAAGCTCTTGCCTATCTTCGAAGAGAAGGCATGTATTCAGATGCTCCCAGACCTGATCTCATACTGCTTGACCTGAATCTCCCCAAAAAAGATGGACGCCAGGTGTTGAAGGAGATCAAAGAAGACCCGGTATTGAAACGCATACCAGTGGCTGTGATGACAACATCGAAGGCAGAAGAGGACATTATCAGGAGTTATGACCTGCACGCCAACTGCTATATCTCAAAGCCTATTGACCTTGATCAGTTCATATCTGTGGTCAGGTCGCTTGAGAATTTCTGGTTCAGCATAGTCACGCTGCCATCGGAGGAATGATATGGAAGACAGACCGATAAAAGTCCTTCTGATAGAGGATAACCCCGGAGATGCAAGGCTGATCAGGGAATTCTTATATGAAGCAGGATCAGGGTATGAACTTGAGCATGTTGAAACGCTCTCTTCAGGGATCGAGCGGCTTGAAAAGGGAAACCTGGATATCGTGCTGCTCGACCTCAGGCTTCCTGACAGCCAGGGGCTGAATACCCTTTACAGTTTACATGAAAAAGCAAGCACAGTGCCCATTATTGTTTTCACGGCAATTGCGGATATTACGATCGGCGTCAGGGCGATCCAGGAAGGTGCCCAGGATTATCTTGTCAAGGGGCAGATAGACAGCAATCTGCTTGTGCGCACCATCCGTTATGCCATTGAGCGCAAGAGGGCAGAAAAGGCACTGCAGGAGAGTGAAAAAAAATTCAGGTTACTCTCACAGGAATTCCATGCCCTTCTTGACATCATCCCTGACAGCCTTACGCTGATTTCCCCTGACCTGAAGATACTCTGGGCAAATAAAGGTGCAGCAGATGGGTTCGGCATGGATGTCATTGATCTTGTGGATCAATACTGCTTCAAATTATGGCAAGACAGTTCAACACCATGCAGATCATGTCCTGTGAAAGAAAGTTTTCAGACCGGAAAAAGCTCAAAAGAGGAAATAAGAACTCAGGACGGCAGGATATGGGAGCTTCGAACAGTTCCAATCTTTGATGAGATGGGAAATGTAACAAACGTAGTCGAGGTAGGGCGCAATATCACAGAATGCAAGCAGGCTGCTAAAGTCAAACATGAGAATATGCGCCTCACGCTTGCAGCCAAAGCGAAATCAGATTTTCTTGCAAATATGAGCCATGAGCTGCGCACTCCTCTGAACTCCATCATCGGATTCTCAGAACTTATGAAACATAATTTGAAGGAAGATCTGAATGAGAATCACAAACGCTATGTGGACAATATCCTTACAAGCGGTCACCATCTTCTCAGGCTTATCAATAATATTCTTGAGATCAGCAGCGCTGAAGCTGGTAAAATAGAACTGGAGCATGAGATGATATCTGTATCCGAGATCATAGATGAGACTCTTCTCCTTATCAAAGAAAAAGCGTCCAGGAATAACATTCTGATAGAAATAGATCTTGACCCTGAACTGGACTTCATAGAAGCAGATAAACTCAGAATGAAGCAGATTCTCTTCAATTTGATAAGCAATGCTGTGAAATTCAATAAATCTGACGGCGGGGGTATCGTAATATCAACGAAAAAAGAAGGGGATATGGCGCGGTTCTCGATCTCTGATACAGGTGTGGGGATAAAGGAAAAGGATATGGACAGGTTGTTCAAAGAATTCGAACAGCTTGATGCAGGAATAACAAGAAAATACGGCGGCACAGGGCTGGGGCTTGCGATCTCAAAGAAGCTTGTGGAGCTGCAGGACGGAAAGATCTGGGCAGAGAGCAGGTACGATGCCGGCAGCACCTTTACTTTCATTTTGCCTGTTGTGGCAAAAAATCGGAGGAATTAAATGACAAAAGTGCTTGTGGTTGAGGATACACCCCTGAACATGGAACTGATACTTGAGATACTGGACGGTCAGGGCTTTATTGCAGACAGTGCTGAGAACGGAGAAGAAGCCATCGACAGGGCAGAAAAGGAGATCTATGATCTGATATTGATGGATATCGAACTTCCGGGCATGGATGGAATCGAGGTAGCTGAACTCATAAAAAATATGCCGGCTTATAAAGATGTACCTGTGATAGCCCTGACCGCGTATGCAATGAAAGGAGATAAGGAAAGGCTGTTGAGCAAAGGTTTTCATGAATATATATCAAAGCCAATAGATGTGCCGGAATTCATAAAAAGGCTGGAGAGATACAGGAAGTAGACATATGAATAAGTCCAAAATACTTGTGGTGGATGATGAGCAGTTGAACGTTGAACTGTTCGAAGGCATACTTTCAAAAGAGTATGATATAGTGACCGCATTGAGCGGGATTGACGCGCTTGTTAAAGTAGAAAAGACAGTCCCTGATCTTATTCTTCTGGATATAATGATGCCGAACATGAATGGCTATGCTGTTTGCAAACAGCTCAAAGGCAATCCCAGAACCATGCACATACCCATCGTGATGGTAACTGCGCTCAAAGAAAGGGAAGATAAAATAAAGGCTATTGAGGCTGGTGCAGATGATTTCCTGAGCAAACCCATTGATATGTATGAATTGAACGCAAGGGTCAAATCACTGCTGAGAATAAAGCAGTACTACGACAGCATGACGGAAGAGCGCGAGAACCTTCTCATATTCAGGTCTGCTCTCAACAGCATGGACGACTGCGTCATAATAACCAATATGAGCGGCGATATTAAGTACGTCAATCCTGCTTTTGAGAAAAAATATGGATACTCGCAGGCAGAGACCGGCGGGATGCATATAAGCAGGATCAGGCATTCTGAAAGCTCGCTTTCTCTCGATAAAGATAGTCTGATGCAGGATGTTAAGCATGAATGGAAAGGAAATCTCATAAGCGTAAGCAAACACGGGCTGAGGATCAACATGGGCGTCAAGTGCTCCCCGGTGATAAAAGACAATCGCCATATCAATCTTGTCTTCGTATTGAGGGAGCAGAATTAACAGGGGCAATTACCATAACCACAGACAGCACGATCGGCATAGGGCTATATTATACGAGAACACCAGGAGTGGGAGGGATGATCAGGCAGCAGATAGACGACTTTGCTGTGGAAGAGGTCACGAACAGAGTGGAGAAGCACAACGGAAGGTATCTTATCGTTGAGCTTGTAAAACGCAACTGGGAGATCCATCATCTCATACGTGAACTCTCGCGCATCCTGAGGGTGAGCCAGAACAGGTTCGGCTGGGCTGGCACAAAGGACAGGCGCGCTCAGACAAAGCAGAGGATAAGTATCTGGGACATGGACGAGGCTGACATAGCGAGGGTGAGATTGAAGGATGTGGAGCTGAAAGTATTCGGACGCTCGAACAGGAAAATAAGCCTTGGAGACCTGTGGGGAAACAGGTTCAGGATTATCGTCAGGAGCATTGAACTTGTGCCTGATGAGGCGCTTTCCCGTGCAGAGGCAATATCACAGGAGCTTGCAAAAGGCGCACCGAATTTCTTTGGTGTGCAGAGGTTCGGAGAGAATAGACCTGTGACCCATGTTGTGGGCGAGTGGATCCTGCGAGGGGATATCAGGAAAGCTGCGCTCACATATATCGCAGAACCATTTTCAGATGAGCCTGAAGAGATAAGAAAAGCACGCGAATATGTCCATGAAACATGCGATTTCAAAGAAGGGCTGAGACTGTACCCTGTCCAGTTCCAGTTCGAGAGGGCGATGATGAACCACCTGATCGCTCGTCCAGGAGATTACCCGGGTGCATTCAGGGTATTATCTCCTAATCTGCAGAAGATGTTCCTGCATGCCTATCAGTCATATATCTTCAATATCATTCTGAGCAGGCGGATCGGCAGAGGTCTATCCATAAACGAGGCATACGACGGGGACATTGTGTGCTTTAAGAACGAGATCGGTATGCCTGATGTATCGAGGCTGCAGAAGGTAACGCCGGACAACCTGGAAGGGATAAATAATCTCACAGGTAAAGGAAGGGCATTTGTCACAGCCCCGCTTATCGGGTATGATACAGGGCTTGCAGAAGGAAAGCCAGGCGAGATCGAGAGAGAGGTTTTCAGGGAGCTTGATGTCAATGCTGAGGGCTTTAAAGTCCCCGAGATGCCGGAGCTCGCTTCAAAAGGAATGCGAAGGGAAATGATATTGCCTTTCAGACCAGAGTTCATGGTCGATGAGGATGATGCGAACCCCGGGAAAACAAAGCTCACGATTGAGTTCTTTTTGCCCAAAGGCGGCTACGCGACTACCATTTTGAGGGAATATATGAAAATGCAGCTCCCTATTAGTTAAGCTAATAAACCATATGAACAATTAATAAAAAGATTTTATGAAAGCGGTAATTCTAGCGGCCGGAGAAGGTCTGAGGTGTCGTCCTTTAACGCTCACCCGTTCAAAAGTAATGCTGCCTGTTGCGAATAAGCCTCTGCTTGAGCACATCATAAACGCTGTAGCAGAAAACGGGATCAGGGAAATAACACTCGTTGTGGGCTATAAAAGAGAGCGGATCATGGATCATTTCGGGGATGGTCTGGAGTTCGGGATCAATATTGATTATGTGTTCCAGGAAGCACAGCTTGGAACTGCACATGCTGTGAAACAGGCAAAGGATCATGTTGAGGGTGATTTTCTTGTTCTCAACGGGGACAACCTTGTGGAAGCTGATACAATTGGCGATCTTCTCAGGGGCAAGAGAGGTTCAGTTACTTTGCTCGCCGTGGAGAGGGAGCAGACGATGGGCTACGGCGTTGTGATTTCTGAAAACGATAGGGTCATGAAAATAGTGGAAAAACCAAAGGAGATGGTAAGCCACCTTGTAAATGCAGGGGTGTACATATT
>JAPZAV010000024.1 GCA_027460465.1 Candidatus Methanoperedens sp. | reverse complement strand
TATAAGTACAAAAGAGATGGCAATTGCAGTAGCAGATGCAATGATCAAAGAAATAAACTCTGATTCTGACAGCGAGCTTTCCAATGTTCTTCTTTTTGCCCCCAAGTCAAGGATAGAGCTATGGAGAAAACTGGGTATCCTTCCTGGAGGCCCGCTTAACGAAGTTATGGATGCTGTTTCAAGCACGATGACAAATATTGACGGGGATCATGTTTCCCTGGCAAAGAAGGCTCTACGACTTGGTATTTCCTGTATTTACGGCTCGCAGATACCGCTTGAGATAGTACAGGATGTACTTTTCGGCACACCTGCGCCCCATTCAGTAAATGTAGACCTTGGGATAATAGACCCGGCTTATGTTAATATTGCCGCAAACGGCCATGAGCCTTTTATGGGCGCTGCTCTCATAAAAGCTGCCCATGAAGCAAAAAACCAGGAAATTGCCAGAAAAGCAGGAGCAAAGGGACTGCACATCATCGGCTCGATCGAAACAGGCCAGGAGCTTGTACAGAGATTCCAGATAGATGATGTATTCGTGGGCATGCTCGGTAACTGGCTTTCCATTGAACCGGCGCTTGCAACAGGCGGCATCGATGTTTTTGCCATGGACATGAACTGCTCACCTCCTGGAATTGGAGAGTACCAGGAAAAATATAACACCACCCTTGTTTCAGTCTCAAAACTCGTCAATGTCCCGGGTATGAAAGACCATATTGTATATAAACCGGAAGATGCAGCCGCCCAGGCACAGAAACTGATAGATATCGCTATTGAGAATTTCAAGAAGAGAAAAGGAAAAGCCACAAATCAGTCGAATAGGAAACAGAACGCATTGATCGGTTTCTCTGCTGAAGCATGCCTTGGTGCTCTTGGCGGAACTCTTGACCCGCTTCTGGAGGTAATTAAGAAAGGAACTTTGAAAGGTGTTGTGGCTCTTGTAAGCTGCACAACGCTGCGTGATGGAGGTCAGGATATCAATACTTTGAAAATGGCGCGCGAACTTATCAAACGGGATATACTGGTCATCAGCGCGGGATGCGGAAATGCTGCACTTCAGGTAGGAGGACTTACCACGCTTGAGGCAAAGCAGGAAGCAGGTCCAGGTCTTAAGGCTGTATGCGAATTGCTAAAGATCCCACCGGTGCTGAGTTTTGGCACATGCACGGATACAGGAAGAATTGTTTCGCTTGTTACAGCTGTGGCTGATGCTCTGGGAGTTGACCCGTCTTCATTGCCGGTTGCGGTGACTGCACCGGAATACATGGAACAGAAGGCAACGATCGATGCGATCTTCGCGCTGGCATTCGGGCTGTACACACATGTTGCGCCTCTTCCCCCGGTGGCAGGAGCCCCTCGCCTTGTTAAACTCCTCACAGAAGATCTCGAAGGAATAACAGGCGGGAAGATCGCTGTGGAGACAGACATGGTTGACGCGGCAAATGGCATAGAAGCCCATATTATGAAGAAGCGGTCGGCACTGGGATTACCAGCTTAACAGACTTATCCCCAACGAGAAAAAATGATGCTCCGGACTTCCGGTGCATCATACATATTTATATTATCCAAATAGAAATATTGACATTGGGAGGGTTAATAGATGATTAAGGAATTCATTGGGATTGCTATTTATCGCAATTATGGTCGCCCCTGCCCCTTCGCCAGCATCCTGCCCACCAGGGACTTTTCCTGTTTTTGTGTCCTACTCGATAAGTTCCATTTCCTCTCCGCAGCAGACCAGGGTCCCTCCACCCACTTTTGTGACAACAATCTCATTCCCACAAATAAAACATCTATACTTTTCATTAACTTCCATAATTTAACCTCCTTTATTATTATTATTATTCTTGCAAGACTATATATATTCTTTCATTATTTCTTCTACTTGGCTGGTTGTCAAAATCGGGAAGGTCTCCATCTTAATATATGGCGCAAACTTCAGATTTATTTTTGTGACTTCCATTTCAGTTCCTTCACAGATGGTGTATCCTGCTTGTGAACCGCCTGCAAACATTCCCCACTCCAGAGTGTTACCGTGCTTTAAGTCTTCCTTGACCATATTTAGAAGCATAATATCAATTTTGATTCGTTCTTTAGCACTATCAGGTATTCTGGTCGTATCTATTTTCCAAAGGGTTAAAAATTTTGTCATTTATAATAACTCCCAGTTCGTTTATTGCTACCAAAAATATTAAACTTTTTGAAGAAAGAACATTCCATAAAATTAATAAAGAGATCCGGAACTCAGAAAAGATAATCGAAAGTTTATACTCCTACTACAGATTTTATTTCCGGGATATATTCTTTAAGCACGCGTTCGACACCCTGTCTTAGTGTGAGCTGGGACATTGGGCAAGATCCACATGCACCAGTTAACTGTACTTTTATTATATCCTCCTTGACCTCTATCAATTTGATATCCCCGCCATCTGCCTTCAGCATCGGGCGTATGTGTTCGTCAATTACTTTCTCTACTTTCGTTTTTTCGATTTTTTCTTTCATATTTTCCTCTTTTTTATTCTTCGTAGGTCATCACTCTAATTATTCCAATTGTAGCGCCTCCATCTGTGGAGGTGGTTGCATCGCTCACCGAAATTACTTTTTTTATATTATTTTGCTTTATAAAATCACACACTCTTCCGTCTAAGTCTTTAAGCTCGTTCATAGTTTCAAAAATCTTAAGGGTTTGGGAAAAGGTTTTGACTTTTATCATGGAAGGGTATTTGCAATATTCGCAGATATAGTTTTCTATGTTACGAACAAAATGTAGTATCCAGAAATTATTTCACCTAAATTTTTCACCGAATGATCATTCTTCTGGGTCCATGGTGAAAATGACGGTTCATGAATGAAGGGAAACTCCCAATGAAGCTTTTGCTAGAAAAATGCGACCAGAATCGATTTTGGGATTGATTTTCAAGACTCCTGGATGGTGAAATTTAATATGAAGATTTGTGATGAAGATAAATACAGTAATAAGATTTTACTGAGGTACGAAAAATGGTTTCAATAAGACCTTTCGTGGAAAGCGATAATCCCGCAATGTTTGAAATAGAAAAATTTCCCCGCAGGGAAATGAAGAATTTGCGATAGGGGTGGACAGAAGCCCTGATATTACTGCAAGATACAGAATATATGATAACTGGAAAGTTCTTGTGGCAGAAGAGGAAGGGAAAATCGTAGGCTGGGCTGGATTTACTGTAAAGCAGAATCCTGTTCAGGGAAACACATACATATATGCAGTCGAAGTGGTTGTGCATCCGGAATTTCGCAGAAAAGGAATTGCTACCGCTCTTTTAAAAGGAGTGGATCAGAATGATCCCATGTTTGAAATAATCAGACAATTCGAGCCGCGGATCGATATGTATGATGTGATTATCAAAGCAATTAAAGGAGACCTTCCCGACATTGGAAGGTTCTATTTTGATTTCAGGGATATGGCTCCTTGATCTGCATGGATATGATCCTGACCTTATGCTTCACTTTATTCCCATCAAAACCAATATATCCAGAATAACAACATCTCATCAATGGAGAAGATTATGATACCTCGATCAGGAAAGGAAGAACGGGAACTAACCGTGGAAGAGCTGCTGGCAAAAGCCAGGAAGCCTTCAAGGCTGGCTCCTGCGCTCCACAGGTTTTATGGTGGAAAAGTCCAGGTAATGCCCAAGTGTCCTATAACAGGTTCAGATGACATTGCAATATGGTATACACCTGGAGCGGCAGCTGTATGCAGAGAAATCCAGGAAGACAGGGATAAGTCATTCGAACTCACAAACCGCTGGAACTATGTGGCCGTGGTAACAGACGGAACAAGAGTACTGGGTTTGGGCGACATAGGTCCGGAAGCAGCCATGCCGGTAATGGAAGGGAAAGCCCTTCTGTTCAAGCATCTGGGAGGTGTGGATGCCTTTCCGATCTGCCTGAAAACCAGAGATCCGGAAGAGATCATCAGAGTGTGTGAGCTCATTGAACCAACTTTTGGAGGCATAAACCTGGAAGATCTTGAAAAACCAAAATGCTTTCATGTTCTGGAGAAAGCAAGAGAACGCCTGAATATCCCGGTCTGGCACGATGACCAGCAGGGAACTGCCACTGTGATCCTTGCAGGTTTGATAAATGCCTTCAAGATAGCGGGAAAGCAGCCGGATGAAAGTCTGATAACGCTCGTGGGTGCAGGTGCAGCCAACATCCGCACTGCCTATGTCCTGATAGAATGGGGAATGAAGCCAGGCAATATAATAATGGTGGATTCTAAAGGCATAATCTATCCGGGAAGAAAGGACATAACAGAAGTGGAGAGCCCCTGGAAATATGACCTGGCACAGATAACGAATGCTGAGGGAAGAACAGGCGACATATCAGGAGCTTTCAAAGGCGTGGATGCGGTTGTGGCAGCATCAAAACCAGGACCTGGCACAATAAAGAAGGAATGGATAGGCAGGATGAATGAAAATTCAATAGTTTTTGCATGTGCAAACCCGATACCTGAGATATGGCCGTGGGAAGCAAAAGAGGCTGGAGCGCGGATCATAGCCACGGGCAGAAGCGATTTTCCAAACCAGGTAAATAACTGTCTTGGCTTTCCAGCCATATTCCGCGGGGTTTTAGATGTAAGGGCAAAAACAGTAACGGACGACATGTGCATAGCAGCAGCCCGGGAAATAGCAGCCTTTGCAGAGGAACGGGGAATACATGAAGATGATCTTCTACCGAGAACGGAAGAATGGGAAGTTTTCCCGAGGGTTGCAGTTGCATGCGCATTAAAATCCATAGACCAGGGTGTGGCGAGAATAAAACCAGGCAGGCAGGAGATATACGAAAGGGCTGCGGCAATAATAAAAAATGCCAGGGAATCTCTGAAGGTGCTGATGAGAGAGGGTTTGATAAAGCCTGCGCCGCCTGAGCTGCTGAAGTAGGGGATAGGGATTTATTGATAAAGGACAATAAATAAGTTCTCATGAATCTCAGGACAAAGCAGTATCTCAGAAAAAGGTTCGGCGACTATTACCGGAACACGAACCCTGTCCTTTCTCCTGATTTCAGGAAGCGCGAATGGGGTTTTATATACTTTGACGAACTTCCGGAGATTGTGATGCGCCGCCACAAGGCTTTTTCTTCAGAAGGCGAAGCGCTTGAGTACCTCAGAGCAATGGTGCCTGCGCATGTATATCACTCGGCTGCGTATTATGAATTCCCTGATGCAGCCACCATGAAAGAGAAACAGTGGCAGGGCGCTGATCTTATCTTTGATCTTGATGCAGATCATCTGCCCCAGAAGGCAGGGTCATATAAAGAGATGCTGGCCAATGTGAAAAAAGAAGCTGGTAAACTCATTAAAGATTTTCTTCTTGAAGATTTTGGATTTTCAGAGCACAGTATCAGCATTGCTTTCTCAGGCGGTCGTGGTTACCATATCCATGTGCGTGACCCTAAAGTTCTCACACTCGAGAGCGCGGAGAGGCGGGAGATCGTTGATTATTTGAGCGGGACAGGGCTGATAGCTGATTTAATGATCAAATCCGCAGAACATAAGGTCTATGATGCCGGCAAATTCAAGAAAAAAGAACTGGAATCGCCCAGAAGAATAAGCTCATTTGAAGACGTTTCCGGAGGATACGGATGGGGAAAACGGATCAGCCAGTACATTGTTCACTTTTTGAAAGAGATCTCATCAAAGGACGATGCAAATGCGATCAATGAACTGATACCTTTAATACGGAATCATAATTTGAAAAAAGTAAAGGACGGGATTCCGGAAGATATTGAAGAGAAGATAATTCAGATGAAAAAAGAAAATAAAAAATTGAGTTTACAAAAAATAGCTGATGAATCCGGAATTCCGGGTGATGCGGTGCGTGATATTTTGATCAAGAATGATTTATGGGACTTCAAGCCTGATGCGAGTGCCAAGCTAAAGAACATGAAAGAGCTTGCCGAGAACCCCAGAGCGCTCGATATGATAGAGAACAAAGGCATAATTGGAGATTCGTATATCTTTGATGCGATCGTTCAAAAAGCAATAGAAGATAACAGCGTTAATTTAGGCAGCGCGCATACGGACGAACCCGTCACCGCAGATATAAGACGCCTCATCCGCATGCCCTCCTCCCTTCACGGGGGCTCAGGGATGAAAGTCGTACCACTCACACTTGCTGATTTTGAGAAGGAGCAGCCGAATATGCCTGACCGTTTCAATCTGAAAGATATCCTGAGAGAGGAGAGAAAACCGGGATCTAAACTCACCCGGATCGAAAATGATTTCTACGAAAAGGTAGCCATGCAGATACGGGAACTGGCAGAAGAAAAAAAGAAGATAGATGATACCTACAGTACAAAATATGCCATTCTTGAGGATGAGCTTCGGACCGCAAGAAAGGCAATAGAGAACATCATCGAAAAAAGGACAGCAAAGATAATCAAACTGGCTTCTATCAGTGCTCAGTCGAAAGAAAAGGAAAAGCAGGAGCTCGACTCAATGACCCGGGAGGAGCAGGCATTCTATAACAGGCTTCTTGAGCTCATGACCGATTATAGAAGCGAGCTGCTGGAAAGGATTCTGAGCAAAAAAGAAAAACTGATGATACAGGAACAGCAGACTACCCGGACGCCCGGTGAAATCAGGTCAAAAGAAGCTAACTCAGAAGGCAAAAAAGATATAAGCAAAGAGTACATTGTGGTGCGATTGCTAAAAGACATTCCGACATTTGTTGGAGTCGATGGACGCAACTATACTTTAGCAAAAGAAGATGTTGCTGTTTTATCGGCTGTGAATGCTAAAGCATTAATCAATCGCAATGCAGCCATCCAAATCTCGGTTTAAAGGTGATTATTATGAAGATGCCAAAGAAATTCAATACATACTGTCCTCACTGCAGGACCCATACCCCTCATGTGGTCGAAAAGGTAAAAAAAGGACAGGCTTCATCATTGACAAGAATAAGCAGGCAGAAGTACAGACACACTGGAATCGGGAACTCTGGTAAGTTCTCAAAAGTGCCTGGTGGAGATAAGCCAACGAAGCGCATAAACCTGAGGTACAGGTGTTCAAAATGCAAAAAAGCCCATCTTCGTCCAAAATGCTTCAGAGCAGGCAAATTTGAACTTGTGGAGAGCTAGATATGGAACCCAGGAGCAGATTTTTAAAAGTCAAATGCAATGACTGCGAAAACGAGCAGGTAATCTTTGGCTGCGCAAGCACGCCTGTAACCTGCCTTGTATGCGGAAGAACTCTATCAGAACCTTCGGGCGGTAAGGCTATTGTTAAAACACAGATAGTAGAGGTCCTGGAATAATGGAGAGAAGTGGATTCCCTGAAGAGGGTGACCTTGTCGTATGCACTGTCAAGAAGGTCACGGATTTCGGGGCTTTTGTTGAATTAGATGAATACGGACGCAAAGAAGGTTTAATCCATATCTCGGAAGTAGCCTCGGGCTGGGTGAAGTACATAAGGGATCATGTCAGGGAAGGACAGAAGATAGTGTGTAAAGTCCTTTATGTTGATACTGTCAAACATCATATCGATCTTTCGCTCAAGGACGTAAATGAGCATCAGAGGCGGGAAAAGATACAGGAATGGAAGAACGAACAGAAAGCCGAGAAATGGATACAGTACGTGGCAAGATCTACAAAATTGGATCCGGAAAAACTTGGCAAATTGATCAACCTATTTTATGAGAAGTTCGGCAATGTTTATTCTGCTTTTGAAAAATCGAGGATGAGCGGGGCTCTAATAGATATCGGGGTGAGCAAAGAAATCGCTGAGATGATAAAAAAGGTCGCAGAAGAGAACCTTAAGAAACCGCAGGTTGAGATAGCGGGTTATGTTGACCTCACCTGCTCTCTGCCAGACGGGATAGAATATATCAAGAAATCACTGCAAGCAGCAGATGAAGTCGATGGAGATGACATCAAGGTCGAGATCACATACACAGGGGCGCCGAGATACAGAATACATGTAATAGCCCCGGATTACAAGAAAGCTGAAAATATTCTCAAAAAATCATCCCAGACTGCAATTAAGATCATAGAAAAAGCTGGTGGAACAGGGGAATTCCATAGATATTCTGAACAAAAAACATGATGCTGGAACGTAAATATGGTCTCAAAAATAAGAAAATGTTCCTGTGGAAGATATACTTTGAAAGAAATCTGCCCAGTATGCGGCAAAGCCACGAAATATTCCCAGCCTGCGCGTTTTTCTCCGGAAGACAGGTATGGGAAATACAGGAGAATTGCGAAAAGAGGTTAGTATGATCAAAACAACGATCTTACGGAGCAAGAGACCTCGACTCAAAGATCCAGTACTAGTCGAAGGGCTTCCTGGTGTCGGGCATGTTGGAAAACTGGTCGCAGAGCATCTGGTAGAGGAGCTTGGCGCCAAAAAGATCTTGGAAATCTATTCTCCTCATTTCCCTCCTCAGGTCATAGTTGAGAATGACAGTACCATCAGACTTGTCAGGAATGAGCTTTATGCGTATAAATCCAAGAAAAAGCATGATCTTCTGATACTTGTTGGCGATCATCAGAGCACCACGAACGAAGGACATTATGAACTGTGCAGCGTGTTTCTCGATATTGCTGAGGAGTTCAAGGTCAAAAGGATATATGCGCTCGGCGGATACGGCGTCGGACAGCTTGTCGAGACGGAAACCGTCCTTGGTGCTGCCAATAACCTGGACATTGTTCGGGAGCTTAAAGAATATGGTGTTGAGTTCAGAGCAAATGAACCGGGCGGCGGAATTGTGGGAGCATCCGGGCTGCTTCTTGGTCTGGGGGCGCTGCGCGGTGTCGAGGCAGCATGTCTCATGGGCGTGACTTCAGGATACCTGGTTGATCCAAAAAGCGCCCAGGCTGTGCTGAAAGTGCTCTGCAAGATACTCGATATCGAGGTTGATATGCAGGCACTTGAAGAGCGGGCATCAGAGATGGAAAAGATAGTAGCAAAACTCAGGGAAATGGAAGAGGGGAAGTCGCCCATATCATCAGAGGAGGATCTGAGGTATATCGGGTGATCTGAGCCTGCATGAGTCGGGAATGTATTCTCTGCAACAGCGGCTCTGTTTTCCCGCTTGAATTCCAGAATAACAGAAAGTATCTGAAGTGCGGGAATTGCGATCTGATTTTCGTGCCTGAAAACCTCCATCTTTCGGTTGAAAATGAAGCAGCACGTTACAGGCTTCATGAAAATTCGCTGTCAAATGAAGGGTATGCCGGGATGTTCCTGGAAAAGATCTCCCTCATTGGTGCACACTGCGGCGGAGTTCATTCTGTTCTGGATTACGGCTGCGGACCAGAGCCTGTGCTGGCCCTGCTGATGAAGAAGGAAGGTTTTGATTGCGATTTCTATGATCCGATCTTTTTCCCGCTGTTCCCGGAACGCTCCTTCGATCTTGTGATCTCTACAGAAGTATTTGAACACTTCAGGGATGTGAGGACAGAGATAGAAAATATTCGTTCCATTCTTGCTCCTTCAGGTTTTCTTGCTGTAATGACATCATTCCATGACACGATACAGGATTTCGGAAAATGGTGGTATCGGACCGATCCAACGCACATATGTTTTTTCAGCTGGCGCACTTTTGAGTGGATAGCGTATAAATTCGGGTTCGAGATCATCTACAAGAATAAAAAAAATTTCATAATCTTAAAACTGGGCAGTTAAAATGTTCGATGTGTGCGTCATAGGGCATATAACAAGGGACAAAATCCGAATCAAGAACCAAGAAAAGGAGATGCAGGGAGGAGTAGCGTATTATGCCACAATGGCATTGAAAAATCTGGGCTCAGATGTTTCTTTGATAACAAAAGCTGCAGAAAAAGACAGGTATTTATTAAACGATCTGATCGAAAAGGATATTACTATTTTTTATAAAGAAAGCCAGAAAACCACATTCTTTGAAAACATTTATCCTGAAAGTGTGGATTTCAGAGTGCAGCAAGTAAGAAGTATCGCGGACCCGTTCAGCATAGAGGATATACTTGATATCCATGCAAAGATCTTTCATCTTGGCCCTCTTACTGAACAGGATATTCCCTTAAAAATTTTGAAGCTCGTTTCAAAAAAAGGAAAAATATCGTTAGACGCACAGGGTTTTTTGAGAAAGATCGAAAACTGCGAGGTTAAGAGCGCTGATTGGGAAGAAAAAACTGAAGGACTTGCCTGTGTTGACATACTGAAAACTGATGAAAACGAAGCAAAAATCCTGTCAGGAAAAGAAGATCTGAAAAAGGCAGCAGTAGAGCTATCCGGATACGGCCCTGAAGAAATCATTATAACCTGTGGATATAAAGGGTCTTTGATCTATTCAAAAGGAAGATTTTATCGAATTCCATCTATCCCTCCTGAAAAGGAAGTAGATTCCACAGGATGCGGTGATACCTATATCGCTGGATATATTCACAAAAGGTTGATATCTGAAGATATCTACGAATCTGGAATATTTGCAGCTGCGGTAGCATCACTGAAACTTGAAGATTCGGGCGCTTTCAGAGGGAGTGAAGAAGATGTTCGCAACTTACTGAAATATCACCAGATGTTGATGTGATAGCCGCTCCATGGCTTTTTCTCTTCATGCTGCATATACTCCTGCAGATGCGTTTTATCTTTATTGAATAATTGATTACTATTTATTTACTGCCCATTGCTTCTATCGCCTTTTCCCTATCAGGCAAACCTACAAATGCGATCCTGTCTTCGATCAAAGTGACTGGCACTGCATGTATGGCATATTTTTTAACATAATCTATGCCCTCTGGTGATGTCACACTTAATTCTTCATATTCAAAATTGTATTTATTCTGCAGTTCACTCCACAAACCCCTGGTTGCTCTGCAGATATTGCACCAGTCCGCAAAAATCAATGTCACTTTCATGGTTTTGCCGTTGCTTTTTTTACTTTGACAGCCAGATCTTTTCCCAGACGCTTGCACTCTTCAAGGTCTTTTTCACTGGGCTGATACTGAATACGAAGTACAGGGTCAATCACTTTCAGCCCCATTTCACGCATCTTCTCTGCGATCATCACCGGTGCTTCACCGCTCCATCCATAAGAGCCGAAAGATGCTCCGATCTTACCATTCACATTCGCTTTAGAGAGGCTCTCAATAAATTTTTCCTTCATGGAAATTCATGGCTACAGCTTCAACATTTTTCGATTCAACACCTTCAACGATAGCATTTGCCATCGCTTTTGTATTTCCGGATGTACTGAGATATACAACTACTACTTTAGGCATATTTTTCTCCCACATTTCATATTAAGATTGATCTTACTGCATTAATAATGATTTTTAATGTAATTAATCTTTTTGTTAACAAGACATCCGCTCAAAACATTTATGACCACCATCAACAATACAATTCATCGAAGATTGCTGGATGGTATCGAATTCAATGGCAGCTATCTTTACAGGATGCCGCACAGGCGGTAAAAGGTGGAGGAATTATGAAAAACGAGATAGATATCAGATATTTCGTAAAAATTTTATTAGTGATGTTGTTTGTGGAAATAATAGCGACAGGCATTGCGGCCGCGGATACAGGTAAGCAGTATACAAGCAGTGTGCAATGCAAAGGGTGCCACGAGCAGATATATAATGAATGGAGCGCTTCAATGCATTCCCAGGCATTATCAGACCCGATCTTTCAGGGAGCGCTTTCCCAGCAGAAAGATAAGACAATTTGCATTTCATGTCATGCTCCTATAACAAGGCTGAACGGAGATTTCAATATGACAGAAGATATCACAAAAGAAGCAATATCCTGTGACTTCTGCCATACCATAAGCGGACTCAATGAGTCAAATCATATGCAGCCGTTCATACTTGATCCAGGTGAAACAAAATACGGACAGTATGCCGACTCTGCGTCTGTGACGCATAAGTCAAAGGATCTGGATTTGCTTGGAAAATCTGAGTTCTGCCAGGCATGCCATGATCTGGCATTTCCCAACGGGCTTGTTGTATTATCAACATACGCAGAGTGGAAGGACAGTGATTATGCCAGGGACGGAATCGTATGCCAGGATTGCCATATGAAAACCACAAAACGCAGCATTGCATCGGGTGCAGGTGAAAGAAGCGATTCCAGGAGGCACGACTGGAAAGGCGGGCACTTCATGGAAATGCTGCAAACAGCAGGAAAGCTTGAAGTTATCACAAGAACCGAGGGCAAAAAAGTATTCGTCACAGCAGTGATCAGTAACGATGGAGCCGGACATAAGTTCCCCACAGGTGCTGATACAAAACTGATCCTTGAGATCGCAGCCACGGACAAAAATGGGAACAGGATCTTTGAAAATAAGACACAGTTCTCCAAAGTCTTTGGAGATGCGAATGGAAATGCAGTACCGGTACCCGACCTTGCCACCCAGATCCTGAGCGATAATAGGATCCAGCCAAAAGGCAGGTCAACGAATGAATTCTCTTTTGATGCCTCTGGATATGACGGTGATATAAAAATAACAGGAGCATTGCTCTACAGGCTCACGCCTGAAGAGGTCATACCCCCTGTCAAAATCTTTGAGGAGAACAAAACCGTGAGATTGACAGAGGGAAAAACAGGAGCAAAGTCAATCCCCGGATTCATGGTGGCAGCTGCGGTCGCAGGCATGATAGCAGCGTATCTGTCAAGATGGAGGAAAAAGTAAACCGCGGAACTTTCTATAAAATCTACTCAAACCTCAGTTTCAGTACATCAATTCTTTTTATTCCCTCAACGTTATCGAAATGGCTGTCATCAGTTACAATCTCTTCGATATTATTGTTCTTCATGGTAACGTAGTGAATAGCATCACCCAGCTTCCAGTTCTTCTTTACCATAGATAACGCTTCTTTCATGATTTCCGGTCCAAAGGACAACATAGCAACTCCATGCTGATTTATGGCTGTCAATATTTCCGATATTCTATGTTCGGTCAGTCTTTTTCCCTTCAAGAACGCATATATCTCAATCATGGTATGTACCGATGTTGCTGCCGCTTCTTTTCCAGAAGCTGCAGCCTCAAGATACTTCTCTGCGGCTTGACCCAGCCTCTTATCTCCGATGAGGTTGCTGATGAAAATATTAGAATCTACGTACCTCATTTTGCTCCCATGGCTGCATATCCTTCTTCTATGCCTTCTTCTATCGTACCTTCGTGCTTAATGATACCATGCAGTTTCCTTACAGATGCTGTGCTTCCACGAATGGGATAAAGTACAGCTTTTCCTTTTTCAATAACGAACTTGACTGTTTCGCCAACTTTAATTCCGAGCGCCTCGCGCACATCTTTTGGGATCACGATCAGATACTTTTCATGCACTTTCACTTCAGTCATAGTTATACGTATAACGTTATACGATATAAACCTTATCAGGGATGTGAAAAACAACATTTTTAAATTCATTCAAGTTCTAATAAACAGCTCATTTAAGATGAAGGTGTTCTATCCCTGACAGAAGAAGTCCCCTTCGCCCGCACCATCAATGACCCCGCATAGAGAAATTTTGTCTTTGATTCAGGCGATAGGAAAATCCTGCCCACGATCAAGGAATGGATCAACAGCCATAACCCTGTGATCTACCGGTATATCCTGAGAATAGACAATCCCACAGACACCGACATCTTCCAGTGGTCTGTGGAACTCTACACCCACCCGGCACTGACGATCGTGGAAGCATACATCGATAGCGTGACGTGTCCTGACCAATTCTCTCAGTTGATATCAGGAGTCGTTTTTTTTCAACATCTTCACAGCCGAAGGAATATAGCCAAGGCTAACCTCATCATCAGAACCGAGGAGAGCGAGCGGGTTCCCGTCGATATTCAGGCATGTCCCTTCTTTAAGTCCTCTGACCACCACTTCGTCTCCCTCTCTGAAGCTTGCATACCTGGTAACCACTGGCTCCATGGCAAGGAGTTCCTTTACTTCAATGCTGAAATTTATGAGAGGTTCGCTTGTGATCGCAATTCCGGCAGGTAATCCAAGCGCTGCAGCCAGCGACACTCCGCCTGCAAGTCCCTTGCCCAGATACCTTGCCTCGATGGGAGCTGCAAACATCTGGCCGAACTCTCCTTTATGAATCAGAGCGATCTCAGTTTTCTGGCGTATGATAAATACCTCGGAGTCGCCCGTACCTGCCCTGGAAGGAGATACATGTATCTTCCTGCCTTTCATGAACTCCGCTGCGCTCACCTGTATCACCTTTGTACCAAGTGTCGTAAGCACGGTATCGCCCAGAACTACATCATTGAAACCGAGCCCGATTTCCTTTTTATTCAGAGCTGCAATTATCCCTCCCACCTCGCAAATCGTGAGATCCTCCGGGATAATCCCCTCGATCCTTCCTGCCTTTTCAGTTATGAGAGGCCCTGCGTTTGTGCTTCCAGCACCGATACCGATGACAGGTGTATCAGCTCCTGTTCCGTACAGACCATATGCCACATCAGACATCGTCCCGTCTCCCCCTATCACAAGGATAGCATCAACCTGCCTGGCAATTTCACCTGCTATACTGACAGTTGCATTTCTTCCTCTGTCAAGTGCGGGACGGATAATGCTGCATTCCCTGAAGATCGCCATGGCTTTTTGTGCGATATCTTCTATCACATCTTCGCCTGAGCCGGCCTCAGGATTGGCGATCACTCCGAGTTTACTGATATGATATCGTTTGGATCTCATTTATAGTACGGATTGAATTCATTGGTGTAGATATCAGAAGGTCTGAACTGTCCCTCTATGAGCTTTCCGTCCTTCACAAGCCAGTCTATCCAGAACTGGACATCGCTGTCCATGAGAAGCGCATGTTCCCTCACACCAAAGCCTTTCCAGTAATTCGCGATCTCAGGGTTCCCGCCTTTAGCTTTCATTATCTTCGCAGCCAGTTCCTTTGCCTCTTCTGGATGCTCCCTTGCCCAGTCTGCTGCCTTTGCGTTCGCTTCAACAAACTTTCTCACGACCTCAGGGTTCTCGCGTATGAACTTCTCTGACATGAACAGCCCGCAGTGGGTCTGGTTCCCTATCACCTCATAGTCGCTGAACAGTACCCTTACTCCTCCTGCAGCTTCCATCTTATCAATCTGCGCGCCTATTGGAGCCACCACATCAACCTGTCCCTGTCTTAGCACCTGTTCATGATGCGACATTACCAGGAGCTGGACATCGTCTCTGGAGATGTTGTTCATGGCAAGGTATTCCCGCGTAACATAATCAGCATGACCTCCAAAGGTGTGCACTGCGATCTTTTTGCCAGCAAGGTCATTTGCGCTGCGTATGCTGCTGTTCTCAAGCACGATCCATTTTGATAGATACGGCTTTCCTTCATACCAGCTCTCTGGAGAATTGCCCATGGGACCTGCTAATGCTTTTATCTCTATCCCCCGCGCTCTGGCATTTATTATCGCAGCCCATGCAGAGTGTCCCACATCTGTACTGCCTGTGGCCACAGAGATTATATCTTCAGGACCGCCTGTGGTAGATCCAAGGCGGCTTATGTTTATACCTTCCAGATACCCGAGTTCATCTGCAAACTCGTAAGGCTCAACAACAGCAGAAGAAGAGAGATACCTGAGGGTGACGCCCTGTTTTTGTGCGATACTTTCCTGCGTTTTATCACCTGTCAGACAGCCCGACGATGCAATAATGCCTGCTGCTAACACTATCAGCAAAATTTTTGTTCTATTGTTCATTTTTCCACCTGCAACACGTTTGTTTCTTCTTTCCATTTTATCATCTTTTTTTCAAGGTACACCAGGGAATAATTGGTAGTGAGTCCCAGAAGAGCAAGAGTAACGATGGCGGCGTACATCTCAGGGATCATAAAATTAAATTCCCAGTTCTTTATAGAGTATCCCAGACCTGATGTGGCTCCTATCATCTCTGCTGCCACAAGCACAAGTATGGCATGCGTGGCTCCAAGGCGGAGTCCAACAATGATGGAAGGCAAAGAAGAAGGAAGCACCACTTTTTTGAAAATGGAAAAATCCCCTGAACCCATGGAACGGGCAGATTTTATCAATAGAGGATCAACACTCTTCACACCGCTTATGGTATTCAGCAGGATGGGCCATTGCGTTCCCCAGTATATTACAGCGATCTTTGAGATCTCTCCTATCCCGAAAAACAGCAAGAATACGGGAAAGAGAGACAGTGATGAGACCTGCCTCATGGTCTGCACGAGATTATCAGATATCTCTTCAAAACCTCTGTACCACCCCATCAAAAATCCAAGCGGGATCATGGTTATCACTGCAAGTCCAAACCCTGTGAATGCCCGCTGCAGACTGATACCTGTGTGCATCCCTAACTCGCCGGTCATGATGAGCTTTGCCATTGCCGCGGAAACCTCTGAGGGTGAGGAGAGGAACGTTCTGTTTACGATCCCGAACGCTGGCAGCAGCTCCCATGCCAGTAAAAGGGCGATCAGAGCCGTGCTGTTCCTGATATATCTATATGGCATTCTTTGATGCCTCCTCCCTCACAAGCTTCCCCACTTCCTGCCTCAGGCTCATCAGTTCCTGCGCTGTCCTGTGTTCTTCAAACCTCGGTCTTCCCAGGGGCACATCCACTATCTTTCTTATTATCCCGGGTCTTGCAGACATTATTGCTATTCTGTCTGCAAGAAAAACAGCTTCCTCGATGTTATGAGTGACAAAGATCACTGTCTTCCTGGTCTTATCCCAGATGTTCAGGATCTCACCCTGAAGTATCTCGCGTGTCTGGGCATCAAGGGATGCAAAAGGCTCATCCATAAGCAGGATATCCGGATCGTATGCAAGCGCCCGTGCTATTGCGACGCGCTGTTTCATCCCGCCGCTTAACTGGAAAGGATAGTGGTTCTCAAATCCAGATAGTCCCACGAGCGAGATATATTTCCTGCATATTTTTTCTCTCTCTTTCACGGGCACCCCTTTTTCTTCCAGACCATAGGCAATATTCCCGATCACGCTTCTCCAGGGGAACAGTGCATATCCCTGGAACACGATTCCTCTGTTTCGATCCGGTCCTTTGATCTGCCTGCCGTCAATGAAAACGCTGCCAGATGTCGGCTTTATCAGTCCTGCCACGATCTCAAGAAATGTGGATTTCCCGCATCCGCTCGGACCCACGATTGCAAAGAACTCACCTTCCTTTATATCAAGGTTTATTCCTGCCAGAGCTTCAATGCACCCTCTCCTGTTTCCGTTTTTGCCTGGAAATTCCTTCCTTATGTTCTCTGCCCTTATTTTTATCGTGCTCTTCCCACCATCGAAGCTCTGTTTTTTGTTTCTTCTGCAGTATATTTTGATAAATCATCATATTGCGGGTTTAAATAGATTGTTATGACATGCATGGGATCATGCGATGCTGATATGATCCAGCAATTCTTTTTCGATCCCTCCTCTTTTCGCGGCATCCTCTCTATCCCTGTACGGACGTCCGAGAACTATCTTCGCAGATCTCTTTTCACCTATGCCTGGCATGAGCTTCAGAATCTTCAGTGATGCCTTATTGATATCAACCGGGACTGGAATTCCTGTGATAGACCTGTGTCCGTGACCTGTGACCATGACATCAAAAAACCTGTTCAATTCGAGCTTTGTCGGTATTCCCACAAGCAGCGGATATGTGGCAAGCTGGCGAGCGAATGTTATTTTATCGAAGATCTCTGTTCTGACGGCCTTCAGTATTGTCCCTTCAGGGGCAACCTGCCGCAGCATCTGCAGATCGATCTCGTTGCGCACTTTTTCCTTATATCGCAGGAAGAGCTCCTTATGCTTTACCACATTTTTTTCAAAGCCGTGGATCGGGGTGCCTGCAAAAGTCATCACCTGCCTTATATTGATCCGCCTCAGCATAAGACCGCTATCCAGCACTCTTTTCAGGAATTCAAAGTTCATTTCAAATGTCTTTTTAGTCTCGCCTTTTAACCCGTGGACAAAATTTATCCCCGGCAGAAGTTCAGGCAGACCGCCTGCCCCGCGTGCAGATCCTGCCTCGTTGAGGAGCTTTATGGCAAAAAAGACCTCATCAGGGGAAGCCTTCAGATCGTTCGCTCTGATCACCTCAGGGTCTGCGCTCTCCATTCCAAGCGCTGCCACGTCCCCCGAGGTATGATATTTCACGATCGTCTTTGCGATCTCTCTTGATTCTTCAGGAAACCCTGCCAGTGTGGAAGGATTTGCATTGTCCATGTGAAGAACCTCAAGCTCCGGGGCAGCATTCCTGATCCCTCTGTAAAGGTCATCTATTGCCCCTGGATCAGGAACCCCGTCTTTTGCCTGATACATGAAAAGATCGGGCTGCCTTCCTATCCTGAAATAGCGCGCTCCATGATGGTACAGCGAAGCAACTTCCCCGACCACGTCTTTTATATCGCGGTGATCCGGTCTTCCATAGAATGGTTCGGTGCAGAAAGAGCAGTGCAGATGCCTTGGACAGCCCCGGTAGGTCTCAAGCTCGCACATCACATATGGATAATCGGAGTGCTGCCTGATTATGAAAGCACCTTTTGCACCCCATCGTCCTATTTCAGAAGTTGTCCTTATCCTGTGCTCAACTGCATCCATGTCTTTTATGCTCTCGAACGCATCATAGACAAACGCCTCTATATCTTTTTTCGCAAGTGTGATCCCTGATACTTCAGGATCCCTGGCTGTCGAGCCCCCCTCTTCACCAAACCCAAGCCTTATCGGTCCTCCGATCATCTTTGTTCCGGGAAGAAAAGAAAGCTCCCTGATCTCTTTCAATGTTATCGGAGCAGATCTCAGGTATTTCCCGGGCACTGTCATGCCTGCAACTATGACCATGAGGTCAAAACCGATCTGCAATCCGCCTGTGCGAAGTTGATCTATGGTAGTGTAGAAGATATCCTCCTGTTTTAATCCTTGTTCGATCAATGCTCCAGCTATGTACCTTGGATATGGTGCAAGGTATGGGGGCACGCCAAGGCATGCAGGTTCATCCACATAACCGTCGAGTATGAGAGCGCGCATAGGTTATCTTTATCATGGTTTAGCTTTAATTAATGGTTCCGATGATTGAAATTTTTGAGACTGCAAAAAAGGCTCTTCTGCTCACTGAACAGGCAGGAGCGAATGAAGCTGAGATCTACTGCATGAAAGGCAGGGCTGTTTCAATAGATGTGCAAAGAGATGAGATAGACCTTGCAAAAGAAAGCCTGTACTGGGGTATAGGGATCAGGGCTATTGTCAATGGAGCTGTGGGTTTTTCAAGCACCAATGATCTGGATCGTGTGGACGAAGCATGCGTTCTTGCAGTGAAATCAGCAAGAGTAAGGAAAAACGATCCACTCTGGTCGGGACTGCCTGAGAAAAAGAAACCTGCATCTGTAAGGGGGATCTTTGATGAGAAATTGGTGAACATCGGGATCGAGACATGCATGGACTGCACAGCAGAGTTGATCGAAGGAGCAAAATCGATACCCTCAGTTATTCCAACCTCAGGACAGTTCCTGTGCTCGAATTCCACGTCGTTTATCCTGAATTCTCATGGTGTTGAAATTGAGGAGTCCGATACTATCATCCATGCTTCTGTGGACACCAAAACAAAGGACCACGAAATTTCAACAGCCTCTGAATTTGATATTTCAAGAAAGCTGGACATTGATTTTTTTAAGATCGGAGAGCGATCATCAGATCTTGCTTTCAGATCTAAGAACGGTGAGGGTGTCGAGACCAGAGACACGTCTGTACTCCTTCAACCTATGGCATTTGCAGATATACTTGAGAATACGCTCATGCCGTCCCTGAACTCTGATAATGTGCAGAAAGCGCGTTCCTCACTGATCGGAAAGAAAGGCAAGAAGATCGCTTCAGATGCCCTTTCATTGATAGATGACGGCACGCTTGAAGCCGGTATAGGAACATCTTCCTGCGATGATGAAGGAACACCTTCAAAAAGGAGTGAGGTTGTGAAAAATGGCACGCTCTGTTCTTTCCTTTACGATTGCTATACTGCTGGAAAAGAGAAGAAAGAAAGCACGGGCAATGCTGTGAGATGGTCTTTTACCTCCACGCCCTCAATAAGCATCCGCAACCTGATAATTGATCACCCTGTCTCTGATATAATAGAAGAGACGCAGGACGGCGTCATGGTCAATTCAGTCATCGGAGCGCATACCGCAAATCCGATCTCAGGCGATTTTTCCGTGGAAGCACGAAATTCGTTTTTGATCAGGAATGGAGAGATCACCTCTCCCATAAAGTCAATGATGATCTCAGGGAACATCTTTGAGCTGCTTCATGGCATAGATGGCGCAGGAAAAGATGTGCGAAAGCTTGGGAATGTGGTGACGCCGACCATGAGGGTTTCAAAGATGAGGATCGTGGGATAGCTTATCCCCTGATAAACTCCTCAAGCTTCTCTCTTGCTTCAGCCTCCCTCATCTGCCGGGGCGGATGCTTCATGAAGTATGCGGATGCCGGTAATATCGGTCCTCCAATCTTTCTGTCAAGCGCTATCTTTGCAACGCGGATGGCATCCACAACAACCCCGGCGCTGTTCGGGCTGTCTTCAACAGAGAGCTTGAGATCTATATGAGCGGGGATATCGCCAAAGAGCCTGAAATCTATTTTAAGATGACAGATCTTATTGTCATTCAGGCATTCAATGCAGCCGTTGGGACCTGCGTAAACGTACGCATCATAAGGGATCTGGGAAGCCACTGATTCGGTTTTGGAGATTTTTTTGGATTTCAACCTTGACTGGTCCATCATGTTCCTGAAATCCGTATTTCCCCCGACGTTCAGCTGATACGTGCTGTCTATCCTTGCCCCCCTGTCCACGATCATCTGAGTCAGAGCACGGTGAACGATCGTTGCCCCCACAAGACTTTTTATATCATCGCCTATGACAGGAAGTTTCGCTTTTCTGAATTTTTCTGCCCAGTGTTCATCTGATGCGATAAAAACAGGTATGCAGTTTATGAAAGCGCACCCTGCTTCCAGTGCCTGCGAAGCATACCATTTCACCGCTTCATCTGATCCGACGGGCAGATAATTTATCAATACGTCAACTCTTGATTTTTTTAAGACCGATGCAACATCCACAGGTTCTTGCCTTTCGTCTACAAGGAAATATTCCTTCATGTGTGGTGCAACCCCGTCAAGAACCTTTCCTTTCATCACTTCAACATCCAGTTCTGATATATCAGAAAATTTTTTTGTGCAGTTCGGCACTGAAAAAATCGCTTTTGATAAGTCAGTTCCCACTTTCCTCTTATCAACATCGAATGCAGCCACAGGTTTTATATCCGAGACAAGATATCCGCCAAGTGAATTATGCATCAATCCCGGGACAAGTTCATCTGATTTTTTTATATCCCTGTAATATTCAAGTCCCTGGATTAACGATGAAGAACAATTGCCTACACCTGCGATTGCAATGCGTATACCGTCCATTTTAATACCCATCTGTCATAACTTTTATCTGACTTAAAAGTTGTTATTTAAGTACCTTTCGGACATGATCGATTCTCTGAATCACCGTAATGAAGGAAATGACCGCGACAAGAAGGATAGCCCAGTTGACCATCCCAATAAAAGCACCGGCTGCAATCAATATTACCCTTACAGCTCTCTCCCCCATGCCTACTTCTGCGGATGCACCTGCAGCCTCAGCACGTGCCCTTGTATAGCTCACCATCAAAGAGCCCACAATCGCGAATGTACCGATGAACCATCCTGGAAATGGAGAAATACCTGCCAATCCTCCATATATTGCCCCTATTATGATCGCTGCATCAGCAAACCTGTCGCAGACAGAGTCAAGAAATCCTCCAAATCTTGTTATTCTGTTGTTCTCGCGTGCAACCGCGCCATCCAGAGCATCAAAGAACCCGCTGAATAGAAGTAAGACCCCTGCGGTCAAAGCTTCGCCTCTTGCAAAAAACAGTGCAGATACGAGACTTACAACCAGACCGAAGATCGTGAGAGTATTTGGATCAACATCGTCGAACCTTTTTGCCAGGGATTTCAGGAAGCCCCTGACGAATTCTTTGATTTTTACGAACATTGTGCTTCATTCACCGTGGGAGATTATAAATATTGCTCTGATTATTTAATACTTTTATATATATACAATACAAAAGTAATCATAATCAGTACAAGGGTCAATCCAAAGAACCGCTGCAGATCGGTAATAAGATCAATTGGTAAAAATGCACCCTTGAAATGTTCATTTATGAAACGAGGAATATAGATCAGTGATATGTGGATGATCAGAACAAATGCGAACAGGAGAAGCAGCAGGAACGCCTTTCTAAATTCGTGGTATTTTAAAAAAATCCTTGATCTTATAAAGTCAGGGTCTTTTTTCCATAGATATATAACTATGTATATCAATAACAAAAAGGTGATAATGGCTACTGGAATTACCACAACTTCATTGATGACTTCTAAAATGTTTTTTATGTCTATCATTGAAATTTATGAATCATATGCTCATGTATTAAATAAATCTATCTATGGATGAAATTGATATAAGGTTATTGAAATCAACGCAGGACGGAATTCCTATAATATCGGAACCTTTCAAAGAAATCGCAAAAGAACTGCGTCTTTCAGAGGATGAGGTTCTGAACAGGTTAAAGAGCCTGCGAAAAGAAGGCGTCATCAGGCGTTTTGGGGCTTCCATTGGTCACAGAATTATCGGGATAAGCGCGAATGCCATGTGCACCTGGAATGTACCTGATGAACGGGTGGAGGAGGTCGGGGCAATAATGGCAGGTTTTCCAGAGGTCACGCACTGCTATGAACGTCCCCGCTACCCTGACTGGAAATACAACCTGTTCACAATGATCCATGCCTACACCAGGGAAGAGTGTGAAAAAATAGCAAAGGAAATTTCAATCACCACAGGTATTACTGGTTACAGCATCCTTTTCAGTGAAAGGGAATTTAAAAAAACCGGTGTAAGGTTATGAAAAGTCTTCTTCCCCTCATGTTTGATATGTCTGGAAAAGAAGTGGTTATCTTTGGAGGGGGAGATGTGGGGGAGCGCAAAGCCTCACTGTTCTGCGAGTATGCAAAGGTGACTGTGATAAGCAGGGAATTCACGCACGGACTGAAAAAACTATCTGAAAATGGAAAAATAAAACTTATAGAAGTGGATAACCTGACTGACCCTGATATAACCAGGTACATGAAAAACGCTTATATAGCAATTCCTGCCACAAATGATGCCATTTTGAATGAAAAGATAGCAGCTGCAGCATCTGAAAACGGGAAACTCGTTAACAGGGTGGACGATCTGGGGGACATCGTTGTCCCTTCTGTCATCAAAAGAGGCGACATTGTCATCGGGATCTCGACGCTCGGCCAGAGCCCTGCACTTTCAAAATACATCCGATTGAGGATCGAAGGAATCATAACACCTGAATTTTCAAAGATGTCACAGCTCCAGAGTGAGTTCCGTGAGATGCTCAAATCCCGGGTACATGACCAGAAAAAACGAAAGGAACTGCTCTGGAATATCATCAATGATAATGAGGTATGGGATTCACTTAAGGAATCCTATGAAAAGGGATATAAAGTAGCTTTAAACCATATAGATAAGATCGGAGAACGTAATGACTGAAATATCCAGTATGCTTATCACGCATACCAAGGCGACCATCGTAGAGATGGAGAATGCATGGCATGGTGGTATAGAACACCTCTTACTGCGTCTCAAATCGCATGAACTCGTTGAGGAATGCGCTGTACTAAAAACGTGCAATCGTGTTGAAGTGTATGTGGTCTCTTCAAAAGGAAGTAAGGTGCTCCTCGATTTTGCAAAGCAAATGAAGGTCTCATCAAGGATTGTTGATTTCCTGGATCATGATGAATCACTCAGGCACCTGCTGCGACTTACATCCGGTCTTGAATCCATGATCGTGGGGGAAGACCAGATCCTTGGCCAGGTAAAAGAACTGTTCATAATGGCAAAGAAGACGAATACGATTGGAAGGACGCTTGAGACTGCTTTCAATAAATCAATTCAGGTCGGCAAGCGCATCAGGAACGAGACAGGTATCAATAAAGGCTCGGTTTCCATAGGCTCTGCTGCTGTCGAACTAGCTGAGAATAAACTTGGGGGATTGAGTGGAAAGACCGTAATGGTAATTGGTGCAGGTGAGATGGGGTCTCTTGTTGCAAAAGCGCTTTCGAACAAGAACATCGAGGTAATCTATGTTGCGAACAGGACATTTGGGAGGGCAGAGGCTCTGGCATGCGAGTTGAATGGAAAAGCAATAAGATACGAATTGATGGAGAATTATATCCCGCTTTCAGATGTTGTGATCAGCGCCACTTCTGCACCGCATTTTGTTTTGACGCATGAGATCATGGCTCGCATTATGGAAAGGCGGGGAAAAAATATCATGCTTATTGACATCGGGAATCCCAGAAATATAGAAAGCAGCGTCGGGGAGCTGCAGGATGTTGAACTGTATAATATAGACAATTTGAAAGACATCAGCGAGGCAAACCTTGCAAAAAGATGGGAGGAAGCCAGAAAAGCTGAACTCCTGATAGAAGAAGAACTTGAATTGCTTAAAAGGCAGTACAAACGCCAGAAAGCAGATGGAATCATATCTGCTCTTTATTCAAGGGTCGAGGCCATACGGGGAAAGGAATGTGAAGAAGCTATCAATAAGCTCAAGGCAAGGCATACCATAGGGGCCATCGAGCGCGATGTGCTTGATGACATGACACATTCCTTTGCAAACCAGATTCTTGCAGAGCCTACAAAGATCCTCAGGAACGCGGCAGAGCATGATGATGAAAGGTTCCTGGAGACAGTGGCTGAACTGTTTAAATTGAACGGGACAAAGAAAAAATGAACGCTCTCCGAAGGAGGTAAAAATTGGACGAAATCAGTGTAACAGATGTTCATACGCACACAATGTATTCAGGGTTCACTAAATATTCACTCCTGTCTTTTCCTGATTGTGTGACCACTCCCAGGAAATCGGTGAAAATAGCTGAAAAACTGGGACTGAAGGCTCTTTGCATTACGGACCATAACACGATCAAAGGTGCAGTTGAAGCCAGAGCATATAATAAGGAGCTGGTCGTGATCGGAGAAGAGATCTCAACCAGGGACGGCGAGATAATTGGATTATTTCTTCAGGAACAGATAAAACCAAACTTGAGCGCAGAAGAAACCATTGAACAGATCCATGATCAGGATGGGCTTGCTTTTGCTCCGCATCCTTTCAGTGGATATTGCTCATGCCTGGGTCAAAAGCTGCATACTCTGCGGCTGGATGGGATCGAGGTATTCAATTCACTGCACAGAGATGGATATTCAAACGCCATCGCGCTGAAAAATTCTAACGGGCATGCAGAGCTTGGAGGAAGCGATGCGCATGCAAGCAGCATGATAGGGAATGGCTATACCCTGTTTGAAGGTAATTCCCAGGAAGACCTGCGTATCGCAATCAAGAAAAAGCAAACCTCTTTTGGTGGAAAATTAACACCTCTGCATGATATTGTGAATTACAGCATCAGGATAGCCCTGGAATCCTCAAAGCTCATCCTGAATTTCAATGGACCGGAATGCCCCATGTCAACCAGGGTAGCCAGGGTAAGAAATTCTTACAAGATGCTGTATCTTTTTGGGACTTTCATGTTCGCTTTTTCTCCATTACCGATCGCATGCACCTTTATCGGGGACAAGATGCTGAAAAACAGAGCGCGAAGGACATGGGAAAAACAAATAAGTCCGCCGAAAAGCGATTTGGACTATACTTTAAAATAACATAAACCAAATTATCATAATCTACTTTATGTTAATAAAAAGCCTTAAGTTATCAACGGTCTATTATCCTCTATGAAATACCGTTTTGTGGATCGGGAGAAAGAGCTCGGCTTCCTGAAGCAGAAGTACAGCTCAGGCTTCCCTGAACTCATAATCATATACGGCAGGCGGCGGGTGGGAAAGACAGAGTTGATAAAACAGTCCATAGCCAAAAGCCCATCAAAAGCCCTGTATCTGCTGGGAGAACTCCAGAAAGAGGATCAGCTCTCCTCGATCTACTCCACGATAGCAGGTATATCGCTTGATGATGATTTCCTCAAGAATAACCCTTTGAACACATGGCAGGCATTCTTTGACTACCTGACAAAATTCATAGAAAAAAATGGGATGGTGCTCATCATTGATGAACTCCCCTATATCCATAAAACAAACCCGAATTTTATTTCCATACTGCAATTCTTCTGGGACGAAAAATGGAAGAACATGAACTTCAAGCTCATACTGTGCGGCTCGAGCATGTCCATGATGCAGAAGATAACCCTTTCCTACTCAAGCCCTATCTATGGGAGGCGAACAGGACAGATCGAACTTCAGCCTCTCACCTATCTTGATTTCAGGGGTCTGTTCAATGAATGGGATGAAGAGGATATTTTTGGCGCCTATGCTGTTCTCGGGGGCATACCCCGCTACGCTGAAGAGTTCGACCCTGATAAAGATCTGTTTGAGAACATCAAGAGAGCTTTTCTGGATAAGGACGCCTTTCTATATAAGGAAGCAAAATTCCTGCTTATGGAGGAATTCAAGGATTTTGCAAATTATTTTTCTATTCTGAAAGCAGTGGCCCTGGGAAAGAATACTTTCAATGAGATATCTGTTTTTTCTGGTGTATCCACAAACAAACTTTTTGCATATATCTCGAAACTCGTGGAATTGAATATGATAAGAAGAGATATCCCTGTAACGATCTCAAAGGAAAAATCCACAAGGGTGGGCAACTACGCTCTGGAGGACTATTTTTTCAGGTTCTGGTTCAGGTATGTTTATCCAAACTCCTCGCTCATAGAGATCGGAAAACCTGAGATCGTCCTTGATCTGATAAAGGGGGATTTCAACGAATACCTTGATTCGATCTTTACTGATATATCGACAGAACTGCTGCAGAACCTTTCTTTGAATGGAAAACTGCATCTTTTCACGAAATGGGGAAAATGGTGGCATATGGATGAGGAAATCGATATAGTTGCTACGAATGAAGCGACAGGGGAGATCCTGTTCTGCGAATGCGAGTGGAAGGATAAAGAGATGGATAAAGCGGTCATGGAAGAATTGATCGAGAAGTCTAAAAAGGTTGGATGGGGGAATGATAAGCGAAAGAACCATTATGCTGTGGTGTCAAGAAAAGGGTTCACAGATGCGGCGAAGGGATTTGCGGAAAAAAACAGGATCCTTTTATTCACGCTGGAAGATATGATACCGCGGACTGATCCAGAAAAAATTCAAAATATATTATAATCATCACACTCCAATATCCATCTCTTTATCAGCTCGCAACACGGGCTCATGCTTTTCCTCGTACACCTTCTGCGCAGCCCACAGCGCGGGCGCATCTTTACTCCTTCCCTTGAGGTCGCTTGTGAGCCTCTTTCTTATCCTTACGAGCGCAGGAGTATTTATCGCCACTCCTGATATTATCGCCTGACCCTTCGCAAGCGAAGGCAGCTCCGAGATCAGATCGCGGCTTGCAGACTCGATGCTCTGGGCTATCTGCTGCTGGTCTGCCGGATTGATTATCCGCATGGTGATCTGGGTCATGCACTGGGAGAGCGAATCGGCATCCAGCTTGCTTGGTCTCTGGGAGACAAGGCACATGCCTATGCCGAACTTCCTGCCTTCAGACAGGATGGTCTTGAGGATACCCTTTGACTTTGCCTCGCCGCTGTGGGGAGCGAACCTGTGTGCCTCCTCGATGATGACGAAGACAGGATAGGGAATGAACTTGTCCACATGGGATTCGTTGTAACGATTGTTCTCAGTCCCCTCGCGCGCATCGAATAATCTTCGAAGCATAACAGAAGCGATCAGCTGCTGGAAGGTCTCCTCGATCCCGGAGACATCCATGATCGTGAGCTGTCCGACCTTGAAATAATCAGCAAGCGGGATGGTCTGGAAGTCGTCGAATATATTGGCGTGAAGCTTGCCGAACCTCCACAGGATGCCTTCGATCGTCGGCTCGTTATTAGAGTCCCGCAGCGCTTCGATCTCCTGCCTGAGTTCATTGCGCGTGAATTTTTTTTTGCTGTTATTCCTGAGGCTGTGGTATGCTGCCCGAAAGAGCGTCTTCATCTTATCAGACATGGTTCCATCGTCCATGATGCTGATAAAATCACCTACAAGGAGGTCACTGATGCGGATCTTTATGTTCTCTGGCTTGACTATCCTGACCTTTGGGCGATACGACTGTGTGATGAACTCAGACATGTTCTGTACCTCACCCATGGATGAATATTCGCCGTGAGGGTCAAAAATCAGCACAGGAGCCATGTTATAGGGCTTCATCAGCTCTTCGACCAGGACACCCACGGTGTATGATTTCCCCGCACCTGTGGAAGCGATAACAGATACGTGCTGGCTTACGATATCCCTGACAGACATGACAACACCGGTCTTGGAACCCAGGACATTTCCTATGAACGCTGATCCTGCTGCGCCTTTTTGAACTTTGCTTATATCCTTCAGGACATCCTCGCCTGCACGATCTACTTTTACGCCGCAGGCGGGGTTTGTCCTGGGATTGATGAACTCTCCCATCGCATTGTCAAAATAGCCTATGACCGATGCGGCATATGAATAATATTTGAAGTCCTCAGGGTCAAGACCGTAAAATCTTGATACATCATCTGCCGAAAGCTCCAAATCCATCAGAAACTCCTCAGGATATGTGTTCAGGGGCTCGCAGTGCTTCACTCTGCACAGGATCTTTTTTCCCTCTTCGGTGTAGCATACGAACATACCTGCAGCCAGCCGCTCGCATGAGATGAAAGTGAACCCTTCTTCATCTGAATTATTGACAGTTCCGAGCATTTAATCCCTCTCGATATGTTTCCTGACAAGCCTCAGCATTGAGCCGCATTCCGGGCACTGTAACCCGATCTGGTCTGCGATGCAGAGGAGGATCTTTTTATCAAGCGCATCCCTGTTCGCATGGAAGTATGCCACGCTGGGTTTACCGTTTATGGTATGGAATTCACGCACTTCATTTGTGGTCAAAAGTTCAAGCGTGTCCCTGATTTCTGGAGGTGATTCAATATCATATTTCACGCTCCCTCTGTTGATCATCCCGAGCCCGTGTATGACATAATAGCTGTTCCTGAAGTCCTCGTTAAAGGGAGCATACTTTGGCTGCAAATCAGGATTGATATAAGGGATGAGTTCCTCTCGTATCGTATGCGTGATATTTTTGATCACGCCGACTATGATCCCATCGTGCTTTCTTATTTTGACAAGCCTTCCGATGCCTTCTTTTTGGGCATCCGGAGATATTTTTACAAGATATGTATATGCATCCTCGACCCTGATTATGTCTCCTAATACCATCGTATCACCTGTTCATCATCTTATGAAAATGCTTGGCGCTCTTATTAATCTTAATCCCGTGCGCCCTGCAGAAATTATCAAGCATGCCATAAAAAAGTTCGTGCTCACTCCTCCGGATCAGCGCAGCTTCATGCGCGCGCATCAGGATATCTGGATAATTGCTTCGTATCACGCACTCAGCCCTGATGATATCCGCGATTTTATCAACCATGCCTTCTTGATAGATCCATCCTGGAAATTCCACCCTCGCAGGGAGTCCGCTGCTCACTCTCATATAAAAAAATGCAATCTCGTTTCTGAACCTGCCGTAGTTGTCCAGTACAGACTTCGATTCCTCGCCTCTCCTGTCGTCCCTGTCGCAGAGGAACGCAGCCGTCCTTTCTCCCCATAAAAGAGGTGAGAAAAGATGCGTATCAGAAAGCTTTCCCTTTTTAAGACCTAACAGGAAATGCATCATCAGCGTGATATCATGCGGCATGGTCGTATCTATGAACCCGATTACAGGAGCGCGAGAGCTTTCCGAGGCTTCAAGCAGTTTTGTGATCGCTTTCACGTAAATCTCCCTGATGTTCCTGTTCAGGACATTGATATGGGACAGAATGAGCGCGCCATCCAGCAGGATGCAGGGCTTATCATGCTCTTTCATGAGACGCTTGATGCTTTCGCATTCAGCAGCGAACCTTCGAGCATCTATATATTCGCTCCCGAAGGAATAAACGCTTGCAGCTTCAAACTCATCCGGGGTGATGATCCCGGCTTCAGTATTCTCTATATACTTGCTATCATCTGTATGCCTGTTCAGGATTTGTGAGGTCTGGATAACCGCGATCGGTATCTCATAATTCTTGTCAGAGTATATCTGGCTTCCGTCCACAGCTCCCACTGCAGCACCTGAAAGCACAGTATCGACCCATAGCATGGCTTCGTGCCTGCTCTTCCAGTTAAAAGGAAAATTCCGGATCAGCTTTCCGTTCTCAAGGAGTTTTGCGCCGCTGTAAGGAGAAAGACGTTCGTTCATGGAGAGGTCGATTGACTTCAGTTTTTCAAGTCCGTCCCTGTACTCTTCTGCCAGGGTCGACCTCTCGACATCATATGATTTTATGGCGGAAAGTCTTGCATCGAACTGATTTGAGATACCTTTTAAATCTAGCATGATGCAACCCTGCTTTCGCCATCGAGCTTCTGGATTTTTATTACATTCGCATATTTTTCATTGAACGTATCATCGTGGGATATGACGAATACCTGTTTGAAGCCTCGAATATTCATTATCTGCTCAGATAGCTTTTCTCTCCGTATCTCATCCATGTTCTGAGTTGGCTCATCAAGGAAAACAAAGTCAGAGTTGGAAAGGATTTTCAGAAGCGCAAGCCTGACAGCCAGCGCTGCGCCCATCTTCTCGCCCCCGCTCAGCTGGTGGAAATTCCTGTCCACGCCGCTTTCTTTCACCATGATCCCGTAATCCTCGCTCCAGTGCAGTTCCTCAGAAAAGTCGTCCATGATGGCGCAGTACAGCTGGTTTGCCTCCTCCCCGATTTCAAAAATCAGCTCAAGAACGATAAGCTTCGCTGAATCTCGAAGCGTCTCGCGAATGAACTTAGAATATTCCCTGAAGCGCTTCTCATTCTCAAGCTTTGCCTCAAGTTCTGCGATGCCGGAAAGATACTTTTCCATTTCAGCTATTTCCTTATTCAATCTCTGCAGCTGACTTTCTTTCTCTTTTATTTCAACCTGGTACCCGCTTACCTTTGCCCCGAGTTCTTCATACGTACGCTGTGTCTGTCCAGGTTCTTCTTCGCTGAAACCTTTTCGCATTTCGATCTCTTTTTTCTGTGCCTCTCTGAGTTTATCCTCGGCATCAGCAATTGTTTTTTTCAGCATTTCACATTCTTTTCTATATTCCTCGAATCGCGCTGCAAGGGACTGGTTTTGCAGGTATTTCTTGTAAGAGGGTTCAAGTTCTTTTATCCCTCTCTTTATTCCTGAAATATCGCTGTCAAGAGTACTGTATTTTTCCATGATGGTCTTAAGAGCATTCGCGGCTGTTTCTTTCTCAGGGATCTTGCCGATCTCTTTGCCCAGTTTCGCGATCTCATCCTTCGCTTTTTTAATGACGAGTTCCAGACCGTTCGCTCTGCTTCTTGGATCTCCAAGAGCCTTCAACTTCGATTCCATGGTTTTCAGGGAATTCAAAGCTGCGTTCAGGGCGGTTTCTGCATCTGCAAGCTGCTGTTTGAAATAGGATGAAAAATCCTTTACAGAACTGCACCGTATCCCTTTTATGACAGGACAGATGTTCTCAGATCCTGCAAGACTCATCCTGCTTTTAACATCGTTGATCTCTTTGATCGCGATGGCACGCTCCTGGTTTTTGCTGGCTATATTTATCTCAAGCTCAACCTGCTCATCCACCCCGGACGTGAGAGCGTTCTTTTCTGCAATATTTTTCTCAACATCCGTCTTCAAAGAATCCATGCGCGATTTTTTTTCATTAAGAAGGGATAGATCGTTCATTATCCTGTTCAGCTCATCCCGCCGGACATCCCGTTCTTTTTGCATGGCTTCAAGTTTCTCAAGGTTTTTTCTGGCTTCCTCGTACTTTTCCTTCATTCCTGAAAGGCTGGACACCAATTTCTGCGCCTCTTCTGACCTGGCAAGTTCCTCCTCAGCCTTCCTTAACTGGATTTTTTGTGAATCCAGCGCTGCTTTTATCCGGTCAATCCCACTTTTGAGTTTCTCAAGCTCTTCTTTCTGTTTTTTTAGAGCTTCAAGAGCGCGCCTGACAGAGTTCAGGCTATCACTGCTCTCTTTAAGTGCGTTTTTTAAACTCGTAATGCTGCCCTTCAGACCGTCTTTCTCTTTTTTCTTTTCTCCATAGCTCTCTGTCCTGATCTTCAGTCCATGGATCTCATTTTCAATGCTGCTGATCCCCTCATCTATCAGCGCCATCGTGCTTCTCAGGTTGTCATACGCTTTCCTGTACTCCTCCACCTTCAGGATCTCATCAAAGGTCTTCTGTCTTTTTGCGGGGGATTCCATGAATGCTGCAGTGAACAGGCCCTGCGGGACTCCGATCGCATTTTCGAAAATTCCAGGAAGTTCATCCTGACCTGATGCAGGGAAGAGGTTGTGGGCGATCCAGGCGAGTACGTCCTTTTTTCCAGTAATGCTGGTATCCGGTCCGGTGACGCTGTACTCGCTGCCGAGCTTTCGTGTGAGCGTGTATGGTGCTCCGTTTGCCACTACTTCCACTGAAACATAACCTCCGCGCTCTCCGTGCCTCTTGAACTCTTTTTCGCTGTATGGAAGGTAATCGAACAGGACGTAACCTATTGCCTCAAGTAGCGTTGTCTTCCCGTGACCGTTCTGACCGCATATACCATTTATGCCCTCAAGAAATCTAACCGTCTCATGGCGGTATGATTTTATGTTTTTCAGTTCCACGGATCTGATCAGCATTTACATCTCCTCCATTTTTGAAAGAAGGGTCTGGCGCGGCTGGGGAGGCTTCTTATCATCTTTATCCGAAACCCCGGACTTCAGTTTTTCAAAACCCCATCTCAGTTCTTTCAGGATATCATTTGCCTCGATCCCTGCAGTGCCCATCTTTTTCACTTCGATCATGGTCTTTATTATCTCATCCGCATGATCCCTGTATCTTCCATCAAGCTTTATGCGGTCTGAGAAGACGCGCTGCTCAATCTGCTCTCTTGTCAGTCCTCGAACATCTCCCTCATTGAGCATGTACTGTGCACTGCTCTTGATGATCTTTATTTCTGAATAGAGAGGCTTGAACTCTTCGAGCATACCCTTTATGCGCTCAAGATTCACATCAGATTTCGGGAAGTTCATCTCCCCGTAGAGAAGAAGTTCGATAATCGAACCAGGCTGGACTGTACGTTCATTTTCCAGTCTTGAGCCTATCCCTGTATAAAGTTCGTCCGGGGTCTGGACTGCACTCATATCGAACTTGATGCGCCTGACAGGACGGGCTGCAGGAGTGACAAGTTTTACGCCGCTGTCTGTGACATGATAGAAGCCTTTCTGAAGACCGTACTCGTTCATCGCGATCATCTCAATGCTGCCGGGATTGAAGATCCAGCCGTCCACCTCGTAGTTCATGTGGTAATGCCCGAGCGCAAGGTAATTCACGACATCTTTTAACAGCAGAAGTGAGTTATAAGGAATCTCACCCGGAGCCTCCTGCTTTATCTGCCCTGACATGCCAAAGTGCATCATGAGAATGCTATATTTTTCACCATGTTCCGAGTTTATTTT
Organism: Candidatus Methanoperedens sp.; assembly: GCA_027460465.1. Lineage (GTDB taxonomy): Archaea > Halobacteriota > Methanosarcinia > Methanosarcinales > Methanoperedenaceae > Methanoperedens. The sequence goes on along the minus strand of JAPZAV010000024.1, from coordinate 4,582 downwards.
TCTTATCTCCTCGGATATCAGGGGGATTGCGGATGCTGTGGCTGAGCCAAGGTATCGCACACCGAATATGCGGACATTATCGAGTTCAACATGATCGCCCATGAGCTCGACGCCCCTGTCGTTTTTCAGTCTGATGAGCCGCAGCAGACCCTGAGAGTTGAGCACCTCAAGCCAGCTCTTCCCGTCCTGATGGTATGCAAGATCATGGTTCCCTTCGATGGCATAAACACCGGTCCTTGGACTTTTTTCCTTTAGCAGAGATAGAACTTTATACGCCTGCTCATACGTGGGCGCATTTATATTTCGCTTGTGAAAAAGGTCGCCTGATATGAGGATGAACTCTGCTTTGTGGTCTATGGCGTATTCTATGACAGAAAGAAAAGAGCGCGCATAATCCCGGAATCGCTCCTCCAGTCCGTACTGGTAATAGCCCAGATGAAAATCACTCGCATGGATGAAGTTCATGAGGAGCTAAAAGGTCTTCGGGGTTAAAAATGGTTGTGGGAGTGGAGTGAAAGTGAGTTTAATCATCAACTTTAGAAACGTTTATAAATAAATATGTACATCTAAATGAATAGTCCTAGCGTTCAGTTATTAATAAAGGGGCGAGCAGTGGGGCGATGAAACTCCTTGATATTAGTTGACGATATCGCTAGGTGGGGCGGTGAGAAAACGATAATATGTGAGTGTGGAGAGATCATTGAAGGAAGTACATTCAGGGATTACATAAGAACTTCAGCAAATCCATCAACCTCGACCATAGGTCATAAAAAATGCGGGCATATATTCAATTTTATTGATGGTAGAATGTCAAAGAAGTACTCGTCAAGAATAGAACTGAAGAGCCTGGCTGTCAGGTTTGCAGAAAAAAATAATATGGACGGCTTGAAATGTGAGAGATTTCTGATCGAGGTTGACAGGCTGAAGTCGAATGGGAATCTATCTGACCGCGATATCCTGATCAGGGCATTTCATAACCTGTAAATATTCACAATCTTAAATAAAGAACCGCAGATAAAAGCGTCCAGAGTCACGCCTCTGGAGGGCGTGTACACGTATTGCTTCGCAAGGGCATACCTGCCTATGCGTCGCGGCGAGCATAACGCCGATGAACGCAGATTATTGCATCGTATCTTAGGTTCAAAGGAGGTAATTAAGTGCCAAGAGAGATAAATTTGGAAGCAGATGACTATAATAAGAAACTTCTAAAATTGATACCAAGTGAAATTATTGCTGCATATATCACTGTCGCAGGTCTGATCCCTGATAGAAATAACATATGGCTGTGGGGTATAACTATTGTACTTCTGGTACTGGTCACTCCTTATCTGCGAAGCTTCCAGGGGGTCAAAAAACCGCTGCACTACGCGGTGTCATCGATCTCGTTCATTGTCTGGGTGTTCGCGATCGGAGGACCATTTGCAGCGACGGGATGGTATGAAAGCTGGATGGGGTCAGTTGCGCTTATCCTGTGGACGCTGGTCCCGCCGCTGTTCTTCGGGAAACCTGTAAGAAGAAGAGCGTGATTTGCTGCATGATATCTATTAATGATATTATTTCTGCAATAAGAAGTGAGCAGCGGGGAGATTAAACTCCTGTGGTTATAGATAAATCCATAAAAAGATTCCTGCTGGCATAGAAATTTTGGGAGGCAAATTGTGGCTGAAGACCTGTTGACCAATATTCTAATCTTAATATATACTACATTGTACGGCATAGGTGAACAAATTGCTGGTCTGATTCAATACACTCTTGGAGTCTCACCATCCCGAATCACGGTAGATGCCATCGGATTTCTCATAGCAGTATCGATTATCCTCGTGATAATTGTTGTTGCTAAGAAGACGATATGGAAAGGAAAAAACTCAGCGGCTGGTGCAACTGTCAAACCAAAGAATGAAAAGCAAACAACCATTGAAGCGATTTCCGAACCTGAAATTAAAACACAATCAGGGGAAGAGACGATCTCTGCCCAGAGAATGGATAAAAATGAGACCAATGAGATGATTCACAAACCCAGGAAATATCCCGAGACATTGATATCGAGCAGAATTATGACCCTGGATGGAAATAATCTTAAGCAATTGATCAGGGAACTTCAAAAAATTGATCAGTTGATCAGATTTAATCTTGATAAATGGAAGAAAGAGCACAGTAAAGATGCAAATGATTTTCTTGGATTATACATCACAGAAAACGAAGTGAATGCCATCCTTACTGCTCCTGCATATGAGCTTGAACCAGGAAAAATTAACGAGGAAATCCAGATCCTGCCAAGGGATATCAATGAAAGCCTTGAAAAAGAAAAACCTCTCAGGCTCCAGGATCTTCAAAGGCTGTTCAAGCTTGATCCTTTCGAGGTTGAAGCACTGTTGATCTGCCTTGCGTCCGAGCTGGATACGAGATACGAAAAGCTGTACTCATACCTTCAGAACGACGTGACTAAAAAAAGGCCAACAGTGGATTTAGTGATAAACCTGCTCTGTCCTTCAGTGGAGGGGAAGTTCAAAGCAAGGGAATATTTTTCACCGGAGGCTAATTTGATCAGGAACCGCCTGATTTATCTCGCAGGAGAAGGACCAGAAGGGCAAATTCCACTTTTATCCAGATCAATCAAGGTCGATGAAAGAATTATCAGTTATCTTCTCGGTTCGGATGAAATCGATCAGAGAATAAGGAATTTTTCATTATTAATAGAACCAGGAAGATCTTTTGATGATCTTATTTTTCCAGAGGAAGAAAAAGATGGGATAAAAGAGCTGATAAAGCGCCGCCAAAATATAAGAAACCCGATGTTCTTCTTCCAGGGGGCATACGGCACAGGGAAAAAAATGACCGCCGAGATCATCTGCAGAGACCTTTGTATCCCTCTGCTCGCAGTGGATGCAAGGATATTGAAGAAACGAGAGGTTCAAGATATATCAAGGATCATTATCCGTGAAGCCCTTCTGCAGAATTCCGCATTATACCTTGAGGGATTCGATGTTCTGCTGGAAAAAGAAGCCGGGATCGATGTTTCCTCCCTCGTTCAGGAGCTTGACCTCTTCCCGAACTGGGTCTTCCTGGCCGGTGAGCTACCCTATTCACCTTCCGGCATTTTAAAGAACCACAGCTTCATAGAAATGGCTTTCCCCATTCCTTCATTTACCGTTCGTAAAAAGTTATGGGAAGCCCTGCTGGATGAGAAAGTCCCTGACCTTGACATCGATGCCCTTGCAGGCAAGTTCAATTTCAGCGGAGGTCAGATAAAGGATGCCATATCTACGGCACGAAACTTCGCGATTGTGAGAAACCCGGCAGATAATAAAATGACCCTGGATGACCTCTACCGCGGCTGCAAAGCCCAGTCCAACAAGAATCTCTCCTTGTTTGCCAGAAGCATTTCGCCGCGATATACATGGAATGACATAGTCCTTCCAAAGGACTTAAAAGAGCATTTAAAAGAAGTATCAGGATATATCAAACACAGAGGAAAAGTTTACACCGACTGGGGATTCGATGCCAAATTATCCCTTGGAAAAGGGCTGAACGTGCTTTTCTCAGGGCCCTCGGGTGCGGGCAAGACCATGGCTGCTGAGATATTAGCCAAAGAAGTGGGGCTGGATATTTATAAGATCGATCTATCCACAGTTGTAAGCAAGTATATAGGAGAAACAGAAAAGCATCTCAATAAGATCTTTGTTGAGGCTGAAACGAGCAACGCAATCCTGTTCTTTGATGAGGCAGACGCTCTCTTCGGCAAGAGATCAGAGGTTAAGGATTCCCACGACCGTTACGCGAATATCGAGATAAACTATCTTCTCCAGAAAATGGAGGAACATGAAGGGATTGTGATTCTGGCGAGCAACTTTAAAACCAACATTGACGAGGCTTTCATGCGAAGGATGCATTTTGTGATGGAGTTCCCTTTCCCTGAAGAGGATCTCAGGGAAAAGATATGGAGAAACATATTCCCGAAGGCGACACCTGTTGGCGAGGATGTGGATTACAGCTTCCTTTCAAAATTCAAGATCACAGGCGGCAATATCAAGAATATCGCCCTGAGCGCGGCTTTCCTTGCGGCAGGTGATTCGGGGATCGTTAAGATGGAGCATATAATCAGAGCCACGAAGCGGGAATTCCAGAAGATGGGGAAGCTGTGCACTGCCGGGGAGTTTGGGGAGTATTATAATCTTGTAAAATGAATTGCAGGTAGCGATGAACGAAAGAATAAGTTTAGCGGATAAGAAGTCTGAGGCAAAGAGTCAGAATTCAGTCCCTCAGATTCGAAGAAAGGTTGAATCCCCTCGATCAATGAGTTCTCCTGTTGACCGCATCCTGTACCTTCAGAGAACTATAGGTAACCAGGCTGTTCAGAGGCTTATAAAGTCGGGGGCTTTGCAGGCTAAACTCAGGATCGGTCAGCCCGGGGATATCTATGAGCAGGAAGCTGACAGGGTGGCTGAGCAGGTGATGAAGATGCCGGATGTTTCCTCAGATAAAGATAATAGAATCCTGCGAAAATGTCCAAAATGCCTGAACGGACTGCGCGGATTGCTGGAGAAGGACAAAAAAGATGAGAAACTGCAGGCAAAGGAAACAC
>JAPZAV010000023.1 GCA_027460465.1 Candidatus Methanoperedens sp. | reverse complement strand
GGCATAGACCCATCCAGAGAATCAACATACTTCCTGCTTGATGAGATACATGTCATGAAGGAGTGGCAGTTGCAGTTGAAATATTACATAGATGCCCATGCAAAATGCAGGTTCATAATATCAGGGTCATCTAAAACCCTGCTGTATAGGGATGCTTCAGAAAGCTTGGCAGGGCGGATAAGATTCCTTGACGTTTTCCCTCTGACGTTCCGGGAGTTCCTGGAATTCAATAATATTGATCTTTCCGGGATGCTTCCACAAAAACCCGACCTTGAGAGTTTTGAAGATATAGAAAAAGCATACCACAGCATTATAGCTCATAAACAGAGCATATTGCATTTTATGAGTCAGTACTTCGATACGGGAGGGTATCCTGAATGGTTCAAGATCAGGGATATGGAGCAGTGGTACAGAACTATTGTTGAAGATTATTTCGCACTCATCCTGTTCAGGGACATCGTAAGCGTGTTCAAAGTGAAGGATCCCATACTTCTTGAAAAGATGGTGCGGGATATTGCTGCCGTTTCCACTAACAGGTTCACCTACAAAGGATTATCCGAAAGGCTCGATATTGACCGCGAGACCTTGAAACTCTATCTTTATTACCTGCAGAGTTCCATGATGGTGTTCGTAGCAGATGTTTTTGCGCCCTCTAAAAAAGCAGTTGAGAAGCGGGCAAAGAAGCTATATTTCTGGGAGGAAGGACTCAGGAGAGCCCTTACTCTGGACAGGGATGATGGTAAAGCGGCAGAAAATATAGCGGCATGGCACCTGATTAAAAGGGGTCGTGAGTCAAAGCCCTTCTTTGAGCCTTACTACTGGAAGAATAAACATGAGGTGGATTTTGTATACGATGACTCGAAAAAAGTAATCCCCATAGAAATTAAGTACAGAGAGCATCCTACAAATGCCGATCTGAAAGGACTCATAGAATTCATGGAGATGGAAGATCTGAACGTGGGAATAGTCGTTACAAAAGATACCTTTAAGAAAGGAGAAATTGGAGGACGCCGGGTATTGTTTATTCCGATATGGCTTTTCTTGCTGTTGATATGAACGTGAAGATTCCATTTGTACACCTCAACTCCTCACAAATACATCATGTACATTCATAACTCAGTAAAGAATATATACGGTTATATTCAAAATACATATCAATGACAACCAAGCTCACACTCATCTCAACCATCTACTCCATCGAGCCTGTCATTGTCTGTGCCACCCGCTTCTCACCATCGCGCATCATCCTGCTGACCGAGGAGAAGGCGCCCGAAGAAAAGGAGCGTGCAGAAAAGATGATCACCGATACGTTAGGCTCGGTCCTCGAGGTAGAAAAAAAATATACAACCATATATGATGTTGTAAGAGTTGCCAGAGATGTTGCAGCCATAATCGAAGAAGAGAACGCAAGAGGGCAGCGCGTAATCGTGAACGTCTCCGGCGGCAGGAAGCCCCAGGCGTTCGGCGCGCTTTTCGGTGCATATGCAAGGAAAGAGATGGTGGAGCAGGTGGTCTATGTAACAGAGGAAGACCAGTTTGTGCTTGAGTTCCCGCTGCTTGGGTTCGGCATCTCGGATACAAAGCGCGCGGTGCTTGAGCAGCTTGAGAGCGGAGAGACCTCAGTGAGCAAGATAGCGGTAAAGATCGGCATCTCAAAAGGCATGGCTTACAGCCATCTGAGGGAACTCAAAGCCATGGGCTATGTGAACGAGGGAAACGGCTTCAAGATAACCAGCGCGGGAAGGATTGCGATAATATGAACTGCCTCGTGGTATACGATATAACGGATGATGGACAGCGGAAGAGGCTTGCTACCATGCTCCAGACCTTCGGTCTTGCCCGTATCCAGTACAGTGCTTTCAGAGGCGAGTTGAATGCCAATGACAGGGCTGTGCTTGCCAGGAGAGTGAGCCAGTTCGTGAAGGATGAGCATGACAGCATCTTTATCATTCCCCTGTGCGACCGGTGTACAGGCACAGCCGAGATTATCAGTAACAGCGGCGCATGTCTGGTAAAGGACTCAAGCGTGCAGATAGTGTGATACTATGGTGTATTATCTAAACGATATCGAGCATAAGCAGCTCTTAAAGAAGCTCCGCCCACTTTCAAGGAGCGTGGGAGTAACAGAGGAGCTTCGAGGCTGGAGCTGGGATAATTCCCCATTGAAACCTTACCATGATGTAAAGCTCCCAATGTATTCTATATGCAGCAAGTACTGTCCAACGTCGAGAGATGTCTACCTCAGGCATGTGCTTAAAAAGAAAGGCGAGATGACATACCCAGTATCTCTGGGTTCTGTTACTCATGCTGCAATAAATGAGGCATACAGGCAGGTACGGCGGAGGAACTTTAATCCAGCTTTTGAAGAGTGGTATAATGCCCAGAAATTTGAGACAAGTATGCAGGGAAACCTTGAGCTTATAAAACAATATGCAGATATGGTCTGGAAGCATGTCCTCACAAATGCCGAATCCAAATTCAGGGATGCCTTAAGCAGCCAGCCGTATTCCACTGAGGAAGACATGATCGCAACCTCAGCGCCCTTCCTTATCGAGCATAAGATCAGCGGTGAACTCATAGGATGCAGCGGCATTCTCAGCGTGGACTGCTACGACTACCTGCATAATATCATCTTTGAAAGCATATATGAGGTTCCCGTGGACATAGGATGCACCTTTTTCCTGAATTTCAAGGACGATCGTCTCCTGGTTGAGCGCGACCTTTTCCACATCAGCGATGACCTTCGAAGCTGGTGGGTCGAGGAAAGAGACAAAAAATTGGAGATGGTCTATGAGGAGAAAG
>JAPZAV010000022.1 GCA_027460465.1 Candidatus Methanoperedens sp. | reverse complement strand
GTAATAGACAAATGCATGGAATATAAAAGCTTCTATAGATTCTGATATTTTTTTCCAAAAATGGGGGGTTTCAGGAGAAAGAGCTGTCAATTTTATAAAACATGCCGTCTTGCCCAATAGTTTTCACACAATCTGACGTTCACATCTTTTAATCTGCTTTTCCTTATCCTGACCTGAACATCGCATTTTATCTTTGCAGGCATGCATCAGCTTCGTGTTTGTTTGCGCCGCTCCACCGCGCCCGTTTTTGTGCGGTTGCACATTTTGCGAACCACTTATCTCCTTATATATCTTTTGACAGCGGAGTGAAATTGTTTGCAAGTAGTATCAGCGTTCATCCGCGTGCATCTGCGGTTAAATTTTCATATACAATAGGCAGCATCGGTTTCTTATCTGGCGCCACAAATTAATCATCTGTGTTCTGTCCGCGGAGGCAGCACTTTTTCCTGCGACGGCGCAAAGTGCAGTCGAATCTTTATGAGCTATAAAAAGATAGTTTTAAGTCATAAAAAAAGATATGACATTGATTTCATAGAGATATGTTAGTCCTGCATGGGATCTGGAAACCGCCAGAGACATTAAAAGACCGGGGAGACTTCTTCTTATGGGGTGAGTCTTCCTCTATTTCACCTGTCAAACGCAGAGGACGCCCTCCAAAGGCAGGTACACAGCGTGCTCATCCCTTTCAAGCCACAGAAATAGACCTGAAAAGAGTGATAGAATTCCTGAATTCAGGGCACGATATCAGCAAAAAAGCGCGCTCTGATAATTTGCTGCTTCTGCTCCCCTCATTTCCTGCGTATCCGCAGGCATCTCCTGATTTGCTCAGCGATGATGGTGAGGAGAGCGCAGGAGAATCGGTAAGTCTATCGCAGTGGAAAGTAAATGGTCTCTGCATCCATCCAGAAGATGCGATTATATTATTCAGCTCGCTCTCAGGGACATGGATAGAGAGCGACACTGCTATGGGAACTGACCTGAGGTTCTGGAGTAAAGTTTCAAAATTCGCAATGGAACTTCTCTCAAAACAGCATTTTATCCCCGGGATTGTTTTTTCTGATAGCATGGCATTCGCCAGATGGGAGTATGTGCTGAATGATGAGAACGATAAAATGCGCTTCTTGATGCTTGCACGTTCAATGCCTCCTGTTTGCAGGGCGCTAAGTAAGAACAGAATTCAAAACAATCAGGAGGCATTCTTATCGGATTTTCTCAATAGCGCAATTGACTGCTGCATTCGAAGCTGGATCCCCATATCAGAGATAAAATCAAAAAAGAGCCTCTCTGATGCATGGTTACAATCTCTCGCAACCGGAGAACCGATTGAAGTTCATGCATCAGGTCTTAAAAACCTCTCCGAAGAAATAGTGTCCTGGAGAGCCCCGATACATGAAATAGAAAAATCAGAATTTCGCACCTGCTTACGCCTAGAACCGCCTGAAGATATGGGATCGGGCTGGAGCCTGAGGTATTTCCTTCAGGCATCTGATGACCAGAGCCTTCTTGTGCCTGCAGAAAAAGTCTGGAGAGAGTCAAAGGATACGCTTGAATTTTTAAACCGCAAGTTCGATCAACCACAGGAAAAGCTCCTTGCTGATCTTGGAAAAGCCTCCAGATTATATCCACCGATCGAAGATAGCCTTCATTCTGCAAGACCCGGTTCAGCGCAGCTTACTGCGCAGCAGGCATATACCTTTTTAAAAGAGGCTGTGCCCCTTCTAACAGAAAGCGGATTCGGCGTGCTCATACCTCCATGGTGGAATAAAGGCGCTGCGCCGAGGCTTGGTGCAAAACTGAGCATTAAACCAAAGCGAGACCCGAAGACGAGCAGGGGGATGTTCGGCTTTGACACGATCATAAACTATGACTGGCAGCTTGCTATTGGAGATGAGCCTATTAGCGAAGAGGAATTCGAGAATCTCGTAAACCTGAAAGAGCCGCTCGTGCGCATAAGAGGACAGTGGGTGGAGGTGAAAAAAGAGGATATCGAAGCAGCTATCAAGTTCTTCAAATCCAGAGATTCGGGTGAGATGGGGCTGGGAGAAGCTCTCAGTCTGAGCCTTGGATACGGTGAATCTGGTTCAGGTCTTCCTGTAAGCGGATTTGAAGCGTCAGGATGGTTAGAGGAACTATTTGAGCGCTTATCTGGCAAAGCTGCGCTATATGAACTGAAGCAGCCGGATGATTTTGTTGGCAGGCTTCGACCTTATCAGGTGAAGGGTTTCTCGTGGCTTGCGTTTCTACACCAGTACGGGCTTGGTGCATGTCTTGCTGATGATATGGGGCTTGGAAAGACCATACAGATGCTTGCACTGTTATTAAAGGACAAAGAAAAAGGCATAGATAAGCCTGCGCTGTTGATATGTCCTACTTCAGTTGTTGGAAACTGGCAGAGAGAGGCAAAGAGGTTTGCACCATCTCTTGATGTTCTTATCCATCATGGCATCAACCGCAAGAAGGAAAAGGAGTTCCTGTCCGATATTGCGAAGTACGATCTTGTGATAAGCACCTATGCACTGGCGCACAGAGACGAAGAAATATTCAAAGAAGTAGAGTGGAATGGAATTGTGCTTGATGAGGCGCAGAACATCAAGAACCAGTTTACAAAACAATCTCAGGCAGTCAGAAAGTTCAGATCAAACTACCGGGTGGCTCTCACTGGCACGCCAGTTGAGAACCGTTTATCCGAACTCTGGTCTATCATGGAGTTCCTGAATCCGGGATATCTCGGTTCAGCAGATGGCTTTAGAAAAAGATTTGCACTGCCCATTGAGAGGTATAATGACAGAGATGCGGGAGTCAAGCTGCGTAGCATTGTTTCACCTTTCATACTCCGCCGCTTAAAAACTGATCCTGCAATCATAAAAGATCTTCCAGATAAAATCGAGATGAAAGTGCACTGCAACCTTACAAAAGAGCAGGCGACGCTCTATGAGGCTGTTGTTAAAGATATGCTAAAGAAAATCGAGGAATCGGAGGGAATTGAAAGAAAAGGCATGGTGCTATCTGCACTGGTGAGGCTCAAGCAGGTATGCAACCACCCGGCGCAATTCCTTGGAGATGGTTCAGCACTTCCTGGACGCTCAGGCAAGTTAAACCGCATCACAGAGATGCTGGAAGAGGTACTAGCCGAAGGCGATGCTGCTCTTATATTTACCCAGTTTGCTGAAATGGGCGGTATGATTAAAACGCATTTCCAGACTGTCTTTGGTCAGGAGGTGCTATTCCTGCACGGAGGTATACCTCAGAAGCAGAGGGATCAGATGGTCATGCGTTTTTCAGAAAAAAACGGTCCTCATATATTCATTCTCTCGCTTAAAGCAGGCGGCGTGGGTCTGAACCTGACCCGGGCAAGCCATGTGTTCCACTTCGATAGATGGTGGAATCCTGCAGTTGAGAACCAGGCAACTGACAGAGCTTTCCGCATCGGACAAACAAAGAACGTACAGGTTCACAAGTTCCTGTGCGATGGAACTCTTGAGGAGAGGATAGATGAGATGATTGAGGATAAAAAGGCACTTGCTGAGAACATCATAGGCACAGGTGAAGGCTGGCTTACAGAGATGAACAAAGAGCAGTTAAGAGAGTTATTTGCTCTCAGGCGTGAGGCGATTGCGGATGAATAATAGAATCATAAAAGGAGAATAAATGGGCTGGCGAGATGATTTCTGGGGAGGATATGCACCTTCAAAACCAATAAAAGCAGAAGGCGGCATAAAAGCTAAAAGCAAGAGAGGGAGCATTGGAGATACATGGTGGTCAAAGCGCTGGGTGAGCGTGCTTGAATCTTTTGGCTGGAGCAACAGGCTTGAGCGTGGAAGGAGATATGCAAGAAGCGGACAGGTTCTTGATTTTAAACTTGCCCCGGGCAGGATCACGGCAAGAGTTCAGGGCTCAATGCCAAAGCCGTATGCTGTGACCATAGAGATAAAGCCGCTTGCTGATCAGGCATGGAAAAGAGTCGAAGAAGAAATGGCACAGAAGGCCATATTTGCAGCGAAACTGCTTGCAGGCGAGATGCCTCATAATATAGAGGATGCTTTTGATGCGGCAGGTATGGCACTCTTTCCTGAATCTTCAAAAGACATAAAGACTGATTGCTCATGCCCTGATAGTGCCAATCCCTGCAAGCACATTGCTGCTGTTTATTATATTCTGGCAGAGGAGTTTGATCGAGATCCTTTCATGCTTTTTAAACTTCGCGGTAAGACAAAGGATGAAATTACTTCCTCGCTTAGAAAAAAACGCACAGCAGGTCTTGAAAGCACTCCTGAGTCAGAAGTACGCCCGGCCGAAATGGCGATTGAACAAAAAGAAGTACCATTGTCTGTCGATGATTTCTGGTCAGGAGAGGAACTTGAGTCTTTTTCAGTTAATATATCTCCTCCTGAAGTGTCTGCAGCAATTATAAAACGGCTGGGAACTCCGCAATTCTGGGATAGCAGGTATAATTTCAACAAGAAAATGAGCGGCTACTATGAAGAGGTTAGCAGGCATGCCATAGACGCTGCATATGGAGAACAGGTAAAATCCAAAGAAAAGAAGAAAAAACCTTAAATGTGGATCATTTTTTTATCTTCTCACCCACCACAGCCTCGTTCCCGAACTTCCACACATGCAGAGTCCTGCTCCCTCCCAGTCCTTTCTCAAGCTCCTTTCTCGCATCCCAGTATCTCTCAGGTTCAATATCGAACCTGAGCACAACTTTTCCTGCCTTTTCTGAGCTCAGGCATTCCTTGATCTCATGGATATCGCTTCCTGTCCTGCCAAGAACCAGGTAGGTATCTTTGAGAAATGGCGAACTGATGAGTTCAGACGACGTAAGAAGTGTGCGCCTCTCATCTCCTTTATAGAAAAATACCTCTTTATCCGCTATTTGAGCCAGCTCGTTCAGCAGCTCTGCTTTCACGACAGACGGCTCCGGCTCATACACATATTCTCTTAGAATCCCGGGTCTGATCAACGGGGCATCAGAATTGCAGAGCCGTGCTTCTCCGGGAAGTACTGCAGCGCTGCGCTCGCATCTTTTCAGATCTCCGAAATACAGCGTAAGCCTGTTCAACTGCCCGTTCAGAGAAAGATACTCCTTCTCGCAGTCAAGGTTTATCCTCGACGGGGGCATCTGAGGAGGGGCATGGAAAGCGAGATCGGGTGTTATGTCAGAATATAGCTTCAATATCCCGGTTATCGGGGGTTCAAGGTTCTCCAGGGTTCGCTCCTTCTCTGAGAGCGGACGCGCAGGGTCTGAGAAAATAATGTCAGCATCTGATACTCTGGTTTTTATGCTCTCTGAAAGCGCATCGCCAGGGATGAACTCAACATTTCTGACCCCATACAGTTCGCAATTCTTTTTCGCATATTCAAGCTTCTCTGGATCTCTCTCGACAGCATAGACTTTTTCGCATTCCATTGCAAAGAAAATCACCTGACCTCCGATCCCGCAGCCCAGGTCTGCGATTATATCTGTTCTCAACCGTTTCGCGATGTATCTTGCAACGATCTCTGGAGTGGCAAGCTGCAGCCCTTCCTTATTTGAAAAAACAGGCTTTGTGAATTTAATGGTGCGTTTATCTCGGGTCATCTTCAGGAACTACTTTCTCCTGATCCCAAACACGTATATCAGCACGACTATCACAAGCACTGCAATGATGATGCTCACTTCTCTCATCATTGACACCACCTCTGTCATCGGTGCTGTGGTGTTTTCTGGAGGTGGCGATGAAGTAACATTTGAAACATTCGTTTCTGGTATTGAAGTGTTCTTTGTAAGATTCAGATTGATCTCTCCCCTCTCCTTTGAGATCTCTCTGAAAGATCCAGAGATCTCCAGGTGATCTGTCATGATCTTTGTGACATTATCCATGCCGCTGATATCGACAACATCAGCACCCGCAGGCATAACTATCGTAACCGGGCTCTTTGCCTCCCCCAGGAACCAGATGCTTCCTGCATTAAGTACGCTGTCTTTGAACCTGTAAGTCACTCTGTATCTGTTGACAATGGCATCAGGTGAGTGAGTTTTTCCTATGATCTCCGAAGATAGCTCGGAATCCACATCAAGAACCTCTACCCACGAGGTCTCATTATTTATTCTGACATCAGGCTCCTTCTCGATTGCATCTCGAAGATTTTTGCGCGCGTCCCGGTCTGCGAGCAACAGCTCCCATGCATTGATAAAACTGTCGTTATTGCCAAGTTCTTTATCAATACCTATCCTGTATGCTATCGAGTCCTCATTTGTAAAAGTCTCGGTATAGCTCCAGGTCATATTATATTCATTGACTGTGATATTATTGACCCAGAGGCTCTCAGCCGCTCCTGTGCTTGATGCCATGATTATCAGGATAGCTGCGGCAATAAATCTCATTTCGTGATTACCTCACATCCATCTTCTGTGATGATTATGGTATGCTCTGCCTGTGAGATTAGCCCGCGGTTGATTTCTTTCAGTATCGGATATGGTCGGATGATATCTGCTTTGACAAGGGTCAGCATTGCAAAGTCCACATTATTCCCGAGCCACCTTTTCGCAAACGGCAGGGTCTTGTATTTCTTTATCTCTTCAAGCAGTTTCCTGGCAGAGGGATGTCGAACAGGTTTCTCTGAAACGAGATGGTAGATCTCGGCATTTCCTGCATCGTAGATCTTTCCACCCCCATTGGTGGCAAATGGTTCAATTGCAACGATATCTCCTTCTTCAAGTATATCGCCGTGCGGCATTCGTTTGTTAGGGATGGAGGGTGGAGCATGCTGAATATACTGTTCAAGACCGTGCCCTGTAAGGTTAATCACAGGTTTATACCCGCAGGAGGTTATTGCATCTTCGATCGCACCTCCTATTTCATTTGTGTTCACGCCTGCATGCACTGTTCTGATCGCGTCCTCAAGGGCTTTTTCAACTGCCTTCACAAGTTCAGGATTCCCTGACAGGTCAACAGTTATGGCGGTATCAGCGATATAGCCGTCTATGTGCACCCCTATGTCAAGCTTTACCATATCCTTCCCGAAAACAGCTTTATCACTGAAAGAAGGTGTGGTGTGAGCGGCCTCATCGTTTCTCGATATATTGACAGGAAATGCAGGTTCTCCCCCTTTCTCACGGATCAGGTTCTCTGTGAATTCTGCAACTGAGAGCAGGGTTTCTCCTTCTTTTACCTTATTGACAGCTTCAGCACGTACATCAGAGAGGATCTTACCTGCTTTTCGATATTTTTCAATGGTTTCTTCTGTCTCTTTCATTTCAGCACCAGATTCTTCTCGAACATAGTTAAATTCTTGCATCCATTCCGCATCACAACCACGACATCCTCAAGCCTGATACCCCCTATGTTCTTGAAGTAAAGCCCTGGTTCGACCGTGACCACACACCCTGCTTTCAGCTCCTTTCCATTTTCGCTGAGGCTCGGAGCTTCATGAACATCAAGCCCGACTCCATGACCTGTGGAGTGGATGAAACCCTCAGTGAACACTCCTGTTTTGCCTCTTGCTGTCTCATATCCCCTCTCCTCCAGCACATCGCACACGATGCTGTGGATTTCACTACCGGTAACACCTGCCTTTATTTTACTTATTGCCAGAACCTGTGCATCGAGCACGGCCGAATACATCTCTTTCAGCTCTTCTGATGGTGTTCCGCGCATCACTGTCCGGGTCATGTCAGAATAATATCTTTCCTTTTTCGAGCGCGGCACCATGTCCATGACTATCGGCTCATCAGCGAGCAGCTCTCCCTCTCCAAGCCAGTGCGGATCAGAACTTCCTTTTCCGCATGCGATGATGATATCAGGCGCCTCGCATCCCTGTGAAAGCAGCGATATCTCGATCATTGCCCTGATATCCCCTGCTTTCATGGGTGCATCTTTCTGCCAGAGGACTCCATTTTTGATAGGCGCATTCTTTATGGCGCGGATAGCATCGCCAAGTGCCTTTTCCCCTGCCCTCTGCGCTTTTTCGATTGCCAGGATCTCGTATTCTTTCTTTACCTCGCGCATTTCACGGAACGGGCTCCTGACCGGAATGACCTCAAACCCATCGTTTCTCATGCAGTCCGCTGGATGTACCGGGAAATCGTATGGAACAGCGATGCGCTTTACCTCCTCTGAGCGAAGGAGTTCTATGATCATTTCGCAGTATGCCGCATCAATATCCTTGAACTTCCTGAGCTTCTCCATAATGCCATATCTGGATGTGGGAACTACATCCCTGATCCTGGATTCTTTCTCTGCCCTTCCAAGTTCCATGTCAGATACGATGAGCTTTTCTTTATTAGAATTGAGATATACAAAAGAATCGATAGCAAGGAAACCTGTGGCATAGTACATATCTGCATTGTGCATGCTTTCGCTTACCATCAGGAATGCATCTGTTTCAGGAAGGTTCAGTTTCATTTAAATGCATAAAGTGGATGATGATACATATTATCTTCGGCTTCGCTTTCATGAAAGCGTATAAATACTGACAAAACAACTTTACATAATGATGAGTCCGGAGTAAGTCGGGGTCCGGGACTTATTCGCATCATCAATAGTTAGAGGAGTGTAGAAAATTAAAGCCATATCACTGATTGGTTATTTCGCGATGATGTAACAATCAGGATGCATTACATCATGGGGGTGAGAGCGAAAATATTCTATCTGAAATGCTTGAGAAGTCCCAGGAGTATCGCTGCTGCCCTCAGGGTACTGAAGAACCCTGAAGAAAGAAGCAAAGGGTTGTTGAGAAGTTCAATTTCAACACGGGGTCAGGAAGGATCGCCTCTTGAGGCCTTGATGACCCTTTCCCACTCTTATTTTTTACTGACGAAAGGATATTTTCTACAGGAAGAAAAAAATAAGAAACTGAGGGATCAGCTCACGAATTTGGGCGAAAAGTACTTCTTGATCACAGTATCACATCTGCTGCACGTTATCATGAGCCAGTCCCCTACTTCCTGTTTCCCATAATGGTCGAATATGGATGAACCGCAGCTCGGACAGACATAGTATTCCTTGAAATAGTAGTTGTAGAATTCTGGACAGTGCTCGAGCCAGTTTATTGTCTGAAGCAGTCTTTCAAGGTATCTCTGCTTTCCACCCTCTGCGCCCTTCTTCATTTCCTCTCGCACCTGCTCTTCCATGTGTTTAATGTGGCGCTTGGTGTGCTTTCTTATCTTCTGGTAGTCGCTGACGTATTGCTTTCCACTCTCAAGATAATTGAGGTACCCAGTCTTTGTACCAGGTCCCTCGTGCCTTATTGTCCTGAGGAAATATTCGCTCATGAGATCTTCCATGAGATCAGCACATTCGGTACATATATTGTATCCGTCGTAGTGTCTTGAGTCCTGCTGTCCATTACAGATCTTGCAGGTTTCCATTATCCTCACCTTGCAAGTACTGGTTTTGTCGCCTCGCGCGTGAACATTATCGGATACAGGTTCAGGACAGAAAGAAGGTCTCCTTTTTTGATCTCACCTGATTCCTGTCCGAGGACGTACGCAACATTTATGAAGCGGTCGGTTTCTACAGGTGCAGGACCATTCTTTGCCCCCACCTTTATGACTGAAACTAGCGGATGATGGCTGAAAGCGCATGGCATTGCAAGCATGTCCTTCTGTACTTTGATCTCTTTTACTCTAACCCGCTCAAGTTTCCCCGCTCCGATGGTAACATCCTCGTCTGCGATTACCATCTCCCATTTCGCCCTTGTGGCGATGGTGAATTCATATGGCGATGCCTTCACTTTTTTTCTGCTTACTTTCCCGTTGTCACGGGAAACCACATTTACGATTTCGCTCATAAAGGTCTCCAAGAGGATATGATAGATATGAAAGTACTTAAAGTTTATCATGTTTAATCATGATAATAATTTATCATATATATTTTTATCATTTTATTGACCCTGTACTGGAAATGAATTACATGGTGTGCCCTTCTTTGAAACGAAACTTTAATAATCAGGTAAGGACTTTCAGATAACCGCGCTCCGATAGTGTAGCACGGCCAATCATGCGAGACTCTCACTCTCGTGACTGGGGTTCAAATCCCCATCGGAGCAT
>JAPZAV010000021.1 GCA_027460465.1 Candidatus Methanoperedens sp. | reverse complement strand
AGCCTAATATTAATGACCTTGATTATTTATGACCACTGTCTTATATGACCATAGGTCACATTTAAAATTCTGGTGATGGTGTATATAGATAAATTTAAGTTACATGCACAATCATTTTGATTACCTATGTTCAAAGACGTCAGAGAAACTGCTGCCTGGGAAAGAAGCAAAGGCGAGTTTTCAGTCATTAAAGTCCCTGCAGTGATAGTAAGCGTTGAAACTTTTGTGCATCTGCAGAAAGATGCTGAAAAGATTCTGGGTGCTGACGGCGCAGCCGTGCTTTTTTATGAAGCTGGCAAGAATGCCGGCGAACGGTGGATCAATCGCTTTAGAAATGGATGGGATCTGAAAGATCAAAAGTTCATCGAGGCTGTGCAGAACTTTTATGCAGATCTTGGATGGGGCAGGTTTATTGTTGAAGAGGATAACACAAATGAACTTGTGATCAGGGTCGAGAATTCATTCATAGCACGGGGTTATGAAAGGTCAGAGGTCGCAGTGTGTCATTTTTTGAGGGGGTATAATGCCGGGCTGGCCGAGGTGCTGAAAGGAAAGGGTATCGACGCCGAAGAAACAAAATGCGCTGCAAAAGGGGATGACTGCTGCGAGTTTGTGATGAAGAAAGTGGATTAATCTCCAAGTTCTACTTTCAGCTCATCATAAAATTTCATCAGGAACTTCACAGCCTTATGCTCTTCATTCAGAGTAAAACTTCGGATCTGCTTTCCGATCTTTTTCTCAATGACAATGTTATTTTCAAGCAGAGGCTCAAGTACCCTCGCCACACTGGAATGATATAATCCAGTTCCTTCCGCGATCCCTGAGAGATAATTTATCTCATCTTTATTTCTCAGCAAGTATTCCAGCACTGTCAGTTGTGCAGTTTTGCCAAATAATTTTTGAAGCGGGCTCATGATTTAACTCTCATCCTGATTACGCCTGAATTTATCTGTATGTTTATTAATTCATACTATCTGAGTTTCTATTGATATAGTCTTGCTTATAAATATTTATAGTTTATTGTTTCATAGCACCAACCTGACTATTTATAGAAATGTTTATCTATTAAGAAGTTCTACTTAATACTTGAGGTCTGTCCTTACACAGGGCATACCTGAAAAAACGAGTGGAATATATAACAGGAGGAATAATATGAAGAAACAATTAGCGAAGGCTTTTTATCTGCTATTGACATTTTCATTCATATTCGTGAATTCAGCAGCAGGTTCACTTGAAATCACGGACTTTTTCTCTGATTTCACAAGCAGCGAGGTCAGTATCAAATCCGACCAGGCTCATCAGGGGAAGGCGGTTTTTGAACTCATGTATGGAGGAAATGCAGTGGAGTCTCAGGTGGTACCCTTTGAAGTAAACGCAGGTGAGCAGATATCCAAGGTGATTATATGGCAGAAAAAGCCCCAGCATGATTATTATACAGCAAGAGTGAGCCTTTACAATGACACTCAAGTCCATGACAGCAGTTCTTATGCAGTGTCATACGGCACAGTAGCCATGCCGAGCTTTCATGTTGTGGACTTTTCGCCGTCGAATAGAGGAGTGCAGCTGCTGCTCCGTCCTTTCAATCCCGGTGCAGTTGATATCAAAATCGAGCTGCTCGAAAACAACGATATAGTCTTTACAGAGACAAAAGAGGACGTATCCCTAACATCGAACACTGAATTGAAAATTGACTGGCCGTTCCTTCTCAGCAATAACAGGAATTATAATGTTCGCGCCAAGATCCTGACCCACAGGCTTTCTGCTCCACCTCTGGTCAATACCTACACAGCTTCGTTCGTTGCTAATGATGATGTAGAGATCGTTCAGGACGATGTCGAGGTGGATGAGTACGGCGCCAGCGTAACGCTTCGAGGAAGATCTCAGGTTCCATTTGATGGGTTCATTGACGTGGCAGCAAAGAACAGGGATACGAATGAGAGACTGACCTTCCGCCAGCAGATTGAAGATATCCTGGTATACGGAAAAGAGGACACTGCTGGAGTTGTATGGAAGAACCTTGTTCCAGGAACCTATGATATTGAAATAAGAGCGGTAAATAAGGAGAATATAGCACTTGATAAATATGAAACAGTCCTGCGCATCCCTGAAGAAGCCGTATCTTCAGAAACTCCAACCGTCAAAAGCACTCCCGGTTTCACAGCATTGATTCTTTTAATAGCTTTATTCGCGGCAGCATGGAAATGGCGGGGTGGTTAGAATGCTCGACCTCATCGTTCGTAGCCTCACCCAGAGAAAAATGAGGACTGGACTGACTATATTCGGGATCGCTCTCGGGATCTTTGCGGTTGTTGTTATGGGTGGGATGTCCGAGCATCTGAACATGACTTATGACAAGTCAATAAAACTCCTGGCAGCTGATATCATGGTACAGCCTGATGGATCCGGCACTCTTGATGAAACAAAGATCCGGCAGATAAAAAGAGTGCCGGGGGTAAAAGATGCTTATGGAGTATTATATACTTCTCTTGATCCCGAAAAAAGTGGTGGAGGATTCGATCCCGGCGATTTTGTGAGTGGTGTTCTTCCAGAAAAACAAATTAAAGACCTGAAGCTCATCTCAGGCAGGTATCTTGTTCCTGGCGATGAATATAAAGCAGTGATAGGCAGCAGCATTGCCCGGAAGTTTAATCTCAAGGTTGGAGATGAACTTGAGATAAAAAACAAGAGGAAAAAAGGCTCATCATCAATAAGCCATACCCGGAATGTTACTGTCGTTGGTATTCAGGAATATTCCGGCACCATGTTTGATTCTTCTGTGAATATACCCCTTGACGCCGCGCAAAAGTTCTATAAAATGGAAAACACTGTATCTATGATTTATGCGGAGCCAGCACCAGGTACGGATTCTTCTCTTCTTGCAAAAAGGATTGATCTGAGTGTAGAAAAAGTGAAAAGCCGATCTCCGGAACAGCTCAGGAAAGATATCGAGGGAGAGCTTGTCTTTTTCAGTTTGATCACCATAAGCGCAGCAGTGCTTGCAGCCATCATCGGTGGACTCAGTGTCATGAACACGATGCTGATGTCTGTTTCAGAACGAACAAAAGAATTCGGTCTCCTCAAAGCGCTTGGTGCTGAAAGAAAAAGCATTCTTTTCATGACCATGGGAGAAGCTGCGCTCATGGGAATGATAGGAGGGATCGCGGGAATTGCCGGGGGCTGGATACTTGTCCACTTCCTGAATATATCTTTTGAAGCCCAGGGTTCTGCGCTTTTCTCTATCACCCCCAGAATTGTGGTTATCGGATTGATATTTGCCACAGTTCTTGGAATGATATGCGGAACCTATCCAGCATACAGAGCCACTAAAATGAGTCCAATGGAGGCGCTGCGGTATGAGTAACAATGGAAACGGGAAAGAACCGATTCTGAGCATCAGGGGTCTTAAAAAAACATATATGCAGGGCAGGATCCCTGTCCATGCTCTTGATGGTGTGAACCTTGACGTAAAGAAAGGAGAGCTCATTAGCATAGTAGGACCCTCAGGGAGCGGGAAATCAACGCTTCTCTCCATGATAGGGCTGCTGGACAGACCGACCGAAGGAAGCGTCTTTATCGAGGGAAAGGAAATAACAGATGCGAAGGAGAGCGAAGCTCCCAGGATACGCAGGGAAAAGATAGGGTTCGTTTTCCAGCACTTCAACCTCCTGCACACGCTCACTGCTCTTGAGAACGTGGACATAGCGATGCGCTTTTCAGGAGTTTCAAGAAGTAAGCGAAAAATCAGGGCTTTCGAACTTCTGAGCTCGATAGGGCTGGGAGACAGGGTGAACCACAGACCATCTGAACTATCGGGAGGACAGCAGCAGCGCGTGGCAATTGCCAGAGCGATGGCGAACAATCCAGCGATCATACTTGCTGATGAGCCGACCGGAGCTGTGGACACAAAGACGCGCGAGGTGATAGTCAGTGTACTCAAGGAACTGAGCAGGAAAGGTCAGACCATCATTGTTGTGACGCACGACATGGCAGTGGCAGAGCAGACCGACAGGATCATAACCATGCGCGATGGAAGAATTGAAAGTGATACAGGGGTTGATATGAAATGAGGAGCAGGGGTTATAATCCATTGTTTCTTGCGCTGGCGATTATCACATTGATATTAAGCAAATTATTTGGAAAGAGGTGAATGGGATGAGAAAAGAATTAACCATTAATGGCAATTATATCAGTTATTATCCTTGCTGCATCTGACATCCTTTTTATCAGGCGTAAAAAGGAGGTTATAAAATGAGCACCATATTGATTTTGGTCATTGCAATAATCAGCATCGCCGTTGTTTTGCCTGGCATCGTCTGGCTGGGATTTCAGATCGAACCCGCAGGCTTTCCACCGCATCCTGAAAAGACGCAGGAGGCAGGCGCTGTCGGGTTGCCGTCGAATTTACCTGAACCGGTAAGGCGGTATTCTGAAGAGGTTATGGGCAGCCATGTTCCCGGGATAGAATCCGCTGTTGTCTGGGGAAAGGCAAAAATGAAATTATCTGGAATATGGATGCCGGTTCGCTTCAAAGCATACTATTTACCGGGGCGGACGTTTTACCGCTATATGGAAATTACCTGGTTCGGCAGACCCATTCTCAAAGTTCATGATTCCTTCATTAACGGAGAAGGGGTTCTCAAAATAGAAGGCATACTCAACATGAGTGAAACTGGCGAAAAGATGGATCAGGGACAAAATCTTGCTTTATGGGGTGAAGCTGTGTTCGCGCCGTCGGTGTTTATCGCAGACCCCCGTGCGAGCTGGGAGGCTGTGGATGAAGTCACTGCGCATCTTGTGGTTCCTTTTGGTGAGCAAAAGGATAGATTGCTATTCAAATTCGATCCGAAAACAAATCTGATAACTCACATTTCAGCCATGCGCTACCGAGGTCAGGAGGAAGAAAAGACACCGTGGCTGATCGAATTCACGGACTGGAAAACGTTCCATTCGGTCAGGATACCGGTACGCTTTTCAGTAGCCTGGGAAGACGAAGGCAGTCCCTGGTCTTACTGGACGGTTGAAGGGGTTGAATATAATGTTGACATTTCAGATAAGATCCCAGATTCACGTGGAGATAAAAAATAAGGAGGAAGCGTATGGAAACAAGAAAAAATATCAAAAAATCAGTGATATTCATCGGATTGACATTTTTTTTAAGCTGGCTTATAGCGATTATATTCTATATCTCAGGCGGCAGGCTGGGTACCACACCGCAGGCGGTCGCTGTGCTGCTGGTCTATATGTTCGTCCCGATGACGATTGCCATTATTGTCCAGAGGTTTGTTTACAGAGAACCTCTAAAAGATCTTGGCATTTCATGGAAATTAAACCGCTGGTTTCTGGTAGCATGGCTTCTTCCTGCGGTCATAGCATTCGCAACCCTGGGGGTGAGCCTGCTTTTTCCAGGGGTCGAATACTCTCCAGAAATGACCGGACTATTTGAGAGGTTCAGTTCGATACTCACGCCGGAGCAAATGGAACAGCTCAAAATGCAGTTCGCAGCATCCCCTATCCATCCTATCTGGATCGCCCTGCTCCAGGGGCTTGTGGCAGGCATTACCATCAATGCAATAGCTGGCTTCGGGGAAGAGCTTGGCTGGAGAGGTCTTCTTCAGAAAGAGCTTGGTTATCTCGGCTTCTGGAGGTCATCTGCTGTCATAGGAATAATATGGGGGATATGGCATGCTCCAATCATTATCCAGGGATACAACTATCCTCAGCACCCTCTTGCAGGTGTATTCATGATGACAGTTTTCACTCTCCTGCTCTCGCCGATCTTCGGCTACGTGAGACTCAAAGCCAGATCCGTCATTGCTGCTGCCATCATCCACGGCTCTCTCAATGCGACCGCAGGGCTGGCTATCATGGTAGTTGCTGGAGGGAACGATCTGATGATAGGGGTAACAGGACTGGCAGGTTTTATCGTTCTATTGATCGTGAACATCGCTATTTTCGTTTATGATCGTTTTTTGACCAGAGATCCTGTTTTTTCAGGTCTCATTTCTTCAATCTGAGACGTATCATGACCCTTTCCTTTGCAGCCTGAGAGACATCTTCAGGTCTGGGACGACCCTCCGGATCAAGACCCACTTTGAAGTATCTGGCATAGTGGGGGACCTTTTGCAGATATTCCATCAGCTCTGCTGTCACGCTCTCATGATCTTCAATGACCTCACCTGCGGCTTCAAGGTTATTGCCAGGCAGGCACACATTGACCTTAGCACCTCCGCGCAGGTTCCTCCACCAGGTGCGGCTGCGCAGGCTCACGATGTAAAGGAGATCACCGCGAGACACATAGTTGACCGGAGTGGTATATGATTTGCCGCTCTTTCGTCCGGTGAAGGTAATGAGGAGCGTGCTTTTGCTGGCAAGTATGTGAAGAGGCGAGCGCAGAAGCAAAACCATGAAAGGGTTGAAGAAACTGGTCAGGGTCACTGGATCATCTCCTTTTTTTGCTGATTTACTTCTGTATAATATTGTCGGTCGTTAATTCAAATGTTCCTTTTACTCCATTGACATTCACATTGTATATTCCTGCTTTCAGTCCATAAACATCGAGCGAGATCACTTCCCGGAAAGGCACAATGACCTGTGCGCAAACTGCATCTGCAGGTCGGACTGTTTTAATGGCGACCAGAAATATGTTACCCTGTTTTTCTTTTGTGATCGTGTGGATCTTTGTGCAGCTATCAGGAAGATAGCCACTGGCATTCACATTTATCTGAACAGGAAATGATTCAAGAACCACTACTTCAATGCTTTCAACAGTGGCGTTGCCGTAAATAAATTCGTCTGTCCCATTGTCTTCGTTATCCGGAGGGATTGGGCTGTCGCCTGATAAAATACTTATGGCAATTCCCGCGATAACGCTGCCCGCTATTATTGCAGCCAGGATGAGAATATTTTTATTCATTTTCTGGTTCAATCCTGAATGTGATCATGTCTGGATAATCAGAAATATTATTTCCATCCTACTTAACAATATATCATGAATTGCAGGTAAATAAGAGAAAAAAGGAGAAATAAACATGAATTTCATCCCGGTGTGGCAATATAATGAAATGCAGCAGGTGGGCACAGACTATACGGACGATGCGAATGTGGAAGCCTATGACCGGCGCATGCAAAGATTGAGAGATATCAAAGAAGAAACGCAAAATATCATCAGTTCCATAAATCTTAAACGAAACGATACGATCCTTGAAATAGGAACTGGCACAGGAAGCTTTGCAATAGAGGCTGCTCAACATTGTGAAAGAGTTATTGCCATCGATGTTTCGACAAAGATGCTGGAATTTGCTAAGCAGAAAGCAAAACTGAAAGGCGTCACAAATGTTGAATTTTATCATGCAGGATTTCTAACGTTCAGACACTCTGGAAAACCTCTTGATGCAGTGGTTTCACAGCTGGCATTGCACCATCTTCCAGATTTCTGGAAAATCATCGCCCTGAAGCGAGTATTTGAAATACTGAAACCAGGAGGAAAATTCTACTTGAAAGATACAGTCTACTCATTCGAAGTTGATAATTATGAGAATTTTTTTAATAACTTTATTGATGAGGTCAGGATAGCTGCTGGTTTCGAATTTGCCAGTGATCTTGAGATTGCGGTTCGAGAGGAATACGCAACTCTTCACTGGATAATGGAAGATTTGCTCAGGAAAGCAGGCTTTCATATAGATAAAGCAGATTATTATGAAGGTTTTATGGCGGATTATGTATGCACCAGATTAAATACTGGATAATCACATGACCCGGAGGTGTTATATCTTGAAAATAAATATCACAAAAACACATAAAAGTAGAATAGATGAAACAGAGTTTGAAAATCTGGGGTTCGGGGAGGTTTTCTCAGATCACATGTTCAGTATGGATTACAGGAACGGTGAATGGACATCTGCGCAGATCATTCCTTTTGGTAACATCGAGATTCTTCCATCCTTATGTTCACTGCATTACGGACAGGTGGTCTTTGAAGGCTTGAAGGCTTTCCGTACAAAAAATGGCATATGCTTATTCCGTCCTGAAAAATATCATGAGCGGTTGAATAGATCGTGCCTGAGACTCTGCATCCCTGAGATAGATTATGAAATATTTATTGAAGGATTGACTGAACTTTTGAAACTGGATAAGAACTGGATCCCAGAGATCAAAGGTCATTCATTATACATCCGTCCTTTCATATTCGCAACTGACAGCTTTCTTGGAGTCAAGATCTCAAAGACCTATAGATTTATGATCATAACCTCACCTGTAGGAGCATATTACAGGGAAGGTTTTAACCCGATCAGATTGAAGACATCCGGGAAGTATGCGAGGGCTGTTGAAGGAGGACTGGGTGCTTCCAAAACTCCGGCAAACTACGCTGCAAGCCTCCTGCCAGCTGAAGAGGCAAAGAAGAATGGATTCTCTCAGGTGCTGTGGCTTGACGGCTTTGAGAAAAAATATATTGAGGAAAGCGGAGCCATGAATGTATTTTTTCTCATGGACGATGAACTGGTTACGCCTTCCCTGGATAGCTCTATCCTTGAAGGAGTTACAAGAAATACAGTGATCCATATAGCCAGAGAATGGGGTATGGACGTGCATGAGCGAAGGATTTCAATAGATGAAGTGCTCCTGGCAGCAAGTGAGGGCAGATTGAAGGAGGTTTTCGGGACAGGGACTGCGGCTGTCATCTCTCCGATCGGTGAGATCCAGCATAATGATATTCTGATCACAATAAACGGAGGAAAGATCGGTATGCTCTCGAAGAAGCTATACGATGAGATTACAGGAATTCAGCACGGGGAAAAGGATGATGAATTCGGCTGGTGTCATTTGATCAGATGAACGATTTTGATGAAATATCCGGAAAATACAGGGAAAAATCACTCGTCCAGCAAAAGGCAGCATTAAAGCTTTTCAATATCCTGAAGATAGTGGATTCGGATGATATTATTGATATCGCATGCGGTCCAGGTCATGTCACAAAATGGCTGGGCAATGCAACTCGAGGAAGGGTAGTAGGCATCGATATCTCAGAAGGCATGATCAAGCAGGCAAAATCTCTGTACCCTGACATAGAATTCAGGCAGATTGCGATTGAAGACATGGATTATGATGATGAATTTGATATTGCCTTCTGCAACTCTGCACTGCAGTGGTTCAGCGACCCGGAGAAAGCCATGGCAGCGCTATTTAATTCATTAAAACCAGATGGGAAAATGGGAATCTCCTGCCCAGCCACCCCGAACTGGTCTCCATGGTTTGGCAGGATCATTTCTAAAGTCAGTGAGGATAGAGAGATCAAACCTGTATTTTCTCACTGGAAAAATCCCTGGTTCCATCTTCCTGCAGAGAATGATTATAGACTTTTCTTTGAAAAGCATGGATTTGTAACCATTTTTATCAAAATTGATCATGAAGAGACAGACTATTCAGAAGATGAGGCTTATAACATCTATCTTTCAGGCGCAGCAAACGGATTCACAGGGAAAAAGTACTATGATATTGAGATAGATGATGAATATATTGCAGCTTTTAATAACAGGGTGAAAAATGAGATCAGGAGTGAATCAAAAGACGGAAGGATAATCCTGGATTTCAACAGGCTTTATTATCTGGGTAAAAAAGCAGTGTAATGCCTGTATTGAGTAATAGTTGAAAAATCATAAGGAAAAAGATGAAAGGGTTCGTCTGTTTGAGCACGAGGATAATTATGCGAACGGATGCTTTGCCTTCTCCTTTTTTGCCAGCACTTCCTCTACTGAAGGCTCTCCTTCCATCGCCCTCTTTATCGCAAGTTTCGTGGCTTCATAGTTGTACTCGTATACCTTATCCTTGTCCTTTGCATCCCATTCTATGAACACTGAGACGATGAGCAGCACGTCTTCAGCTTCTTTTTTATCGATCACTCCTTCTTCCACAGAATCCATAACAGCCTTTGCCACAGCAGCCTGCGCAGGACCGAACATGAGCAGTGCCTGTTCCGCATTCCTGATCGTTACCTTGTTTATGATCAGGGTAGAAGGCTTGGGCTGGAGGTTGGGCTCAAGCACTGCAAGAAGCGGTGTGTGACCATAGCGCGGCATCGCAAGAGAGTTCATGAACGCAGTTTCCACTGCCCCGCCCTTGGGACCGATCGCAAGGTCAATGTGTGCAATCTCAGGACCTGAGCCCACAAGAGCTTCACCGATCAGACTTTTGGTTATTCGTTTTGACAAATTTGACCACCAGGATACTCAAATGCAGCGCAGTTATATAATTCTTATTGCAACCCCAGTTCTACTCGCTTCAGCTCGCTTTTCTTTTTCTCAAGGAAATTGTACACCGGTCCATGGGCTGAGCCTTTCAAAAGCATATCGATTCCTGCGCGGGCAACAGCGTTCTGTTCAGGATACCCGATCAAGCATATTGTTTTTCCATATACAGATATGAGGACACTGGTAAGGTTCTCAAAGATCTCCCTGGTCTTCCCTTCCTTTCCGATCACCCTGCCTTTTATCCTCTGCAGGTCTTTTTCAGTTCGAGCGATATCAGAGAGGTCTATTGTTTCGAGTATGAGAAACTCATCATCAAATAGTTTGAGAGCCTTTTCAGGACTGAAACCTCTCGCGATCGCATGGATCACTTCCCGGGTGCGCAATCCTTTGATAGGATCTTCAGGTTCCATTATCTCCACATTACCAGTCTTACTGTCTATATTGAGGGTCGCCGTTGATTTCTGTTCGATGAGTTCCTTCGTGCTGCCTTTTGGTCCGACCAGGACAGCAACCCTCTCAAATGGGATTTTGATATGTTCTGTCATTTTTTCTCCTCTTTAATAATAGAGATGATTTTTTCTTCCTCGAGTGTGATATCGAATCTCTCAAAGAACCTGATGATATTGTTCACATCGCGCTTAAGATACATCTCAGCATTGAAATGGTCTGTGGATATCATATATATCTTCACCGCGATCTCCTGGACATCGTCTTTTTTAGAAACTGCATGAAAGATATTTGCCTCTTTCCCTGTGCTGACAGAGCCGCCCATGGCATTTATGTAGCCTTTTCTGGAAAGAGAATAAAGTGCCAGCAACGTCGCCTCATCAAAAACATCCGCAAAAACCGCTCTCTGGCTTGAATCCTTGATCCGCATGCGGAATTCATCGATTCTCTCTTCCATGCGGCGAAGCTTCTTATCGCTGACCATACCATTGATTCAAGTTTTTAAAAATCCTTTTCTTTCGAGCCAGTTTACCTGAGATCCATATCCTTTTCTTGATCTTACCTGGAATGCGAGCAAGCCTTACCACACCATCCATGCACCTTACCCTTATTTTGTTAGCTCCCAGCAGGCTTTCAACGATACCCAGCACCTCGTTTGCACTTTTTTGCGGGATCCTGACCCGCGTGAATTCTTCGGATTCCGGGCCTTCTTTGGCTCGCTGTTTTAGTTTAACACCTCTTATTTAATTAATCTTTATGTCCATGCTGTATGTAAAGGTTACTGATTTATGTCAGATATCACAGTACTTGGTCTTGAAGGAACAGCATGGAATTTGAGCGCAGCTATCGTGGATGAAAAAGATGTGATAGCAGAGACAACAGCCACATACATGCCGGCAAGCGGAGGTATTCATCCGCGTGAGGCTGCACAGCATCATGCAAATCATATTGCCCGGGTAATTAGAGAAACACTGAAAAAAGGCGGAAGAGATATAGATGCAGTGGCGTTCTCTCAGGGTCCCGGGCTTGGACCTTGCCTTCGAACCGTTGCAACAGCCGCACGGGCGCTTGCTTTATCGCTTGCAATCCCTCTTATAGGGGTCAATCACTGCATAGCCCATATCGAGGTCGGAAGATGGAAAACCAGTGCAAGCGATCCTGTAACCCTTTACGTCAGCGGTGCGAACTCACAGGTACTTGCATACAGGGCAGGTCGCTACAGGGTTTTTGGCGAGACGCTTGATATCGGAATAGGGAATGCCCTTGACAAGTTCGCAAGATCTGTGGGGCTGCCTCACCCTGGCGGTCCAAAGGTGGAAGAACTGGCAAAGCAGGCAGCGAGGTACATCCCCATTCCATACGTCGTGAAAGGCATGGATTTTTCATTCTCAGGTCTTACGACTGCTGCGCAGGAATCGGTCAAGAAGAACTCTCTGCCCGATGTCTGCCATTCGTTCCAGGAGACAGCGTTTGCAATGCTGGTTGAAGTGACTGAACGTGCTGTTGCGCATACAGGGAAGAACGAGGTTCTCCTTGCAGGTGGGGTTGGAGCAAATGCGCGCCTGAGAGAGATGCTCGGCTTCATGTGCCAAGACAGGGGTATAGAGTTCTATGTACCTGAGAAGCGCTTCATGGGAGATAACGGTGCCATGATAGCATATCTTGGTCTCCTTATGTACAGAGCTGGGTACAGTACCGCGATCTCGGATTCAGGGGTGAATCCGAATTACAGACCCGATGATGTGGAGGTTGTATGGCTGTAATCGCAAGCGGAGCAGAAGCAGTGATCTCTCTTGAAGGGGACACCATAATCAAGACCAGGGTAAAGAAGAGGTACAGATTGAAAGAGATCGATGAGAATATCAGGCGGGAAAGGACAAGAACTGAGGCAAAACTGATATCAGAGGCGCGCAGATGCGGAGTCCCCACGCCTATCATAAAGGATGTCACAGATTTCGAGATCAAAATGGAGTACATAGACGGGACTCCCATCAAAAACGTGATCGATATTTTTCTCAGCGAAAAAACAGGAGAACTTGTCGGAAAATTGCATAATTGCGGGCTTGTGCACGGCGATCTTACCACGTCGAATATAGTGCACAGAGACGGAAAGCTCTACCTGATAGATTTCGGTCTTGCCTATCTTGATAAGACCCAGGAAGCAAGAGGTGTGGATGTGCACGTTCTTTTCCAGACATTTGAGAGCACTCACGAGAACCATGAAGAATTGATCGAGGCTTTTAAAAAAGGATACCGCAGGACTTTAAGCAATGCTGAAGAAATCCTGGAACGCGTAAAAGAGATCGAATCCAGAGGAAGATATGCCTGATGAAATTGGAAAAAAAACAGATAAAGAAAGGCGAAGTAATAGAGATATATACAGATGGTGCATCAAGAGGAAATCCAGGTCCTGCTGCATGGGCGTATATCTTTGTGAAAGACAGAAATATAATCCATCAAAACTGTGGTTATATCGGTCGTGCCACAAATAACACTGCTGAATATCTTGCAATAATCAATGCTCTAAAAGACGCAGAAAAATATACAAGACGGCAAATAAAGATCTTCTCTGATAGTGAACTTGTCATAAAACAGATAAAAAAGGAGTATAGAATTAATAAACCCCATCTATCTCAATTATGCAGTGAAGTTTATTCTTTGATGAAAAGATTCGAGAAGGTAGAATTTTCCAATGTCAGAAGAGAGAATGGATTCGTAAGACGAACAGATATGTTATGCAATGAATGTCTGGATATGCATTAGAAAGTCACTTCTACAGGCATGTCTTCTTCGCCAGGAAAGAGGTTCAGTTTTTCGAATCCAACTATCAGGCTGTTTTTATCTTTTTTCAATATTATTTCTTCCCCGGTCTTTTCGCTTATGAACTCTTTTTCGGGTTCATCACACCATATATTAAGGGTATTCGATTCGCGGTTGATTGATACTCGAATTTTTTGCATATCTTAACCTGGAATTATCACCGTCAAGGGGATTTCTTTTTCTGGATACACCTGCTATCTCTGCTGCTTTCTCAAGGAGACCGAACCTTCGTTGTATTTTCCGATGGTTTTTCAGCGCTTGTGTTCCTGAAAAAAGTTCATATTTTATGCCTTATATTATACTATGTCATTTATTTATGATGTATTACAACATAAAAACATAAGGTATATAACAAACTTCAATAAAATTGCCCTGTCAACGGAAAACCTCGATACTTTATGGAAAGCAATTATTCGAACGCTCAATATAGATCAATCAATTTTATACTGGATGTTTTTTCATCCGATATTTTCGAGATCATTACATGGATCGCAAGTTTAATATTATATAAACTTTCCTCTACATTTCAACTTCGGGAAGTTTTTCATTATCCGCCATATTAAAAACCTCTATCAACGTCCTTGTTTCATTATCAAATCGTGTTAATTTTCTGTGAACATGTATTTCACCCTCTTTACCCACCGCAATATGTACCGCCTTTAGACTTTCAAGTGTTCTCATAGCTTCTTCAATGCTCAAGTCAATCCCCTTATCTTTGAGTTTCATCCTCAAAATAGAGCGTAACTGGAAAGCCGTGGCACAAACAAATATGTTTCCGAGAACATGCTCCTTTGTTCTCACATTTTGCGGATGCAGCCCAAGCACATTTTTCAAGGTTCGAATTGCTTTCTCTATCTGGTCTCTAATTCTGTAGGATTCCACAACTTCTTTTTCGCTGAGGTCATGTTCAGTTGTCACAAATATTTGGTAGCCGTCATATTTTTCCACTTCTTTCAATGCTCTTGTTCTCTCAATTGTAAAGCTGAAGCCCTTTTTACTACCCTTTGTGTAAATGTATCTTGTAACTTTATACTTCTTTTTTATATGTCCTATCTTTTCATCCCTTTCCGATCTTGAGCCGATCTCTCCCTTTTCCACAGATTCCAAGAGTTTTTTCAATTCCTTTTCAGCTTTTACGATTTTAGCCTCCCGCTCTTTTTTATTTGTCCTTGCCACAGAAGCATTCCACACTACTACGTATTTTCTTCTACCTTTAATAACAGAAGCAGCAACCTGTTCATCCCCAACATTTGCCCATTCCTCCATAGGAATTTTAATTTCTGCAAGAAGCTTCGTGCCTTTGACCCCAGCTCTAAGTGCCACCAGATAACGTTCTTTTTTCCGATCCATATAAATGAGGTTTTCCCAAGTAGATATACCCCTGTCCATAACCCTGGGAGCATCAAGCCCGAATTCGTTTTTCAGACATCTATCCACAGGTTTCAGACTCTTTGCATCTGTCCTGTTCCCAGGCCAGACTCGATGAGTTACAAGCACACCTTTTTGGTCAACAACAAAAGCCAATACTATCTGGAGTTTTTTGGAAGGATGTATTGGATGATCTCTTGAATGTCCAAATTCTGCAAGAATGCATTCTTCTCCTTCAAAATAAGTAGACGTCAAGTCGATGTCGAGCCGTTTGCAGTTATAACCATACACCCGATTAATATTTTTGTAAATTTCCACCTGTACTGGAATGGTAGTTTCAGGCTGGAGATAATTGAGTGCATTCAATGACACGGGATAGGTTAAATCGGATGCTGGCAGTTCAAGGAAAAAAGGAAGAGCACTTTTTGAATACCAATCCTGCAATTGATAGTAACTGCATGGATCGCAGTTCCTGTTTATTGCCATCGCTTCGACTATTTTTCCAAGCTCAGGGCCTCCGCCTTTTGTAGTAAACCGATTTACTGTGCTTATGAGTTCTATTTCCTCGCAGACTTTGTGTAATGCCAGTTCTTGTCCATAGCTAAAAACATTATCTATTTCGAGGGTAGAGATTGGTGAAGGGAAAGTGTAACCAATGGAATACAAAAGATCATGGAATTTCTTGACAAGTTCTCTGTGTTTATCAAGTCTGCCAAGTTTAAGCAAATATTCCTGAAAAATCTTGTTTTCCCTACGTTTGGAGTGAACCACGGCGTAATATATGTGGCCCCTGCTTTTGCATGATTTAAAGTGCATGTAGAAATATTGTTTTCCCTACATAATAAATTTATGCATTCATGAATTGATAATTGTTTTCCCTACAAAAAATAATCAATAACCGTAACTTCCGAAGGAATAAAAAAGAAAGCATTTTTCTTCTAAAAAGTATTTATAGTATTAAATCTGCGATTGATGAGATCGAAAAAAAAATGGAAGATAAGATCTCAGAAATGAAGGATTTCGATGAATCTTTCAAAAAGTTGAAATCTTTCACAGCTAAACTGGATGCATATCAGCAATTTGAAGTATATAGATTGTCCTTGATAAAACTCAACGGAAGAATCTCTTCTATAAGGGATGGAATAAAATCGAAGATCTGGGATAAAAAAGAAAATACCGGTCAGTTACTGGTTCTTGACCAGATGTTTTTCTTAATCCAAGAATTAATAAAGGAAGTAATAAAAAATCCGGAAAAAGTAGAGTTCTGGACACGGATAGCAGTCTCATTGCTCAAACTTGAAGCTTTTCATAGGGGCAAAATCACCTTCGATGAGCTTCAAGATTATATTTCCGAGCTAAGCATCCTGACTTTAAGGGCAGAGTCTGTCCCGAAGAATTATAATGTCATCTTTGAGTTGTTAGAGGCATGAGATGAACTTTTCCCTGGATACAAATATAATTTTAGGGATAGCTAACGATGGAGACCGGATTCATGAGATGTCAATTGCATTGATAAAAAATAAACGAGATGACAAATTAGTTTTATGTAAATCTGCAATAAAAGAATCTCATAATGTTCTTAGGAATAGAATTAACGAGGTTCTCGTGGAAATTTTTAAATTTTTCCCTGATATTTATCAAAAACCGACTCTCAGTTCATTGGATTCTCAGGCCTTAATTATTGAGAGTTTTAAGAAAAAAAAGAGTGAAAAGCCTGGGATCACGAATTTCCTGAATCTGGTATTCCACGAAATCTCTCTTTTTCTAAAGACAAAAATGAGAAGCTTTTCTTCCTGAATTTGATATAATATTCGATACATCCCTACACGCCATGACCATAAATCTTTAAGTTTTCACTTCAATTGTTTCCAGCATGCGGTTTCTCATTCAATTCCCTGAGACCCCCAACAACTCTATCCTGCAATTTCTTCTCAAGCCGGGAGAAATCCCTATCGAATTTATGGGACAGAAGAAGGTTATATCTCATACCCGTATTTCTTTAAGAAATCCTCGAACTTGACTACTCTTCCTTCTTTGATATCCTGTAACCCTTCTTCGATTGCTTTCAGGGTCTCAATAAAAATATCAGCTGCACTCTCAATTTCAGCTGCAGTGTTCATATTTCTCTCCTTTTTATATTTTATCTGAAATACTTTCCTCAACTATTCTTATCTCATCCTCAGTCAGCCCTGCAGCTTATAAACTATCGCATCGATCAGTATCCTCCTCCCCCTCCCATGGGTGCAATTATGGTTATCCTGTATTCTGGTGAATAGACATCAATGCCGTCCACTGTTGCATGTGCTCTGAAATAGAAATCGCCCCCAGCAGGAGCCTTTATTATGGTGCTGAATCCCTGAGGCGCTTTCCCTGTCTGCACAGTGCTGGCTCTGGGATAATCCGAGGTATTTGCACCTGCGGTCTTATATCCCCAGTAAACCGCGGTCTGGCTTATTTCACCCGTACTCCCGCCAGATACCTCCCAGTCTATGGTGATGTTCGTATCTCCGTTAACGCTGGCAGGATAGAATGTTACTGTGATCTCTGGTGTGACAAAGGGTGCTGCGGTTGGCGTTGCGGTGACTGGCAGGGCAGTTGCGGGTAAAGGCGACGTGGGCTCTGCGGTCGGTGTGGGGATGACCCCGGGCTGCGGAGCGCTCACGCACCCTCCCAGCAACAGGACGATCGCTGTAATGATGATAAATGTTGATATCACTCCCTTGAACATAATCAACCTCCAGAGATAACTTCTTCCGGATCGTATTTAAAGCATACTATGATCTGATGATCTCTCCTGTTCGTTCATAGGTGCGCATCCCGTGAGGGATCTTTTCCCTGAACTCCTCTGAGCGCAGCGCTTCTATGAAGATCCTGATCTCTTTGCTTTCAAGAAGCTTCGCAGGAACAACAAAATCGTATTCCTCATCAGCTATTTTGATAAACTTCAGTCCGTTCAATTCTGCAGCAGTACGGATTCCCACACCTGCATCGGATTTTTTGAGCCTGACAGCGGCCGCTACCGCACTGTGCGTTTTCGCCTCTGTATGGTAGCCGTTTATGCTGTTCACAAGCTCCTCAAATGCAACCCCTTTTTTTACAGCTATTTCCCTTAGTTTCATGTCTGTTATCACTCTTGTTCCAGAGCCTGTGTTTCTGTTGATGATACTTGAAGCCAGAATGTCCTCGAATTTAGCTATGAGGCTTTCCTTTCTTACGATCAAACCCTGTTCCCTGAGATACCCTTTAATTATGACCGCATTCTTTATTTTGAACCTTTCCAGGAAAGGAATGTTGTACTCTCCCGATTCGTCCAGTAGATGAATGCCTGCAATATCCGCGGTTCCATTCCTGATCGCGCCAAGACCTCCTGAGGAACCCGCATTGATCACCCGGATTCTAAGACCTGTAATATCAGCAAGGACATCAAGACCTAAGCAATGGCTTCCCACAAACAGAAGCTCAGGGGTCTCAAGCTCTCCAAAAAGCGTGACCTCCACACCATCGCCTGGCTCCAGCATCTCTGCATCTGAAGGTATTTCGATAAAACCGTCAGCATCTGCTAGCGCGGTTATCGCTCCTGAACCTTTCTCGATCGGGTATGCCCATCCCCTCACCAGTCCGACAGGAAGAAGCTGCGTCCGCGCTTCAGAACGCACCCTCGAAGCGAGTTTTGCGGATGTTTTGATCCTTTCCATTTTCTTTCCCATCAATTTTCTTATCAGGGGTGCCACAAATTCATTGAAGATTGTAAGTGCTGAGGCAGGATATCCTGGAAGCCCGAATACAGATTTCCCGAAAACCTTTCCGATGATCGCAGGTTTTCCTGGTTTGATGTCAATGCCATGCGCAAGCACAGTTCCATTTTCCTCGATAACCCTGTACATCACATCCCCTGAACCTGCTGAAGTGCTTCCTGATGTGAGAATGATATCACAATTCTCAGCAGCTTTTTTCAGTACCTCTTTCATTTCAGCCTCATCGTCACTGACAACTGCGAAGCTGAGTGGGAGCCCCCCGCATTCTTTTACAGCCGAGGCAATCGAAAAGGAATTTATATCATAGATCTTTCCAGCCTCAAGTTTATGCCCGGGCTCTGTAAGTTCTTTCCCTGTGGAAACAATACCCACATTCAGCCCATGTACTTTGACAGTCCTTATACCGATTGCTGCCAGGACGCCTATTTCCCTTGCGCCAAGAACAGTCCCTCTCTTCAATACACGCTCTCCTGCCATGATATCAGAGCCAGCATGCATTACATTCTCATTTATTGAAACAGGATGGAGGACATAAAGTGAAGAATCGGTTCTTGTATATTCCACCATCACCACTGCATCCGCACCTGAAGGCATCACGGCACCAGTGGCGATTTCAGCAGCCTCGCCCCTCTTTACGATCAGATCATAATTCATCCCGGGTCGAATCGAGCCGACCAGGTTAAGGCTGACAGGTCTGTCCTCTCCTGCCTGGTAGGTGTCCCGGGCATGGACTGCATAACCATCCATGGAGGCTCTGTTGAAAGGAGGTACATCTATTTCAGAGACCACTTCCTCTGCAAGTACCAGTCCTGCTGCATTTTCGATATTCACTTCAATTGCTGCCGGCTGAATACCAAGACCCTCGATCAGACTTTTTGCTTCCTCGATGGTGACGAGCTTTCTGAATTCCTTTCGCATAGGTGTTATCATGAAGCTTTCGGTTAAATTGCTTTTCCTGAAAAAAAACAAAAGCTATATATACAAAATAATATTTGAGAGAATAAAAAACGCGTAGTTAAAACGAAAATAGTATAAACACGGGTAGGTCTGAAAAATGCAAATGAAGCCATTCAACTTGATAATCTTTCTTGTAATAACCGGGGCGATTTTGTTCTTCGTCCCCCATGCATATGCATCTGAGAACTCATGTATAGACTGCCATAGAACTGTATCACCTTTTCAGGATATTCAAAAGCAGTTCAACCAGGTAAGAATCCAGCATCTTGAGAAGAATGTTACATGCTCTCTCGAATGCCATGAGGACAGGCTGAGACAGCTTGCGACAGCAAATTATCAGCAGTGGTCTAACTCTTTGCATGCTCTTAAAGGAGTAACATGCGAGATCTGTCATGAAGGAGATCCAAAGCAGGCGGTCAAAGAGAAAGCACATCTGGGCATAAAGAAACCCACAGATCTTGAGAGTCCTGTGTATTATACCAATGTGCCAAAAACGTGCGGAAACTGCCATTCAAAAGAGCTTGCCAATTTTGCGAACAGCAAGCATTACCAGAGGCTTGAGGCACTGAAACTTGCCCCTACCTGCACAACGTGCCATGCTCCTCACACATTTATGGTTTTGAATCCTGAGGAATTCAGGAATTTCTGCGGGAACTGCCACTCTGTTTATAAGAAAGTAGCACCTTACGATGTACCTGTTCAGGCAGAATATCTGCTCGGAAAGGTAAATAAATTGAAATTTAATATTGAAATAACAAGGCAGGATATTTTCTGGGCAAAAAAGAACGGAACAGATGTAGCAGCTGCAGAGCGGTATGCAGATGATGCGCTGAGTATAATGCAAAATTTACCACCCATGTGGCATGAATTCAATCTCACGCATTTCGAGGATGAGATAGATTCTGCAGGCAAAGAACTGAAAAAAGCCCAGGATATCATAAAACCTGCAGTCACTCCAACCAGAACACCTGCGCCCCGTACACCTGGATTCATCTTTCTTTCAGGCATAGTATCCCTGCTGGCTGCAGTGTATCTCATAAGGAGAAAATAGAGGAGTACAAT
Source organism: Candidatus Methanoperedens sp. (assembly GCA_027460465.1). Lineage (GTDB taxonomy): Archaea > Halobacteriota > Methanosarcinia > Methanosarcinales > Methanoperedenaceae > Methanoperedens. Next base: position 27,128 of record JAPZAV010000021.1, on the reverse strand, counting down.
GATAAAAACGATTATGAATCAAAGAGATTCTCTATCGCACCGGTGAGAAAATAATGCAGCCGCATTTGAAAAGGGTTATCATTCTACTGGTGATAGCATTAATCGCTTTTATATTTATCAGATCCTTAATTGTGCCTGATTCATTTGGACAGTATGGCTGGTATAGAGGTGAGTCTGTGATTGATAATAGAAACCTTCAGGTAGGATACGCCGGGTCATCAAGCTGTGGAGAAGAGAACTGCCATAAGACCATATATTCGATATGGGTTGGCTCAAGACACAAAGCAGTGAATTGCGAAATATGCCACGGTCCCTCTAACGACCATGTTAACAATGTCAGGATAATGCCGGAGCCTGCAAACGAATCAAGAGAATATTGCGGTTTATGTCACTTTGAACGCGCAGCCAGGCCTGCTAATTTCCCTCAGATCGATCCAGAAACGCATGGGGAGAATCTAAGATGCGCATATTGCCATAACCCCCACAAACCGTGGTTTGTATAGATGGAGATTTAACAATGAAGATATCAAGGCGAGAATTTGCAAAAACCGGGTTCAGGGTTATTATTGGAGCTGCCGTGAGCAGCACAATCATCGAATCCATTGTTACAAACAGCATCGCTGCTGAGGTTTCCCCGGGAGGAGGATATGACTGGAAAGAACATCTTTGGGGATATGTGGTCGACACCCGCAAATGCATAGGATGCGGAAGGTGTGCAAATGCATGCAAGCTCGAGAACCATGTTCCATTCGACGAGCCCGTTTACAGGACATGGGTTGAAAGATACAGGGTTTTAAAAGATGGAGAGGTAAAAATCGACTCGCCAAATGGAAGCATAAATGGATTTGAAGACGATATTCCTGCAGAGGAGATAAAAAAAGCTTTTTACGTACCCAAGATCTGCAATCACTGCGAAATCGCTCCATGCGTTCAGGTCTGCCCTGTGGGAGCTACATACGAGACCGAGGATGGAGTTGTTCTTGTGGACTATGATTACTGTATAGGATGCAGGTATTGCATACAGGGCTGCCCTTACGGTGCAAGATATTTCAACACCGAGAAGAGAACAGCAGATAAATGCACGTGGTGCTACCACAGGATCACCAAAGGGCTTTTACCAGCCTGCGTCCAGGCATGTCCGGTGGGAGCAAGGATATTTGGGGATCTTAAAGATCCTGAAAGTGAGGTCAATAAGATACTGGATAAAGAGAGAATCAATGTCCTTAAACCTGACCTGGGAACAAAACCCAAGGTCTATTATGTGGGACTGGACAGGGAGGTACGATAATGACAGAGGGTTTGATCTGGGGATTTGTTTATCCAAATGAGGTTGAAATCCAGTGGAGCGTTCTCATAGTGCTGTACCCTTATATCACAGGTCTTGTGGCAGGAGCGTTCATTGCATCATCTTTATACCATGTTTTCGGTAAAGAAGAGATAAGACCTGTGGCAAGGTTCGCGCTACTGACAGCTCTTTCCTTTTTGCTTGTTGCCACGATGCCGCTTCTCACTCATCTCGGGCATCCCGAGCGCGGTATTGAGATCATGTTCACGCCACATCTCACGTCCGCAATGTCAGGATTCGGGTATATTTATTCATTTTATCTGGTTATTGTGGCAGTCGAGATATGGCTGTCCTTCAGAGAGGATATCGTCAAAATGGCTTTGAATTCCAGTGGCTGGAGGGAACTTCTGTACTCGGGGCTTGCACTTTTTTCATACGACATCTCTGAGAAAGCCCTTCATGAAGACGAGAAGATTGCAAAGAAACTTGCAATCATAGGCATTCCATCCGCCGCATTCCTGCACGGGTATGTTGGATTTATTTTTGGAGGTATCAAGGCGAACCCCTGGTGGTCCACGCCTCTCATGCCGATCATATTCCTGATGTCAGCCATTGTGTCAGGTATAGCGCTCCTGATATTATTATATATCGCATCCATGAAACTTCGGAAACATCCAATAGACCATAAATGCCTTGAATCGCTTGCGCATTATCTGTGGGTTTTCCTTATCCTGGACGTGGCTTTAGAATTACTTGAAATCGTCAGCATGAAATACGAATCTCTTGAAGAGATCGATATAATTAACAGACTGCTCTCTGAAAAGATTGCATTTACTTTTTACGGGGTGCAGCTGACACTTGGCATCTTAATACCATTCGTACTGCTGCTCGTCATAGGTCTTTTAAAGAACAGAGACACGCTCAAGATGATCCTGATTTCCATATCATCCGTTTGTGTCCTGATAGGTGTTTTTGCCATGCGGTGGAATGTGGTGATCGGAGGTCAGGAGATCTCAAAAAGCCTGAGCGGTACACTCACATACGTTCCTGTTTTCTTTCATCCTGAGGGCGTGCTTCCGGCGCTGGTAATAATGACGCTTCCATTCATTATCCTGCTTGTTGTGACGTATATACTTCCGCCCTGGAAGGACATGGAAGAGGAAACTACACAAATGGGGAGTATTTTGAAAAAAAAATCGTAAGGTATTTAATGTATAAAATCATGAATTCAACTTGATCTGCTGAAATAAAAAACGGGTACTGGATCAGGCAGTGAGATAGGATATTTATATACTGGAAGATATATTGTAATAACGGTGAAAAAGAAAAATGTTTTTAAAAACTGAAAAACTGGAAAAACATCTCTTTAGCTATTTATATAGCTGCATATTATTTGTTTATTTCATTGCTTTCATCGTCCCGGCAGGGGCGGCAAATTCAGACATTCTTAATAACTCATGTGTGGACTGCCATGGAGCATTATCGCCTTTCTCAAATGAGCAGAGCAGACTCAACGAAATAAGAGTGCTTCATACACAGAAGAACATCTCCTGTTCGCTTGAATGCCATGAAGATGTTCTCAGGAAAAGAGCCAGTGATAATTACCAGCAGTGGTCAGATTCGGAGCATTCAAGGTATTATGTGACATGTGACGCATGCCATGGCGGCAACCCAAGAGTGAAAACAAAGGCAGAAGCTCATGCTACAGTGAGAAATGTTGATGATCCTGAAAGTCCCATCTTTTTCAAAAAAATTCCTGACACCTGCGGAAAGTGCCATACAGAGGAACAGGATCATTTCAAGAATACAATGCATTATCAGAGATTAAAGGCTGAGTTCCGTGCTCCATCCTGTGCTACATGCCACCAGCCCCACACTTTTAAGGTACTCAAGGCATCAGAGCTTACTGTACTATGCAGCGTGTGTCACAACCAGCAGGACCAGATCGCGACTGCAGGTATTCCAAAGGAGGCAAAACAGGCCCTCGAAAGGGCGAATGAATTCAAGGATGAACTTAGAAAAGCCAAAAATTCCGTAGCAGAAGCAAAGGCAGCAGGAAAAGAAGTTTCCTCTGCCCAGACTGACCTGGACAAAGCTCAGGAGGTACAGGAGAATATTCCGGCTTTATGGCATGGGTTCAACCTGAAGGATTTTGACAGGCAGATCCAGAGTGGAATAGATTCAGCCAAGAAAGCAGAATACAAGACCTCAAGTGCTGAACCCACTGTACCGCGCATCCCTGGTGTAGAAATGATCCTTATTTTTGCGATTTTTGCGATAATATACCTGATGAGAAGACGGTGACCGAGTTAAATGGATAATCAATCAATAGCATCTATCATTAAGAATTGGATTCTGGAACATAAAGTGCCGATAGCGATCGTTCTCATACTTTTGTTCTCGGCAGTGGCTGTGGTTTCTGAAAAAGTGCTTGATATAACTGAAAATCCTGCCTTCTGTGGAAAGAACTGCCATATCATGAGACCATATTATGATTCCTGGCGTACTTCATCCCATAATGATGTCAGATGCGTAGAATGTCATTATGAACCCGGACTTGTAGGTCATATCAGAGGCAAGATCAACGGGCTCATGCAGTTTTACAGCTATGAGACCACAGTTGAAGATTATTCCGGGAAATTATATGCAAGAGTAATGGATAAGAATTGCCTTCTCTGCCATGAACAGCGTATATTTTCTTCAGATATAAACTATATGGGTGTGAATTTCAGCCATAAGAACCATTTGCTTCAGTCAAGAAGAGGCATAGGATTGACATGCACAAGCTGTCATTCCATGCTTGTGATCGGTATGAGTGAGCACAGGTCTGTAACAGATCCTTCCTGCAGTCAGTGCCATCCGAATATAATCCAGCAGGATATCGGGCATATCGTGGTGACCACTTCAACCTGTTTCACATGCCACTTCAGAGATGTACCCGGAAATACATCCATATCAGGATGCCCTTCATGTCATGGTGCGCCAAAACAGACGCATAAAAATTATACAAGCTTCAACCATTCCATCCATATTAACAAGGGATATGATTGCCTGACCTGCCATATCAATCTCTCCACAGGTGCCAACGACATAGTCCCGAAGAGCAAGTGCTATTCATGTCATAATGTCAAGGGAAGAGTGGACAAGTACGACGATTTCAGTTTCATACATAAGAATCATGTCACGAATAATAAGATCGCCTGCTACGAGTGCCACTCCAATGTAAAGCATGAACCAAAAATAAAGGAAAATTTATGCGCTACCTGCCACAGTCAGGAGCATCCGGAGGACTGGTTAATGACACATAAGAAAGAGGTTTTGATAGGAAAGGTGTGCAGCGACTGCCATCTGCCCAAATTCTGTTCTGACTGCCATGCTGGATTCGTTGCAGGCGGAAAGAGATTGAAAGCCTCCTGATCAGGTCAATTGAACCAATCAATGCATATTTCATATAAGAATACCGGGGTGAGAATTTCAGAACAGGTCTATGAACCCTCGGAAGACTCTTTCTTGCTTGCAGAAGCGGCGCTGTATGAGATAGAAAATTCGGAAAAAATTCTGGAGGTAGGGTGCGGATGTGGAATAATATCCGCTGTTATTGAAGCCAATACAGAAGCGAAAGTGATCGGGATAGATATCAATCCCTTTGCTGCAGTGTGCTCAAAACAAAATGGGATCGAGGTGATAAGAGGAGATCTGCTGAACTGCATCAGAGGAAAATTCGACATTATTATCTTCAATCCACCGTATCTCCCCACAGGCGACGCGGAAAGAAGGGGAGACTGGCTCGATGCTGCACTTGATGGAGGGAATGACGGAAGGAGGGTAATCAACAGATTCCTTGAAGATGCAGGAAATTGCCTTGCTGAACATGGCAAAATTCTGATGCTCGTTTCATCTCTCACCGGGATCGATGAGATAAAATCCAGGCTGCGATCGCTCGGGTATTCTGTCAGAGAAAGGGCTAACGAAAGATTTGACTTTGAACAGCTCACTGTACTTCTTGCAATGAAATCCTAAACATCTATTTCTGCAAATCTGTCAATGTCAGTCCTGTGACCCCATATATCTCCCACCATTAATTTTATGTTTTTCATTTTTAGAAATGACTTTGTTGTATTTGAAATCGTCTTTTGATAGGAAGAAGGCAGCTGTATTCTCTTGAGTTTCGGGTTCTTCTTCACAAGTTCAAAAATGTTTTTTTCAGAAGGTCTGAAACAAAAGTGCACATTTTCATCGGTTGTGTCAAGATCATTGAGGTCTTTTTCGGAACCAATAATTCTGAAAACAACTTTCATAATATGTCTAATAGGAGATACTACTACATATATTTTTTTATTTTCTGTGCCTTCGCATCACTATATTATGATACGTTCTGGCTCAGAAAAATCACGGTTTGTAATCTGGTCGATAATAAATTATATCATCATTGAGCGCAAAATATTATAATATGAGCTACACTAAAATTCAGATCTCTGCTGAATCGGATGCTGAAGAACTGGCACCTTTTGCGATGGCTGTACATGAACTCCTGGGGCTTCCTGTCACGATGAGAAGTCTTCATAAAAAAGGTGTCAGATTAGAGAAGGGGAAGATCCTGGATAATAATTATACAGGTCCGGTACTGGAACAGGTTTTGAAAGAAAACAAGCTCATACGCACGATCCCGACAAGCGGCAGATATACCGGAATCCCAGTGGTGGTTGTTCCGATAAGGAACAAGGAAGGTTATGGTGTCGCAGCCATAGGCGTTGTGGACGTTGTGGGCACGGTAGATCTTGGGCTTATCTTTGGCGATTATCCAGAAGTGGTAAAGCAGGTCCAGGAATGCGTCAGGTCGCGTGTGGCAGTGCCTTGAAAGCGGATATCTGACCAGGAAAGTGGCTGAAAATCAAGAGGACGGCACTGAATGACAATCGGCACAGAACATGAATACTCAATAAACGACCGCAACTTCAATCCACTCCCGATCTCAGATGTGATTCTTTCAAAGATCGCAGGCAGCGTAAAAAATGAGGTCTCTTTTGGTGAGGTCACACTCTCAAAAGAACTGCAGAAGACAGTTCTTGAATTCATTCCAGATCATCCAGGTGACAGCCTTTTTGAGCTGGAAAGGCAGATATATTCCGGGATTCGCAGGTTTTATCTGCAGTTTGGGGATCGATACCATCTTTTAGGGCTCGGAATGCACCCCACGCTGACCCTCGATAAGACAGCAGTCTGGAATCATGATGAAAAGGAATATTATGAAGTCTATGACAGGCTCTTCAATATCAGGCAGCATGGATGGCTGAATATCCAGGCACTGCAGGTCAACCTTTCCTACAGCAATGACGAAGAACTGATTTACCTTTACAACAGGATCCGTTCACTTCTGCCGTACCTTATTGCAGTATCAGCCTCCTCGCCCTTCGTAGAAGGAAAAGTTACAGGCTCGATGGATAACAGGCTCCTATTTTACCGAAAGAACCAGAAGGAGATCCCGCAGATCTGCAACCGAATTATCCCTGAAACAATTTCTGAAGTCAACGATTATCTCGAAAATCAGCAGGAAATTTTCAGGGAACTCGAAAATAGAGATGCCCATATCCTCCGCAAGGAATGGCTGAACTCCTCAGGTCTCATCATCAGGTTTTCACGAGGATGTGTGGAAGTAAAAGCAATTGACGAGCAGGAATGTGTGAGATCTGATATGGCGGTGTGTGCATTTCTCATGGCACTCGTTCGTGCCAGGGACGTTCCCGTGGAGACAGATCGGGATATCCTCCTTGATCTGACAGAGCTTGCTATTAAAAAAGGTACGAGAGCGCTTCAGCCTGAACTGGAACGCCTGCTGTCCGGGGCACGGGATGCTGCGACAAACGAAGAGAAGAAGTTTCTTCAGATCATTGAAGACCGTATCATTCATGGAAGTATTGCAGAGAGGATGCAGGACAGGTTTAAAGATACCGGGGATATGCTGGAAATCATGGTCAGTATGGAAAAAGCCCTCAGGAGCAACCAGCCATATACCTGTCATCAGATGAAAAGATGATCATGATACAAGTGCGCTTATGATTTTTTCGTATATATCCTTATCCGCAGTATCCTCATAGCCTTCGTAGATGCTGGGGTTATCATTTATCTCGATAACTTTATACCCGTTAATTGTTTCTTTGACATCAAGTCCATAAAGCCCATCCCCGACGCACTTTGAAAGGTCAATGCAGATCTTTCTTAATTCCGGAGATATCATTTCCCTGGGCAATGCGATTGTATCCCCCCATACGTTTTTTCCATTTATTTTCGATTTTACCTTCCATCCTCCTTCGGGTATGCAATATTTGCACATGTAAAGTATCTTATTTTGAAGTATCCCCACACGCCAGTCAAAATCTGAATGAATATATTCCTGGATGATAAGGACTTTTGATTTCGTAAGGAATTTCTTTGAAATCTCAGTGAATTCCTTTTCATTATGAGCTTTCTCTACATGAGATGAGAACCTGGTATAGGGAGTTTTGATTATAACCGGTGTTCCCAGGGTATCGAATATCCTGTCAAGATTTTCCCCTGAATAATCACCTGTAAATAAAAGGGAATCTGGAGATGGAATATTATTTTTCAGGAAGAGATCGTAAAGCACAGCTTTGTTTGAACAAACCCTGATCGAATGCGGATCATCGATCACCCTGACTCCTGCCTGTTCTGCCAGTCTTGAGACAATGTACGCAGAATTGTTCGGATCTGTTATGGAACGTATGAATAAACTATCGTATTCTTTGATCTCTGAAATGCGGTCCTTGAAAATGAATTCGAACGTATGCCCCATTGATTCAGCAGTGGATTTGAATTTTGAAAGAGCGCAGCGTTCCGGTTTGTTATTAAAATTATACGCTTCAACAAAGCAGGCTATTTTCATGTTGCTTTTTCATTCCGATCTCATGCACTTTCTCATGCACGATATCCCACTTCACTTCTTTTTTCAGAGCAGGTTCGCAGTGGTTGAGAATAACATCCCCATCATCTATCTGTACGATCAATTTGCATATAGGGATGTTGAATATCTTGAAAAATCTCTCTGTGAATTTTGATGCCTCATCAAAAGTAGATTCGCCGAACATCTGCACGATCTCATGCACTTCGCCCAGCAGAGGATGCAGAGAAACCGGGAACCTTGCATCCATGCTCATTTTTCTTATCATCCCTGGCAGTCTTCTGTCTGATCTCACTATCTTCATTGAGTTATTGGTGAAAGGGTTTACTGCGAATAACATCACAGGACCAGAAAGGTCATCCCTGGGTTTTGTTATAAGGCTGTAATTGCCGGCAAGCAATCCATGCCTCCTTGCCTTCTCTATCAGGAGCGGATTCCTGTATGCATCCATTATCTCTGTGCAGCTCGGTGTAACCTCTACTCCATAGGTCTCAGCATGCGCAGATACATAATATCCCATCCTCAGATAACGGTAATCGTGGTTGATATTAAGTACGCTTTCGTATACTGGTTGCCCCAAAAAAAGTAACGGACTAGAGTCGCTCTCATCTTCATCTTCGCTGACCACAATCATTTTTGATATCAGTCCACTGATTTAACATTACATGCCGAGTATAAATAAGTAACGAGTGAAAAGGGCTGCTTTTCATGAAAAGAACATAACATCAGATGGTCTTTAAATTAATAAGCTCGCGAGGAATGGGTTTTTTCTTCACAGAAGCTTTCAAAGCCCTGTACCATCCATGAGCAAATATTACCAGGCATGATAATCCCAGTATCTCCAGGAATTCAAAGTATAACATAGCGTTGGGCAGGCTTGTTCCTTCAAGGATTTCATGGAGCATGAAGAATACGCTGAACGAGAAAACATAAATAGAATTTCTTTTGAAGAACGAATCGTTCATAAATGATTTCACTTTCAGTTCGGTTTTATTGAGATCTTTCCATAGGAAAAATATCTGAATAGATAAAAATATAAATACTAAATATAATGCAAACATTATTAATTCCATGAACTTATATAGATCATATTCGTTCAAGATCTGAACCATCCTATCCTATCACTCAATCTTTTATTTTTAATCATTATAAAGATTTCGGGACTACACAAAGATAGGCCACATAAACTATTTATTTACTCAGGTATAACTATAATAATGATAATGATATGTGATAATATGACATCAAAAAATTCCAAGAACACTTTAACCCATGGTACAGGAAATGAAAAAAATCTATATATAGGCGTGGATCTGGGTACAAACCATACCGCGATCTCCACCAGCGATGGTAAAAAAAATACTATTCTGAGTCTGGTCGGGACTCCAAGGGATCCTGTTGCATCAAAGTTTCTCAAAAAAGAACATCTCTATGGAGAGGAAGCGCTAAAACACAGGGTTGCTCTCAAGCTTTTGCGACCTGTTGAGAACGGATTGATAAAAAACCAGAAAGAAGATATTGAAGCTGCGAAGGGATTGCTTGAATACGTACTCCACTCTGTCAATGGTGACAGGGAAATCAAGAAGTATGCAATCATAGGCGTACCCGCGCAGGCAAGCGTGCTGAACAAGAAAATAATCCTTGATATGGCAAGTGAGTTCTTTGATGGGATGATGGTGGCAAGCGAACCTTTCTGCGTGGCATACATGATGGGACAGCTTGAGCATTCTCTGATAGTCGATATAGGGGCAGGCACCACAGACCTGTGCAGGGTACACGGTACCCTCCCTGATCCTGAAGACCAGATAACAAGCATCAGGGCAGGGAATTTCATTGATAGGGAGTTCGTAAGGCTGATCTCTGAGAGCTATACAGACGTCAGGGTCACTCAGGAAATGGCAAAGAAATGGAAGGAACAGTATTCCTTCGTTGGCGAAGCTGAAAAGGAGATCATAGTGGATGTCCCTGTGGACTCATCATTCCTCAAGCTTCCCATCACAAAAGAAATGAAAGAAGCATGTGAATCCATACTGCCTGACATCGTAGCCGGAATATCAAAACTCATCTCGACCTATGATCCGGATTTCCAGGATGCCTTGCGCAACAATATCTGGCTTGCTGGTGGAGGAAGCCAGATAAAGAATCTTGCACAGGTCCTGGAGCAAAGGCTTGAACTCATCGGCGGAGCCAGGGTCCAGAATTTCAAGGACCCTGTTTTCGGAGGAGCAGAAGGTGCATTAAAGCTTGCATTGGACATGCCGGAAGAGTTCTGGCACACAGCATAGATGCTTCAGACACTGGATGATACCACTATAAAAACCCAGCAGCTGTGGCTGCAGTTCATGCTAATGAGAGTGGGGCACAACTATCTTCCAAGTTTGCTTGAATACTATGAAAGCATTGGATGGATCAGCACCGAAGCATCAGAAAGGCTGATCGCGCTTGCAGAGAACGAAAAGCTGCGCCATGAAGGGCCTTCCTGGACGCTCTCTCCTGAAGAACACCGGGTATCCATGCTTTTTATTGAAAAGCTCATGGGCAAACAGGTAGAGCTTCCAGTCCTTCCAGCTTTGCCGAGAAAAGTTAACTTTGAGCAAAAGGATAGGAGTTATAATTCAAGAAATGGATATCTTGAGGCGCACCAGAAAGAAAAAGAAGATCTGGAATTCACTTTGCATCGCCATGAGATCACGATAAAGAATCTTGAGCAGGAGCTTGAAAAAAGGGATACAGAGATAGGTAAGCTTAAAGCGAGAAATCAGGAGCTTGAGAAGCAGAACGATGAGTATCAGAATGAATTGAAAAAGAATAGAATATACAGGGAGGTACTCGAGGAGAACATCAGATTGAGAAAAGCTGCTGTCTCGAAAAGACTCCATGTGACATTATAAATCATGTTATTTTTCTTATGCAGGCAGATAAGTTTAAATAGCATATCATTATATTAAATATTTCACATAGGTGTGATATCCAATATAACATCTATCAGGAGGAATAGATTGGCAGATTCAAAACCAATGCTGCATACGCCTGACTGGATTATTTCTTTTGAGAGGGAAGCAGCAGGAGAGGTCATACTGGCTCAAAACTCCGGAGACGTGATAAGAGAATACAGGAAGAGATATGGAATGTCTCAGGAACAACTGGGGGAACTCATGGACCTGCGCAGGGAGTCCATCCTGCGTATAGAAAATGGCAATGTTACGCCCACGTTTGATTTTGTGAAGACATTCATAAAAGCCATGGCTTTGATCGAGGCGACGCGCGTGGAGAGGGCACAGCATAAGGAGATAGATCTTTATCTTCTTGAAAACATCGCGAAAGATCTGGATTTCAACAGGGAGAAATTGCCGTTCATAATAAAGGTGGCAGTGGAAAGTTATGACAAAAAACTTATGAAAATTCAAAAGTCGTTGAAGGAGAAAAAATATGACAGATGATATGGTTGTATGGCTTGAAGAGGTAGGAAAAGAGGACATTGCAATCGTGGGTGGAAAAGGTGCAAGTCTGGGCGAGATGCTGAGGGCAGAACTGCCTGTCCCTGCTGGATTTGCAGTGACGGCACAGGCATTTCGACGGTTCATTGACGAGAATGGTATCGGCGAAGAGCTTTTCAGTTCACTTGAAATTAATGTCGATGATGCAGAAACTCTGAAAGAAGCAGAGAGAAAAGCAAAAAAACTGATAAACGGCGCAAAAATTCCCGAAGACATTGAAAAGAGCATCAGGGACAAATACAGGGAACTGTGCGGGAGAAAAGGTGAAGAGGTTTTTGTGGCTGTGCGTTCGAGCGCCACTGCAGAAGATCTCCCAGATGCCAGTTTTGCAGGTCAGCAGGATACGTTCCTCAACATCAAAGGAGATGCGAATGTGATCGAAGCTGTCAAGAAATGCTGGGCATCACTGTATGGCGCAAGGGCGATATATTACCGGGTGAAGCAGGGATTTGAGCACAGCAAAGTAAACCTGTGCGCTGTTGTCCAGATGATGGTGGATGCAGAGAAAGCAGGAGTAATGTTCTCGTCCCATCCATCCACTGGAGAACCTCTCACAATCATCGAAGCAGCTTGGGGACTGGGCGAGAGCGTGGTCTCTGGTGCTGTTTCTCCTGATTATTATGTTATTGACAGAAGGATAAAAAAAATCCAGGAGCGCAAAATAGCATCCAAGAACATCCAGCATATCAGGGACCAGAAGACAGGAAGAACTATCGAGCTTCCTGTACCGGATGACAAAAAAAATGCGAAGGTACTGGAGGACGAGGAGATTCTTAAGCTTGTCGAGCTTGGCGAAGTGGTGGAAGATCTGTACGGTATACCTCAGGATGTGGAGTGGGCGATCATGGACCATGAGTTTTTCATGCTCCAGTCAAGACCTATAACCACAATAAAGAAGAAAAAAGATACAAAGGAGAAAGCAGCGATGTCGGCATTACTTGAAGGGCTTGGCGCTTCTCCAGGGATCGCGTGCGGTGAGGCAAAATTGATTTCTGATGCCTCAGAGCTCGGGAAGGTCAAGGATGGCGATATACTTGTTGCGGTCATGACCACCCCTGACATGGTGCCTGCGATGAAGCGCGCGGCTGCGATCGTGACAGACGAAGGTGGTATGACATGCCATGCAGCCATAGTGTCGCGTGAACTTGGATGCCCTGCTGTTGTTGGCACGAGGAAGGCGACAGAGCTGCTGAGTGACGGGATGATGATAACGGTGGACGGTGAGAAAGGGCTTGTATTTGAAGGGAAAAAGGAAGTGCAGGCAGCGCCTGAGTCACAGACCAGGGCATCAGTGTCGTTCACAAAATCAAAACCCCTTACTGCTACTGAAGTGAAAGTGAACGTCTCCATCCCTGAGGCTACTGCCCGTGCCCTTGAGACGCAGGCTGATGGTGTCGGGCTTCTTCGCATCGAACACATGATACTCGGACTTCCAAAGCATCCCAAGCAGTACATCAAAGAAGGGAATGCAGACGAATATGTCAATGAGCTTGTATCGAGGATACAGACAGTTGTGGATGCGTTCTATCCAAAACCTGTATGGGTGCGCACCCTGGATGCGCCCACTGATGAGTTCAGGGCGATGGAAGGCGGTGAGGGAGAACCGATCGAGCCAAATCCCATGCTTGGGTACCGCGGCATCAGGCGCGACCTGATCGATACAGAGCATTTCGAGCTCGAAGTGCGAGCGTTCAGGGAGCTGATAAAGCGCGGCTACAGTAATATGGGCATCATGATACCTCTTGTCCAGCATCCCTCGGAATTGAGAAGGGCAAAGGAGTTCATGAGGTCAAAAGGTCTGGACATTGATAAAACAGATATCGGGATAATGGTCGAAATACCTGCGGCTGCACTCATAATAGACCAGTTCATAGCAGTGGGACTGGATTTCGTGAGCTTTGGAACCAACGACCTCACGCAGTACACGCTTGCAGTAGACAGGAACAACGAGCATATTGCGCATCTATACAATGAGATGCATCCGGCCGTGATGAAGCTCATCGAGCATGTGATTGTCGAGTGCAACAAGGCAGGTGTAAAGACGAGCATATGCGGTCAGGCAGGGAGCAATCCAAAGGTGGCAAAACGCCTGGTCGAGCTTGGAATCACAAGCATCAGCGCGAATATCGATGCTGTCGAGGCTGTAAGAGAGATGGTGGCAAGAACAGAGCTCCAGCTCCTGCTTAAATCTGCAAGGGAGCGAAGAGGTTAGAGATCAGAAGAATTCCCTCGGGTCTGCGATCTTACCGTGAATCGCACTTGCAGCCGCGGTTTCTGGCGAGGACAGGTATATCTCGCCTCCAGTTCCCATCCTTCCTTTGAAATTGCGGTTTGAAGTTGAAAGACAGGTCTCACCTTCGCATATAACTCCCATATGAGCACCAAGACATGGTCCGCAGCCAGGCGGCGCGATTATTACCCCGGCTTTCAGCAGCGTGGCTATAATGCCTGACTCTGTTGCCCTGACAAGGATCGAGTGCGAGGCCGGTAGCACGATTGTCCTGACCCTGACCTTCTTTCCTTTCAAAATCCCTGCCACAGCTTCCAGGTCTTCGTACCTTCCGTTGGTGCATGAACCGATGAAAACCTGATCAATTGGAGTACCTGCCACCTCCCCGATGCCTGCCACATTGTCCACTTCATGCGGCTTTGCTATCTGCGGCTCAAGGTCTCCTGCATCGAAATCATATTCTTCGCAGTACTGCGCATCCTCATCTGCATACACAGGCGAGTATTTCTCTCTGGCTACGTATCTTAAATATTCGAATGTCTTCTCATCCGGGGGCACGATGCCTGCCTTTGCCCCCATCTCGATAGCCATGTTGCAAAGCGTCATCCGCTCAGAGATAGAAAGACTGCTCACAGCCTCGCCGTAATACTCAATTGCCCTGTAGTTTGCCCCGTCAGATCCTATGTTCTTGATTATATGAAGGGTCATGTCCTTTGCTGAAACCCCTTTTGCCAGCTTTCCTTCAACAGTCACCCTTATGGACCTGGGCACTCTGAGCCAGAGTTTGCCTGTGGCAAATATCTCTGCCATGTCTGTTGCGCCTACCCCTGTCGCAAATGCACCGAATGCCCCGTATGTGCATGAGTGCGAGTCAGCTCCGATGACGAGCTTCCCCGGGAGAGCGAACCCGTTTTCAGAGAGTATCTGATGACATATGCCGCATCCGACGTCGAAGAAATTGGTGATCCCCTGCTCTTTGACCCACTGTCTTATGCTCCGCTGGAGCTTTGCGGATGTTTCGTTATTGGCAGGTGCGATGTGATCGAACGGGATTATTATCCTTTCAGGATCCCATACCTTTTTTGCACCCATTTCCTTAAATGCCCTGACCGCGAGCACGCTCGTGCCATTGTGCGCCATGGCGTAATCCACTTCAGCAGTAACAAAATCATCGGCATTTGCAGGTCTGCCTGAGGCTCTGGTAAGTATCTTCTCACTAATCGTGGGCATCGCCTGTTTATTGAGCCTGAAGATACATAGAGATTTGCATGGACTGGTAACTGCATTATTCCCATGCAGGCAGTGATTTTCCGTGATAAAAAAAATGCAAAGATATAAGTAATGATTAAACATCGTTAATAAACCACGATACTATGTCCAGTTACTCAAGAAATAACCTGATGCAGTTCATCAATTCAAAACCAGCTGATATCGAAATATGCGACGTCACGTTAAGGGATGGAGAGCAGACGCCTGGTGTTGTATTTTCAAGAGAAGAGAAGATCGCGATCGCAGAAAAACTTGACAGCGTAGGCGTTGATGTGATCGAGGCTGGATTCCCTGTGGTCTCACCTGCAGAGGCTGCCATAGTCAAAGAGATCTCACACCTTGGACTTAATGCCAGGATATGCTGTCTTGCCCGTTCAGTTGCAAGGGATATTGATGTTGCGCTGGCGTGCGACGTTGATTTCGTGAGCGTCTTTATCGCAACATCTGACCTGCACCTCAAATACAAGTACCATAAGACATTTGAAGAGGCAGAATCCTGTGCCCTTGATGTGCTGGATTATGCCAAGGACCACGGTCTCACCGTGAGGTTTGCTGCTGAGGATGCAACGCGAACCGATATAGATCTTCTGAAAACCATATTCAAATCTGCAGAAGTGCATGGTGCAGATTATGTCAGCATCGCTGATACTGTGGGTATACTGAACCCCAGCACTGCATTCTATCTTATCAGCGAGATCAAGAAAACCGTGAAAACAAAAGTGTGTATCCACTGCCATAACGACCTGGGCATGGCTGTTGCAAATACCCTGAGCGGGGCAGAGGCGGGAGCTTTTCAGCTTCATACCACTGTAAATGGCATCGGTGAGAGGTGCGGTAATGCCTCTCTTGAGGAGCTGCTCGTTGGGCTCAGGGTTCAGTACGGGATCGAGAGATATGATGTCGGTCAGCTCATGGAACTCTCAAAGCTCGTAGAACAGTATTCGGGTGTCCCGATCCCGAGGATAAAACCGATCGTGGGAGCAAATGCGTTCTCGCACGAGTCAGGGATACATGTGGCTGCTGTGCTTGAAGAACCCATGACATACGAGCTGTTCGCTCCAGAGATGGTGGGCGGCAAGCGTGAATTTATCATAGGCAAGCATACAGGGAGCAAGGCATTGAAGGGTGTGGTGGAGAAGATGGGCTATAATCTCACGCATGATAAGATGTGCATGCTTCTGGACAGGGTAAAAAAATGCAGTGAAGCCAAGAAACAGGTCACATGCGACAGGCTGTCTGAATTCATTAAGGAACTTGAGTGAATTGGCAGAATATTAAATACCTATCCGAACTCAAAAATCAGATAATACAGGCATTGAGCTGAAATCCGTCTGTTTTCGCAAGCTTTATGAAATGAGAGCCTAATTATTTATTACCATGGAAAAATCCGTAAGATTAAAGGTTTCAGAAGCAGATCAAAGAGATGTCGGAAAAGGAATAGTAAGGATCGATGAGAAATTCAGGAACACAATCGGCGTCAATATTTTCGATGTGGTGGAAATAGCAGGGGAGCGCGGCACATCAGCAATGGTGGGGAGGTCATATCCCCAGGATGAAGGGCTGGATGTAATAAGGATGGATGGGCTGCTTCGAACAAACGCGAAAACAAGCATTGGGGAGTCTGTGGAGGTCAGGAAAGCGGAATGGAAAGAAGCAAAGAAAGTAATCCTTGCGCCTGTGGTAAAGAACATCCATATCTATGCGCCCAGCGAAAGCCTTCGGGCAATTTTTCATAATAGAACTGTCTCAAAAGGAGACATCATCTCAACCACAAGCGTGCGCAAGCCGAAAGAATCTTTTGGAAGCGAAGTGATGTTCGAGCAGATCTTCCAGGGGATGTTTCCGTCATTCGGGCTCGGAGAAATAAAGCTCCAGGTAGTCTCCACCACCCCTGCAGGGATAGTTAAGATCACTGATATCACAGAGGTCGAACTATTACCAGAGGCAGTGGCGTTAGAGCGGGAGATACCCGAGGTCATGTACGAGGACCTGGGCGGGATCAAGCCTGCGATAACCAGGGTCAGAGAGATCATAGAGCTGCCATTGAAACATCCTGAGCTCTTCAATCGCCTGGGCATAGATGCGCCTAAAGGGGTGCTGCTCCACGGTCCTCCCGGCACAGGAAAGACCATGCTTGCAAAGGCAGTGGCAAACGAAAGCGATGCTTATTTCATCACAATCAACGGCCCTGAGATCATGTCCAAATATTACGGTGAAAGCGAGCACAAACTGCGGGAGGCATTTGACGAGGCAGAGAAAAATGCTCCTGCGATTGTATTTATTGACGAGATAGACAGCATCGCCCCGAAACGAGCAGAGGTCACGGGCGAGGTGGAGAGGCGCGTGGTAGCTCAGCTTCTCTCGCTCATGGACGGCCTGAAATCAAGAAAGAACGTGATAGTGATAGGGGCTACCAATCGTCCCGAAGCTCTGGATATGGCACTTCGCCGCCCTGGAAGGTTTGATAGAGAGATCGAGCTCATGGTGCCTGACCGCGATGGGAGGCGGGAGATATTCCAGATCCATACCAGGGGGATGCCGCTTGGCGAAGATATGAACCTGGATGATTTTGCAGACCGCACGTACGGGTTCGTGGGTGCGGATATCGCTGCTATGTGCCGTGAGGCTGCCATGAATTCACTTCGAAGGATCTTGCCTGAAATAGATCTTGAACTGAAAGAGATCCCGAAAGAGACGCTGGATAAACTGGTCGTCAAGCGCTCGGATTTTGAGGACGTCATGAAGGAAATACAGCCTTCAGCGCTCCGTGAGATATTGTTTGAGGTACCAAACGTGACCTGGGAAGATATAGGAGGGCTTGATAAGGTGAAAGCCCTGCTCGAAGAGGCAGTTGAATGGCCTCTCAGGTATGTGGAGTCTTTCCGCAGGATCGGGGTGGAGGCTCCGAAGGGTGTGCTTCTTTATGGACCTCCTGGAACAGGTAAAACATTGCTTGCAAAAGCGATAGCCAATGAGAGCGAGGCAAATTTTATCACGGTCAAAGGCAGCGATATACTATCGAAATGGTATGGAGAATCCGAAAAACATATAGCCGAGATCTTTAAAAAAGCAAGACAGGTAGCACCTGCGATCATATTCCTGGACGAGCTCGATGCCCTGGCTCCGATGAGAGGGACTGCCCTGGGCGAGCCTCATGTCACTGAGAGGATAGTGAACCAGCTGCTCTCAGAGCTCGACGGTCTTGAGGAACTGCGGGGTGTGGTGGTAATAGCAGCCACAAACAGACCCGATATCATAGACCCTGCACTCCTGCGTCCGGGCAGGTTTGATGAGATGATACTCGTACCTGTACCTGATGAAAGGACACGGCTTGAGATCTTCAAGGTTCACACTAAGAAAATGTCGCTGGCTGAAGATGTGGATCTTAACGAATTTGTCAGACTGACCGAGGATTTTACAGGGGCAGATATCGCAGCTGTGTGCAAGAAAGCAGGCAGGTTTGCGATGCGAGAGGACATCAATGCAGAAAAGGTAAGACAATCGCATTTCTTCGCTGCAATCGATGAGACAGGTCCCTCGATAACACCGGATACCATGACCTATTACGAAAAGATCAAGGATGAGTTGAGAAAGAAGCGTTCAAAACAGATTGAGAGCACACCAGAAATGTATGTATGATCAAAGAAGGCGTTCTATTCGAAGAGCTTCAAAATAGCAGGGTGAAATGCCATGTATGCTCCCACAGGTGCGTGATCGCGGAAGGCAGGCTGGGGATATGCGGAACAAGGAAGAACATCGGGGGAAAGATACACACCACAATCTATAATACCATCTCTTCAGAAGCCGTGGACCCCATAGAAAAAAAGCCTCTGTATCATTTCCTTCCAGGAACGCTCTCATATTCCCTTGGAAGCATCGGGTGCAATTTCAGATGTGAGCACTGCCAGAACTGGACCATTTCTCAGGTCACGCTTGAAGAGGCATACACAATGCAAATCACACCTGAAGAAGCTGTACGACGGGCTCTGGCAACCGGGAGCAGGTCTATCTCCTGGACCTATAACGAACCTGCAATCTGGCATGAGTATACCCATGACAGCGCGGTGCTTGCAAAAAAAGCAGGACTGAAAACTGTCTATGTGACAAACGGCTATATCACGCCTGAAGCACTGCGCCGGATCGCCCCGTACCTTGATGCCTACCGCGTTGATATAAAGTCATTTTCCGAGGATTTCTACAGAAAAACATGCGGTGCCAGACTTGCGCCTGTGCTTGAATCCACGAAACTTGCAAAAGAACTCGGGATGCATGTGGAGACCGTGACGCTGATCATACCCGGAAGGAATGATTCAAAAGAGGAATTGACCCGGATCGTGCGATGGGTGCACGACCTCGGCGTGGATATCCCGATGCATTTTACCAGGTTCCATCCCATGTATAAGATGGAAGATGCATCTTCAACACCACTGAAGACCCTGGAGATGGCGTATGATATCGCCAGAAAAGAAGGAATGAGGTTTGTGTATCTCGGAAATGTTCCAGGGCATGAGCACGAGAACACTCATTGTCCCGGGTGCAGTGCTCTGCTGATAGACAGAACAGGTTTCAGGGTAAGCTCGGTCAGGATAAAGGAGGGCAGGTGCCCTGAGTGCGGGGAAGCAATACCTGTGGTGATATAAAAGATCTATAATTGCTCATTCAAGGTCTACATTATCACCATGATCCCTGCAACCGTTGCCATCGTGCCCAGGATCAATGTCAGAGTGAGCTTCTCTTTCAGTGTGACAAGGGCGATGATACTTGATAGAAAAGGCGTTATGGCAGATAGACTTGTGGCTTTGGAAGCACCTATCAATGTAAGGCTCACGAAAAAGAAGTAGCTTCCAAAGCCCATGCCTACGCAGCGCCTCCAAAAATGAGCCTGAGCAGTCCTCCAAGGTTGAGGAATGCAAATCCCATGAGCGTGAACTCAAAACGCCCACCGCGTATGAGCAGATACAGGGTCAGAATGAAAACCATGGCAAAAAAAGTACGGATGAGCACAGCAGGTATCGCTCCGGCACCTATTCCTTTCTTATAGAATATTGCTGCCGCAGACCAGCAAACTGCAGCTGCAAGCGCATATAACTCACCGATCATGCTCTTTTAAAGGGAAAGGAGATATTATTATTTATCGGATCATCCAGTGCTCTCCTTCACTGTCATGAACGCAGATATTTCCGTTTCCGCCCGGTTCGAACCCTCTGAACTTCTCAAAAAGAGCAATGGATTCTTCAATTTCGATGATCTGCCTTTCTTTTAACAATCTTGCCAGTTCAAGGCTTTCTTTGCTGCTGATCCTGCCTCCAAGCCCATCGCACAGGGAGACCATAAGCTTTCCTTCATATAGATAGAAAGGATAGGTTTTACAGATATGCGGTCTGCATCTGTATATGCTGCATAGACCGTTCATAAGAAACATACAATCTCCTCTCTTTCGCAATACCCATTCAAATGTATGGATATTCCCGCCTGAGTCCTTATCCTCTGAAGGTGCGGGGATGGTGATGTCCTCACGATTAAGCCCAGTTTCGTGGCATATGCGCCTGATCTCAAAGGGGAATACAGCTACCGTGTTATCTCCAAATTCTTCTTTGCAGCATTTTGCGCACTGCTGGCATTTAAATCCTATAGATTTTATTTTACCAGCGATCTCTCTTTCATCTATCCTGAGAGCCTTTTCAAGCGATTTCTTCATTTGATCCATCTTCAGCCCATTTTTCTTGCAGCAAGCTCGATCGCTGCGATAAGGCTGTCCCTTGGCATGATGGTCGTTACAGGGATGCGAACGACCTTTTCTATGGTCGGGCTCACGATGGGCGCACAGACCAGTGCTTTTGCTCCATCCCTTTCTGCCCTTATGGCTGCCACGATCGCATCCTCCATCGAGGTGGCCGAGTATTCCCTGATGGTAAGAAGCTTTCCTCCCAACTTCAATTTTTTTTCTGTAATGATGTCCAGCACAGGTCTGGCTGCGATCACTGCGATAAAATCTGATTTTTCATTTCCCTCCATCTTCCTGAGCACCTTTACAATCTGTCGCAGGGTCTTGATATTGGGTTCGCGGTGACCTGATAACAATTTGTAGACAGTGCTGGATGGTATGCCTGATTTCTCACTAAATTCCGCTGCTGTAATATGCAGCTCCCCTTTCAGTATACTGGCAAACTCTTTGATGAAAGCTTCATCCGATTCTACTGCTGCTCTTATTAGATCATCCGCAGTCATTAATATCCTCTTATCACGATTGTATATATATAGCTGCTTATTAATACATCTGGGTTATTGTGAGTATAAATATGGAAACTATTAAATATAGTGTTCATAAAATTGATTACTAAAGGGAAAACATGAGAAATTCATTGAAGATCCTTTCAGTTATCATTTTTGCGGCATTAATAGCCGGATGCATTGAGCCCGAACCCGCGGTAAAAAGTCCTGAACCCGTAAATCTGGTGAAAATGAGCGGGCAGGAAATGATACAGAGATTGGGAACCGGGGATATTGCAGGCTTCATAATGTGGGAACCCTACCCTGCGATCGCCATCACCAGAGGATATGGAAAAGCCCTGTTGTTTTCAAAGGACATATGGGAGGATCATCCATGCTGTGTGGTCGCATATGACTATGACTGGTATAAGAAAACTGAGAACGCTGATGAGATCCTGAAGCGCATGGCTCTTGTACAGTTAAAATCCGTGGAATACATCAATAACGCCAAGTCCCTCAGTTCTCCGGATCATGAAGACCTGATAAACTTCACGATGGAGTTTGGAGGCATTACTGACCGGGCCGCAGCCAACCTCAGCCTTGGAGATGTGGAGTTCGTGTACGCCCTGAATATTCAGGGCGCTGAGACCTTTATTGGACGGATCCGGGACTTTGGGATTTTTGATCTGACTAAATGGAACCAGTCAGGATATAAGGATGCAAAGGATTATGCTGGCTCGCTGATCAACAGCAGCTACGTGGAATGGGCTGTGCAGAACAGGGAAGCCAGCCTGAAAGCAGTGGCGCTCAGGCAACCTGTGGATATCAGGTATGCATATCTGATAAACGATATCCACGAGCTGCCGTTCTATGTGGCGTGGAAGAAAGGCTGGTATAAGGATGCTGGAATAAATATAACTCTGGCTGAAGGCACCCCGTTCCAGAATGGAGCGTTCGAGATGCAGAAAGGGTTCAAAGCAAGCGCGGTGGATATCGGGAGCCTTGGAATCCCGCCAGTGATCATTCACAGGATAAACAGCAACGATTTCACAACCGACGACGCTCGTGTGGAGGTGATCGCTGGTATGAACAACGAAGGCTCTGTGATCGTGGTTGCGAACGACGTGAAATCATTAAAGGATCTGACAGGAAAGACAGTTGGATATCCGGGTCAGGGTACAATTCAGCACGTGCTTTTCCTGATGGCGGCTGAAAAGGAAGGGTTGAAGGTCGTAACCTGATGAAAAAAGGTTACGGGAGAAAAGAATTCATCATCAATATCCTCTCCCTTGTCCTGCTGGTGATACTGTGGCATGTGCTCATAACCCTGGCAAGAAACGATATTTTTAACGCTCCTTTCATCAGGTTAAAAGATGTGCCCACGCCTCTTGAGACCATGAACGCTTTCGCTGGTTCTCTATTCGCGCAAACCTACGGACCTGCACTCACGTACGGCATCGTTGACCATGTCCAGGCAAGCCTTGAACGCGTCATCCAGGGCGGGATAATAGCGTTTATCATAGGAGTGCCAACCGGCATTGGGGTTGGATATTCAAAGCTCATAAGCAATATTCTGAACCCGGTCATCGAGATCGTGCGCAATATGCCTCCGATGGCGTGGATACCGCTTGCCATATTCATATTTGTTGCAGGCGGTTCGATATTCATCGTGTTCATTGGAATGGTCTTTCCTATAATACTGAACACGGTGCATGGAGTAAGGTCAACAGATGTGCGCCTCATTGATGCTGCAAAGACACTTGGCGCATCTGAGGCTCAGGTAGTGACGAAAGTAGTTATCCCGACAGCCTTTCCTTCCATAATCGCAGGATTACGGATAGGGCTTGGTGTGGGATGGATGGCGATAGTCGCGGCTGAGATGGTTATCAGGAGCCCTGTTGGTCTCGGATATTTCATTTGGAACATGGGCGACCTTGGGAGGTATGCTGAGATGGTGGCAGGAATGTTAGTGATCGGGGTGGTCGGGTATATCATGAATATCACCATACTCCTTCTGCAAAAGAGGTTCATAAGATGGGTAGATTAGTACTGAAAAACGTCTCAAGGAGATTCAACGGGGTCATAGCGATCTCAGACTTGAATCTTGAGCTTAAGGACGGCGAGTTCATGTGCCTTCTCGGTCCGAGCGGATGCGGAAAGACAACCCTTCTTCGCCTTGTGGCAGGGCTTGATGCACCCACTGAGGGTGAGCTTTTCCTTGACGGGAAGAAGATAGAAGGTGTGAATAAAGAGTGCGGGTTTGTGTTCCAGGAGTATGTACTCTTTCCATGGAGGACTGTGAAAGGCAATATCGAGTTCGGTCCCGAAGTCAGAATGGACGGTAAAGAGGAGCGCGAGAAAATCGCACAGCACTATATAGACCTTGTGGGTTTAAGGGGATTCGAGGATCACTATCCCCATGAACTATCAGGAGGGATGAAGCAGAGGGTCGGGATTGCGAGAGCCTATGCAAACGATCCAAAGCTGCTGCTGATGGACGAACCGTTTGGCGCACTGGATGCGCAGACAAGGAACCTGATGCAGACCGAGCTTCTGAGGATCTGGGAGACAGAACATATAAGCGCCCTCTTTGTTACCCACAGCGTTGATGAGGCGGTGTATCTTTCAGACAGGGTTGTGGTGATGTCGGCTCGCCCTGGTACCGTGAAGGAGATCTTCAGGAATGATCTTCCCCGCCCCAGGGTGAGGACGAGCCAGGAGGCAAATGCGCTCAGGGATGCGATCCTCAGGTCACTGGGAGCAGAGATAAAGCGTGCGCAGAGTAAATAATAAGTCAATGTAAAGAGAATATGGGATCATGGAAGTGGATGAATCAATAAATGAGATCCTGGCTGGCTTTCGAAAAAGCCTTCAGGAGGACGGCGGAGATATCGAGCTTGCAGATGTAAAGGACGGGGTCGTGAAGGTGAAGATCACACGAACCACTGTGCCTGTGAGCTTCAGCCAGTTCCTCAGGGATCACAAGACCCGCCAGGGCATAGGATGCGGAGGATGCCGTATCCCTGCAAGCACGATCGCTGCAGTGCTTGAGGCAGAATTGAAACAGAAGATTCCGGGGATAACAAAGGTTGAGGTAGTGAAATAGAAGTAATAGATGGAAGTAAAAGGTGTTATTCCCTTTTTCTTACGCCTCTGAATACGACGTAAATCATCAGAATTGCCCAGTAGACGATTACAAGGGCTGCTATGACCGGCGCAAACCATCCAGATTTCCAGTGCCTGTGCCTTTCTGTCCACTCTTTCGTGTTCATATGATTATTTCCTGTGATTGGAAAGAGACGATACGACTCCCCTCGCATTATACCTTATTCCGTACTGTACATATATTTATTTACTCATGTGAATAATTACTGTTATGATAATGATTGATCTGCTTTAGAAAAGTATATAAAAGATAAAATTATCTTTTATATACATGAGTGAAAATATCAAAATCTATGAGAAAGATAAACATATTTTTGACATGCTTCAAGCTGAATTAACTCTCAAGATTGGCAAAAAGATAACTCAGCAAGAGCTATTTTCGAAACTGATCGGTTTTGCAGAATCAAGAAAAGATAACTTTTTTGGTCGAATCCTTAAATTGCCTCTTTCAGAAAAGGAGATTAGAAAAATTAAAAGTATGCAGAGTGACTGGGGCATCGTGACTGCAGAAACAGAGATCGATAGGGAAGTATATGGAGCTGAAAGATGAGTGTTCTCATAGATAGTGGAGTTTTTATAGCTTTTATTAATAAGAAGGATGTGCATCATTCTTGCGCCACCAGACTAATTGATAAAATCATGAGAAACAGTTCATCAATCTTCTTTTCATAGATCGTGAAGTCTTTGAAAAAGGCTGGATTACATTCATAAAATACGCAGAGAAAAAATTGAGCTTTACTGATTGTTCCACCATAGAATTGATGAAAAACAGGGATATTGAAAACATAGTTAGTTTTGACGGCGGCTTTGACGGGATAATTCCAAGGCTTCAGTGCTGATTTTGTTCGAAAAGGATATGTATCGTGATTTTTGAAAAATCTGCCCGAATCACAAATGGTAAGCTTCTCACTGAGCGGGCGCTGCTCGAAAACAATATTGAGCAGCTGCACGAAGGGATACACCTTCGTGATGGGTCTGGAAATTATCTGCAGTGGGTATGGGGCATTCTATGGCGGTCATGGAACGGCACTATGAGAAGGTAGGGGAGGAGCAGGTGCATGAGAGCTACAGGAGATTTCATCCGGTGTTAGTGGAGGGCTGTAGATCCGTCGGGTTTCTAAATGTTATTGGATTATTAGCATCAAAATCTTTTTAAATGAGCTTGTATGTATATGAATCGTGGGGTGTATTTGGATAAATTCCCACATAATAAAAAATGACATTCAGAAGAGGTCTGTGATGAGCGAAAGTTATAGTATGACTTATGGTTTCGACCTCGCATACGAGGTTCCCGATGGATGGGCTGAAAATCGGTCGAATGCCGATGCGATCGGCCTGAGCCGCGGAGACGGTGTACGCACATACGTGTTATTGGTGTTGCAGAGCCGACCACTGAGCGGTTCACTTGCCGACACCTATTCGGTACTGTGGAGAGATATATTGCTGGGCATGTTTACCGCTGACATCAAGCCGTTGCCGATGCAGCTTCGTCTCAAGTCCGGCTATGCGCTCGCGTTCGACGGAGGTAATATGAAGATGAATACCGGCGAATCGACATTTGTCGTGTTCTATGTGATCGCTGCAGAGGATCGAGCCGTACCCATTATCGGGGTCTACAATGGATGGGACGAGTCGCTGGAGATAACCATGCGAAATTTCTTCGACACTGCAACGATCCGGGGGTCCAGTCCCGCAAAGGCGCCGTTGTTCACTGAAGCTCAGATGGTCGGAAAATGGAGCTTGTCGTGCCACGCCGGCCCATGTCAGGTGAATGGTACGAGAGTAAGTGAGTGGATGTTTGTAATTTCTACTCCTTCAAAAGGCGGTAGGAGAGGATTTTGAGCAGGTGCCTGAGAGCTGCAGGAGGTTTCATCCTGCTTTCGTGGAGGGGTGGCAGGTTTATTGAGGGGGGTTTTAGAAGCTTAACCTCCTGTTCACTTTGAGGGCGCAGTCCATACAGTATTCGAGGATAACCAGTAACAAAGTTTTATATGTTACTTATCGTTATAATATTGAATTAAATGGCAGAAATAGAACTTTTAAGAAGAATGATGGATGACGTAGCATCTTTAAAGGAGCAGATGACCCGGATAGAGATAGCCATAAATGAAATTGATAATGACATTCATAGAGAAGTGAATCCAGAATATCTTAAGAAATTGGAAAAAATCCAGAAACAGAAAGGCATTAGATTCAAAAGTGCTGAAGAATTTGATTCGTATTTCTCTGATTAAGAAAAATAAGCATAGGATTATCCGTAGTCAAAAATAATGGAAATAAATCGATAAATTTGATGGTGAATTCAAAAGCTTTCTTGTATACGGATTTGTATCCTGATGACGTAGAGTGGATATTAATGACATTGCATTTAGACCGCAGTAAACAAAACTGCGTATGACCTTAAGTTTTTACTCAGAATACCGCAATGAGTACCTGCGCTTTCATCAATTATTGTGTTAACATTTTTCGTATGTCGCATCACCGAAACCGAGTATTGGAAAGAAAATGAAAGGAAGGAAAATAAGACCAATAGTAAAACCGATTCCTTTTTTAAAT
>JAPZAV010000020.1 GCA_027460465.1 Candidatus Methanoperedens sp. | reverse complement strand
CGCGAGCGCCGCGATTGCAGGGACGTACGGTGCTTCCTTTGGCACACTGGCGCCAGGCGTGATGACTGAGGTCTGGGCTGGCGTGGAGCCGGAGCCAGAGTACTGCTCGTCAAGGATATAGGGATTGGCGATGGTGAATTCGATTATTAATAAATTTTTCTATGCATGCTTACACTTTCATTTGAGGAATATTTAATATACATGACATGAACTCTGGGATTGATGTCTATTTCAGATAAAGTAAAAAGTGGTGGTAAGCTGTAACAGAAAATCCACTGCCCAGAGAATCAAATAAAATAAACTTCGATACAGCTTCAATAGTTGACGCCATCAAAAAATTAATGGGGAGAAAAAAAGAAACAAGAGATATCTGTTCATATAAGGCACGAATATCGAAGACGCAGAGAGCCATAATCCTTGATTGCAGGAACTGCAGAATGGGCAGTTCAACAATCACAGATCCGAAGTGCAGGGAAAATATTTTCCAGATCCTGATCTCTGAACCTGTTGTGGATCGGCTTGTTCTGTCCCATTTATACGAAAGAGATTACGAAATGGAGAACCTTGAGTTTCTGTATCTGCTCGCAAGGTTCATAGACAGCATCGCTGTATACAGTGATGCAGAGATCTGCAGAGAGGAAGAAGGAAATCGCGCTCAGTGGAAGGAAGAGATAGTATCGATCATAAGTAAAAGCATATCAGACCCTGTGCAGGCTTATCTTGACCTCAGAGCAAAAATAGAAACATCACAGAATCCGGTGGAATCTTCGGATCCGAACTCAGGGAGGACTGATTTCATCCAGATACTGGAAAAAATGGCAGACTGCGTCCCTGAACTTTCTGGTCGGATCAAAACCCACAGACCTGCTTCATTTTATTATGAAAAGGTCATAAAATCACTTGTAAGACCGCCTTTTTCTTCTTCCGTGATATATACCTCTCCGCCCCAGAACACAAAATTCCTTGAGGGATACGAGGTGCAAAGACCGGGCGGCAGGGTCATGCAGATAACGATCTACGAACTCACGGATAGACCTGAAAGCCTGTACTTTGCAATACCAGTGGAATACAACATGCGCCCGAAAGAGCTGGAGATCATAGAGGCAGTAAGGAAAAGGCTGATGAGGCATAGACCGAAAGACCTGAATTTCTCTGACCCTGCCAATTCAAGAGAATATTTCAGAAGGCTCGGGAAAAGATTGCTTTCAGAGGAGGCGCGGGAGAGAAATGTAAAGCTTGCACCAGATGATATAAATAACTTCTCAGATATAATCGCAAAATATACCACAGGGCTTGGGATCCTGGAGGATGTGCTCTCTGATGAGCGCGTCACAGATGTCTATGTGAACGCGCCTTCTGATATAAATCCGATACACATAGTTGTGGATGGGGAAGAATGCCTCTCCAACATCTACTTATCCCAGGACGATATTGACTCCATGATAACACGGTTCAGGGCGATCAGCGGGAGACCATTTGGTGAGGCAAATCCTGTTCTTGATATGGACCTCGCTGAGTTCAAGACCCGCGTCTCTGTCATAGGCGACCCTCTGGCGGCAGGAGGGATGGCATATGCCTTCAGAAAGCATGCCAGGAATCCATGGACTCTCCCGAAGCTCATCAATGCAGGGTCGATCTCACCTCTGGCTGCGGGACTGCTGAGTTTTCTGATAGATGGTCATTCTTCTATTCTGGTTTCAGGCGGGGTAGGTTCAGGTAAGACCTCTTTACTTGCTGCCATGCTGCTTGAAATGCCCCAGAAATACAGGATACTCACGATCGAAGATACTCCTGAGTTGCCGATAGAGACGCTTCAGAAGCTTGGCTGGAAGATCCAGGGGATGAGGACTAAATCCTCTGTAGGAGGGATCGGGGCTGAGATCAACCCAGAAACCGCTCTCAGAGCCGCTCTCAGAATGGGGAACTCAACCCTGGTCCTGGGCGAGGTAAGAGGTCCTGAAGTGAAAGTTCTGTACGAAGCCATGCAGGTCGGCACTGCAGGTAACTCAGTGGTAGGAACGATACACGGCGCTTCCACGAGAGCTGTTTTTGAGCGCATCGTGAACAGTCTTGGCGTTCCCGTTGCATCTTTTAGAGCAACCGATGCTGTGGTCATCTGCCAGAACGTGAGGATCAGCGGCACGATGAGAAAGAAAAAAAGAGTGGTGCAGATAGCAGAGGTAACTGGAGGTGACTGGGGGGAGCGTCCAGGTGCAGATGATATCTTCAACGAAATTATGGTTTTTGATGCCGCGCAGGATAGAATTGTGCCCACTGATATACTGGATAAGGGGCAGTCAGAGCTTGTGAATAGAATTGCCCAAAAATGGGGGCTGGACGTGGATGAAGCATCTCTCAATATCAAGATGAGGGCAATGATCAAAGAGACCATTGCCAATGCAGGTAAGGAGCATCCTGCATTTATGGAAGTTGACATGGTGGGCAAAGCAAACAACATGTTCTGGTATTACCTGGATAAGGAGCAGGATGAGAATGGAAAGGTAAAGTATCAGGAAGTGTATGATAAGTGGATCGAGTGGTACGGGGATTTTGTAGAAAAGAACAAGTAGGATCATGAGCGAATATCAAAACTGGTACTGCAGCGCATGCAAGAGTTCAGTAAAAAATTTCAGCTGGCTTGCTGGCAACATAGAGAAACACAAGAGAAAAAGCGAAAAAACAGTAAGCAGAGAACTTCTGGATGCCCTGAACTTTACAGGCTTTGACATAGAACCCTGGGAAATACAGGTTTTAGCTTATTCAGGGTTCTTTGTATCCCTGGTTCTCCTGCTCGGTCTTGATGCAGTGCTTTTCAGTGTGGCGAGATACGAGAGATCTTCCTTATTGGTTGCAGCTGTATGCACCGGTTTTGTGCCTCTTGCAATAATGGTATATCTCAGCGAATATCCAAAGATCCATGCAAGATTCATGAAGATACGCTCACTTGGAGATATCCCTGAGATCCAGAGCTATATTGTGATGGCCATGAAATTAGTGCCGAATATGGAAAGGGCGATCAGCTTTGCTGCAGAAAATTCTACCAGACCATTAGCCAGAGACCTGAAAAAGCTTATCTGGGACATACATATCCGTGTGTACAGCAGCATGGATGATGCGCTTATCACATTCGCGAACCTGTGGGGCAGGAATAGCGAGTATTTCAAGCGTTCACTGCATCTCGTAAAGAGCTCGGTAAACGAGCCTGATGAGGCGCAGAGAATAATGACATTGAACAAATCACTCGATATCGTCCTTGAAGGAACAAAGACAATGATGGATGGGTTTGCTGCAAAGCTCAAGACTCCCACATACGTCCTTTACTCCATATTTATACTGATTCCTCTTGCGCTTGTGGCACTTGTCCCTGCAGTTACTATAGTGGGTGTGAGAATAGACACACTAACGTTGTTTCTGGTTTACGATATCCTGCTTCCACTTGTCACTTTCCTGTATTCCGAGTATATTCTGCTCCAGAGACCTGCAGCCTTTGCCCCTCCCACTATATCCGATAAACATCCTGAACTCTCAAATACAGGGACTAAAAGAAAGATAATTATCATTTTGATAGTCATCTCGGGCATAATTATCGGTTTCTCAGGCTATATCCTCCTCTATTTAGGAAATCCCCTGGGCATAATCTCGCGCGAAGCCATGTCAGGACTGATACCACCGACTTTTCCTGTCGTATGGGCAATAACAGCCATGATCACGATATTCTGTCTAGGAGTATATGCACCCTACAAGAAGATACGCGATGGGATAAAGCAGATAGAATATGAGTTCTCAGATGCCCTCTTCATCCTTGGAAGAAGGATCTCGGAAGGCAGGTCTGCAGAGGTTGCTTTTTCACATACCTCCCATACAATGAAAGGTTCAAAGATAGGGGAGGTCTTTGCAGATGTGGCAAAAAATCTCACAAGCATAAGAACAACCCTTCACGGTGCTATCTTCCATGAGGAATTCGGTGCATTCAAAGATGTTTATTCTGAAAGGGTGCATACCACCATGAGGCTTTTCACAGAGAGCGTTCATAAGAGCCATGAGGCTTCCGGGATGGCGATAATAAAGCTTGCAGAGCACCTGAAAGAGCTGCAGGAAGTGGAGGCGAATATCAAAAGGTCTCTATACGATGTGACCTCTACAATGAGGTCAACCGCAATGATCTTTGCTCCCCTGATAGGTGGAGTTACCCTTGCATTATCAGAGGTGATTCAGAAGATCCTGATCAATATCTCAAAAGAAACAAAACTTTTGCCCGAAGAGTTCAATATCGGGGGCATAATGAAACAGGCAGGCACTTCTACGACACAGAGCATACCGCCTGATGTATTTCTGCTGGTCGTGGGGGTCTATATGGTCATTCTGGTGATAATCCTTGCGAGGTTTGCTGGAGGAATAGAATACGGCGGGGACAGACCTCAACTCATGTACGATATCGGACAGATGCTACCGATATCGATTCTTGTGTTCACAATAACAACGATAATGTCAAGACTTTTATTCAGCTCAATGGTTTGAAGTCGAGCCGAACCCGTCCATTATAGTTGAGAACTGAATGTTTGGAACTTATCTTTGCGTCCTTTGCGCCCTCTGCGGTGATCAAAATCAAACACCGCAAAGCACGCCAAGAGCGCAAAGCGGACATTGAATAAGTAACATAGATTAGGTTCTTAACTATAATTAGAGAAAGCAGAAGCCAAGCGCAAGCGTGCAGAAAGCATGATCATTGCGCAACTTCTGAAAAGCATCATGGATACTCAGGCCGCTGTGGTTATCATTGATATCACAGGAGTGCCAACTACCGATGCTGCGATTGCCAACCATCTGATCAGAGGATCAAATGGAAAATCTAATAAACTTTTTTAATGGCGGTCAAAAATTCCCAATTTCCTGCGAGAAATAAAGAAGAGCAACACGTATATATACAAATCAGTTTAATGATTAAATAACACGATTAATTAGTATATTTTATTGTGTGAAAGTGGGCAACAGGATATAAAGTGAATTTCAATTTAGAAAAATGAATCACGAAGATAAGGAAAAAAAGACAGAAGAAGCACTTCGGGAAGCTGAGGCAAGATACAGAGGCATTTTTGAAAATGCAGTAGAAGGTATTTTCCAGACCACGCCCGATGGTCATTTCCTTGCGATAAACCCTGCGCTTGCCCGCATGCTCGGCTACAGCTCACCAGGGGAACTTATGGCTGAAGTAACTGATGCCAGACAATTCTTCATAGATCCGGAGCGCAGGCAGGAATTCATTCGTCTGATGAAGGAAAATGGAATCGTGACCGGCTTCGAAAACCCGGTTCGCCGCAAGGGCGGCAGTAAGATATGGGTTTCAGAGAACGTCCGTGCACTTCGAGATTCAAGCGGAAGACTTGCAGGTTACGAGGGGATGGCGGTGGACATAACCGAGCGCAAGCGGGCAGAGCGAGAATTAATGGCAGAGAAGGAGAAGCTCGATAGCATCGTTCATGGCATAGGAGCCGGGCTCTCTCTCCTGGATTCTGATGCCAGGCTCATCTGGGCAAATGATATATGGCAGGGGTGGTTCGGGCCCATCGAGGAGCTAAAGGGTAAGCTGTGCCATGAGCTCTACGACCTTACGGAGCCGGAGAAGGAATGCTCTGCTCTCTGCACACTGCGCAGCGGAGAGATAGAGCGGGGCGAATCCTTCGCAGAAATCATCAATGGCGAGAAGAGGTATTTCCAGCTCACCACGGCGCCGATAAAGGACGATGAAGGAAAGATCATCCAGATGGTGGAGCTTACACAGGACATCACCGAACGCAAACGGGCAGAAGAGGCTCTTCTTGAAAGTGAAAAACGATATCGCAGTCTATTTGAGGATTCTCCAAATTCCCTCTGGGAAGAAGATTTCTCGGAAATTAAAAAGCACATTGACAGTTTGCGTGTCTCGGGAGTGAAAGACTTCAGAACATATTTTAGCAGCAATCCTGAAGATGTCATCAACTGCGCAAGAATGGTGAAGGTAGTTGATGTAAATAAGGCCACGCTGGAGTTATACAAAGCCAAAAGCAAGGAAGAGCTTCTGAGTTCTTTAAGAATAGTCTTTGGTGAAGCGTCTGATGAAGCATTCAGAGAAGAACTTATTTCCATCGCTGAAGGAAAGCCCAGATTTGAAATAGAAGCCGTCAATCGAACTTTGACAGGTGAGAAAAAGAATATTGCTTTAAGATGGTCTATGGCTCCGGAGCATGAGGCAAGATGGTCGAAGGTACTGGTCTCTGTCATAGACTCAACTGAACGCAAACGGGCAGAGGAGGCGCTGCGTGAGTCTGAGATAAAATTCCGTTCAATAACGCAGGCAGCAACTGATGCAATTATTTCTGCAGATAGTGGTGACAATATTATTTCATGGAATAAAGGTGCACAGACAGTCTTTGGCTATACTGAAGAGGAAGCTCTGGGTAAACCACTTACCATAATAATGCCTGAAAGATATTGGGATGCCCACAAAAAGGGAGTGGAGCGTGTCAATTCCACAGGCGAGACACGCATTATAGGAAAAACGGTTGGATTGATCGGAATGAGAAATGACGGCAGTGAATTTCCTCTGGAGCTTTCCCTATCCAGCTGGAAAACTGAAAAAAGAAGACTTTATAGCGGCATAATCAGAGATGTCACAGAGCGCAAGAGTGCAGAGGAAAAATTGAAACAGACTATGATTGAATTGGAGCGCTCAAATAAGGATCTGGAGCAGTTTGCATATGCTGCCTCTCACGACCTTCAGGAACCGCTGCGCACTGTGGCAAATTTCAGCCAGCTTCTGGCAAAACGCTATAAAGGAGAACTGGATTCCAAAGCTGATCAGTTCATCGGCTTCATAGTGGATGGGGCGACCAGGATGCAGCAAATGATCGAAGATCTGCTTGCATATTCACGGGTCAGTACACGCGCTAAACCATTCCAGATGACCGATTGCGAAAACGTATTGAATCAGGCACTGGCTAATCTGAAGGTGGCTATTGAGGAAAGTAAAGCTCTGGTGACGCACGACCCTCTGCCTGAGGTAATGGCTGATTCTTCCCAGATGGCTCAGCTATTTCAAAACCTCATAAGCAACGCGATCAAATTCACAAAGGAAAAGCCCAGTGTTCATGTATCCGCCAGTCAGAGCGGAAATGAATGGTTTTTTTCTGTGCAGGATAACGGGATAGGCATAGCTCCTGAATTCATGGAGCATATCTTCAAAATGTTCCAGCGCGAACACACAAGCGCAGAGTATCCGGGCACGGGTGTTGGTCTTGCGATCTGTAAGAAGATCGTGGAGCGCCATGGCGGCAGGATCTGGATTAAATCTGAACAGGGCAGGGGCTCCACATTCCACTTCACAATACCAGCGAGAGAGATAAAGACCTCGTATTTAAATACGGGGATTGATAAACCATGAAAGGCTTTGAGATTTTGCTGGTTGAGGACAACCAGAGCTTTGTGAGCCTGATGATGGAAGCGCTCAAGGAAAGCCAGGTGCCCACCAATCTATCCGTGGTGATGGATGGCGTGGAAGCGATGGCTTTCGTGCGCCGGGAAAGTAAGTATGCCCACTCGCCCAGACCTGATCTTATCCTGTTAGACCTGAACCTGCCCAGGAAAAAGGGCCAGAAGGTACTGGAAGAGATCAAGAATGACCCTGACCTGAAACGTATCCCGGTGTTGATCTTTACGGTTTCAGGTGCAGAACAGGACATCCTCAGGAGTTATGATCTTCATGCTAACTGCTACATCATCAAGCCAAAGGACCTGGACCGGTTTATAGCGGTAGTGAAGGCTACCATGAATTTCTGGTTCACGGTTGTGAAACTTCCACCGGGTGAATGAAATGGAACATATCAAAGTATTACTGATCGAAGATAACCCGGCAGACGCTGTATTTATAGAGGAAATGCTGGCTGAAGCAAAGGATTTTTCTTTTGATGTGGAGTGGAAAGAAAGGCTTTCGATTGGACTTGAACGCCTTGCCAAAAAAGGGATTGATGTGGTTCTGCTGGATCTCAATCTGCCTGACAGCAGGGGCTTTAATACTTTTACCAAAACGCTTGCGCAAGCGACTGGAATACCGATCGTGGTATTGACCGGTCTTGATGATGAGACCCTTGCGATCAGGGCGGTAAGAGCAGGCGCACAGGACTATCTGATCAAGAAACATGTGAACAGCAGCCTGCTGGCACGTACCATTCGCTATGCCATTGCGCGCAGGATGGGAGGGGAGATGCGCTTCACAATCCAGGAATTGAAAGAATACGACGGAAAAGCAGGAAAGCCAGCATACACAACCTTCAAAGGAAAAGTCTATGACGTTTCAAACAGTCAACTCTGGAAAAATGGGATTCATGCAGGTAAACACTTTGCAGGGATTGATCTGACAGAGAGTATGGAAGGCGCGCCTCACAGCGAAGAGATATTGATAAAATTCCATATCGTGGGAGAATTGGGCAAGGAAAAATCTCTCGGACAGGAACTCTTCCTGAAACTGGGGGAGTCACACCTTCATCCGATACTGGTTCATTTTTCAATAGCTTACTCTATTGCTGTTTCTCTACTAGCTTTTCTATACGTTTTCACGGGCAAAGTTCCTTTTGAAATAGCATCATACTATATGCTTGTCCTGGGGTTTTTAGCTGCTCCTTTTGCCGGACTCTCCGGGCTTTTTTCCTGGAAAGTCACTTACGAAGGGAAAATGACCGGAGTTTTTGTAAGGAAAATAATATTTACTGCAGTTCTGATCGCTGTCATCACTGCATGTTTTGTATGGCGAACTCTGAATCCAGATGTTCTGGCAGCAACAAGCCTGAACTACATTTACCTGACGTTAGTATTGAGTCTGGTACCTGTAGTCACGATTCTTGGCTATGACGGCGGGAAAATAGTTTATGCCTAGGATTGTGCCTTTTGAAACATACTATTTATATAAATCCGGGCCCTACGAGTGATCATGCCAGGAACCAGGCTGCGTGATTTCATAATCACTGATGAGGACTGGATATTTGCGGTCGCTGATTACTGCCATGACAATGGTATTCGCTCAGTCCTGAGATATGTCCCTGATCCTCATGGATCAAGAGGAGTGGATAAAAAGTACCGAAAATTAGACTTCGATGATGCGTTCAGGTTCATGAGGTCGATGCGCCCTGAGTGGGTGAAAGATGTACATGTAGTTCCGTGGGACAGGGTCAAAGAGATACTTGCTCCAGATGAAAGGCTTCCTCTTGTGATGAAAGACAGGGAAAAAATCAGGATAATAGTCAGGGCTCTTCAGAAAAAAGTGCAGCTTGAGAAGATGGGGGTGACTGGCTCGCATCTTGTTGGACTTCAGAATGATTCGTCTGATATTGATTTCATCGTATACGGAAGTTCATGGTTCACAGCACGTGATATCATCGCGAATGCAAAGAAAGGAAAAGGCCAGATCACAGAGATCAGCGATGAGATGTGGCATGAGATATACAATAAGCGCAGACCTGAACTTTCGTTTGAGGAATTCCTTTTGCACGAGCAGAGGAAGGGGAACAGAGGGATGGTGGATGGAACCTATTTCGATCTCCTCTATGTGAGGGACTGGAAGGAGATCGCTCCATGCATGCGGGGCATGGATGCGGGTTACATGACCGTGGAAGCATTGGTCACAAATGCCGATTTTTCATTCGACAGCCCTGCGATCTATAAAGTCGAACATCCTGAGATAAGATATGTGCTTTCCTACACCCATACATATGCAGGGCAGGGGCTGGTGGGCGAGATCATAGAAGCCCGTGGAATGGTGGAAGTGGTGGGAAATATGAAGCGGCTCGTAGTGGGGACATCGAGAGAACCGAAAGGAGAATGGATACGTTCGCTCACGCTGCTTGAGAAAAGCTCATGAACGTTCATCATACCCGATCTCTTCTCCTGTAAGATAGCATGCAGGATCATCTGCCCAGACATTACCGTATATCGCCTCCGCACGCACGCGGAAATTCCCGTTGCAGATATCGAACCATTTGCACCGCGCGCACCTGTCAGCGCTGGCTTTTATGAGCTGCTTCCTGTTCTTGAGCCCAGCCATAAGACTGTCGCCTGTATCTGTCCAGATCTCGCTGAATTTCCTTTCTTTCACATTGCCGAAGGAATAATGCCTCCAGAACTGGTCAGCGTGCACAGAACCGTCCCATGAAACGCAGGCAATACCGATGCCTGAAGAATTGCCCTGGTTCATCGCCAGAAGCTCGAACACCTCTGCTGCGCGCTCCGGGTCTTCTTTTAGCAGTCGGAAATAGATATAGGGACCGTCGCAGTGGTTATCAACCGTCAGCACCTCCATCTGGAACCCCCTGTCATGTGCTGCCTTTGTCCTTTCCATTATAAGATCCAGCGTCTTCCTGCTCTCTTCATGCGAGAGATCTTCTTTAACCAGTTTTGATCCCCGACCTGTGTACACAAGATGGTAAAAGCAGACGCGCGGGATCTTTTCTTTTTCCAGAAGATCAAAGATCGCGGGGATATCCTTCACGTTCCTTCTATTCATGGTAAAGCGCAGGCCCACTTTGATGCCTTCCTCAATACAGTTGCGCATACCCTGCAGGGCGAGGTCGAACGCACCATTGACCCCTCTGAACTCATCATTCGTATCTCTCATCCCATCCAGAGAAACGCCAACATAAGAAAGCCCTATTTCCCTGAGCGTCTTTGCCATCTCTTTATCTATGAGCGTGCCGTTCGTGGATATCACAGCGCGCATCCCTTTTGACCTTGCATACTGCGCAAGCTCGGGAAGATCCGGGCGCATGAGCGGCTCGCCTCCGGAAAAAAGGATCACAGGTGAGCCGAACTGTGCCAGATCATCTATCAGCTCTTTTCCCTGCTGTGTGGTCAGCTCATTTTTATATTCAATATCCTTTGATCTGGCATAACAGTGCACGCAGTGCAGATTGCACCGCCTCCCCATGTTCCATACCACCACGGGTTTTTTATCTTTTGAGAACTGCAATAAATGCGAAGGAAGCCTGCCAGATTCCCGCCCGTACCTGAGCGCATCAGAAGGTTCCACGGTACCGCAGTACAGTTTTGAAATACCTATCATCCTCTTCTCCTTTGTTCGAACTATTACGAATTAATTTTATTTAAAGCTTTCTCAATTTATTTAAAATCTATACTCAGACCTTTCTTTTCATCGAATTTGATCTCTATCGAACCTGCATTATCAGCGATCTGTTTTTCAACGTATACCCTGATTCCACACCGGTTATACGTAATATCTCCAGCAAGCGCTTTTCTTACAGGTGCGATCTCAAAAAGCTTGCAGCATCCGCCGCCGCTTATGAATAGACGCATCGCAGGCGCTTTTTCTTTTTCAAGGGCTTTTTTTATGAACTCGATAGCCTTATCGTCTATAGAAAGTTTGTCCATTGAATATTCCAGAATAAGCTCTGATAAATAAAAAAGCTTCTATCGTATAGATGAAAAACTTTAGACGCTCTCTATCTCTGGTTCGACCGTAACCTGCGTCTTCATCGAATTGACCACGAGGCATCGCTTCTCTGCATGGTTGAGGATCAGCCTGATCTTATCTTCGGTCTCCTTTGCTTTTATCCTGGGTTTTATAATTATTTTTGTGAATATTTTCAGATTATCAACTGTCTCAAGTATCCCCTCAGCTTCAGATTCATATGATACAAGCTCCACTCCCATGTTCTTCACAGTGCCAAGAAGCGTTGTCATGAAACATGCGTTTGCGGATGCCACGAAAAGATCCTGCGGGCTTATTATGCCTTCATGACCTCCGAACTCAGGCGGTGTCGCGACTTCTATTTCCTGTCCGCTCTCCAGCATTCGAAGATCAGCTTTCTTCTCGCCCTTCCACTTCAGAGCATTATGATACAGCCATTTATCCTGTTCCATTGGATCACCAGAACAGAAAGAATTTATCCATGGATGCTTTATAGTTTTCTATTTATACGCTGTTAACTTCCAAAAGCATTGAAAATAATAATAAGCCCGGATCGTCATTTAAGGCGCATGATCTCTTTGCATATCTATCATGCCCGCCAGTGCGATCCAAAAAAATGCTCAGGGAAAAAAATCGCAAGGTTCGGTCTCGCTGTGCTGCATGGATCACCCGGGACGCTCCCGAAGAACGCCGTACTCCTTGATCCATTCGCAGAGCAGGCACTTTCGCCCCGGGATGATCCAGGCCGCGGGATCGTTGGGCTCGATTGTTCATGGGAAGAGGTAGAACGCGTGTTTCCCGCACTTCAAAGACTCAGGCTGAAGCACAGAGCACTGCCTTTCCTGCTTGCAGCCAACCCCGTGAACTTTGGGAGACCTTTCAGGCTCAGCACGGTCGAGGCATTTGCTGCGGCGCTGTACATACTTGGGGAAAAAGAACAGGCTGCACTCATCCTGGGCAAGTTCAAGTGGGGGCAGACTTTCCTGGAACTGAACCTCGAGCCTCTGGAGAGATACTCAGAGGCAAAGGACAGCAGCGAGATTGTGCAGATTCAGGGAGAGTATATGGTTTGAACTATCCCGATTCATAATCCACGGCTACCGAGGACTCCTTTACAGAATTTATATATTTTGCTACCTCAATATGAAAAGGATGGTTTTGATATGTATGAAGATCGCCGATCGAATCAAATTCTGTTACAAGGGCAATGTCATATGAGCGCTCTGAATTAGTGACATCAACTCCGACTTCAAGATGGCGCAACTGAGGGACTTTACCTTCCATGCTCAGAAGCACATTCCTGGTCTTTTCAATATTGCGCTGGCTGCGGTCAAGCAGTTTAAAAAGAACTATGTGTGTGATCATTTTTCCTGCATCAGCCTCCTCACAGGCTCAAGTATCTGGTTCATATATTCAGAAGCCGCAGATTTAAGATCCATCGGATGGAGCCTGCGGGCTGCAAAATCAGCCTCAATCGCCTCATAACCTGAGTAATGCAGATCTCCTCCATATTTCTCAGGGCGCTTTACTGCTATTTCAGGATAGCGCGGCATGATATGGTATTTGAAGAGGCTCAGCACAGGGTTATCCCTGACCTCGCCTTCCACACAGAAAGCACCTTTCATTTTCTTCCTGATATCTTCTGGCGAATCATCCACAGAGATATAATTGCCTTTGCTTGATGACATCTTTTTCCCGTCCAGACCGAGCAGAATGGGCGTATGTATGCAGACAGGCGCGCTGTAGCCTAGCTCAGGGAGTCCTTCCCTTGCAAGCATGTGGATCTTTCTCTGGTCAATACCTCCAACCGCAACTTTGACCCTCAGGTGGGCGATGTCCAGCGCCTGCATCAGTGGATAGATCATCTGCGACACCTTTGGGTTCTCAGCATCCCTGCTCACCTCGTCCATACTGCGTCTTGCCCTGTTCAGCGTGGTGCTCCGCGCAAGCTTCAGCACGTCCATCATGTAATCAGGCTCAAGCTGGTACGATGACCCGAGCACAAAATCTGTGTTCTTTTCATCAAGCCCGAGCGCTATAAAGCATCTCCTGTTGTAATCCGCGATCTTTTTCACTTCTTCCATCGTACCTTTTTCGTTCAGATAAGCATGGATATCAGCAAGGAGCACAGTGATCTTGAAACCTGCCTGCTGCAGGTCAAGGAGCTTATTCACAGTGAGCACATGGCCCATGTGGATTTTTCCGCTTGGTTCGTATCCGACGTAAGCTGAGCATGTGCTGTCAGAACTGAGCAGTGCCTCGAGCTCTTCTGGTGTGACTATTTCATCTGTATTCCGTGTGACCAGCGCCAATCTGTCCATAATCAAAGACTCCATTGAAATCTGCGGTTCTTTAGGTCTCAGCGAACACATATACTCTGCGCTGATGATCTTAGTTTCACTTTGCCATTGCTGCAGGATTATGGAAGGAACGGTAAACAGAAGATAGCTGCATACTGGATCGCTGCTTACGGACTGCACGGTGTTTTCACCCAAATACAGATGAAAGATCGGTGACGCTGCGTTTCTGGCTGAAGCGAGAATCAGAACATAAAATACCCCTCTGAAATATTCCATCAGTTTTATTGCAAAGAAGATTAAAGGCATTACAAGGGAAGTTCTCAGAAAAGAAATCCCTCACTTAAGGGAACGGTGTGGGGACATCTATAGGCACCCACCTCGGTTCTGTCGGTAATTGTTGGGACGTTGTGGAGAAGTATATTTCAGCTCGCAGTAAATACGAACATAACAGGAGATAATTCTGTATGTTCCTGAAAAATAGTATATACAGGCCTCGTGCATCGTCCGAGGTATACCGTGACTGAAGACGATGGGCGTTCTCATGCTCGTATAGGCGATAAGAGTCCGAGAGCGTTTTTTCAATCTGAAAATATGCGCAGAATATTTATCTGATATCACAGTTTACACAGAAAGCTTTATATTTTGATACATATTATACAGAATTATGTGAAAGAGATATGACTAAAAATATAACCGTTGGCATTCCAGATGAACTGGCGAAACGAATGGATGAACTAACCGAAGTGAATTGGTCAGCAGTAACAAGGGATTGTATTGAACAGTACTTAAAACAAAGGACGGCAGAAAATCTTGAAAAGATTATAGCAAAAGTCAAACAGAAACGGAGTAATGATTTCAAGAAAGGATATGAATTTGTAATTAAAAATGTAGATGAGCTCGAATTACCGGAGTTGGAGGAAATAGCGCATCTGGATGCAAACAGGGCTGAGCGATTATATTATATCGTTCATAGTCGGCCAGTTCCAAATGAAATGCTAATTAATAATTTATTCGACATAACAAGATATCCAGAAATTGGAACAAAAATTGAATTTATCGTTAGTTCTGAGTTCCAAAAAGGAATGCAGGAAGCTGCAAAGGAAATTGTTGAAAAGTCAAAGTAATCGAGAGTGATTAAGTGCATATATATCTTGACGAAAGCGGGGATCTTGGTTTTGATCCAAACTCATCAAAATATATTGTAATCGCGTTACTCATAACAAAAACGCCTTTGCATATCGAAAGATGCATCAAGAAGATCAGGCAAAGAAAGCTAAAGAAAAAACTCAAGGAACTGCCAGAGATTAAGTTCAACAAATCCAACGAATTCATCAGAGAAAAAATCCTTACCTGCATAGCCAATGAACCCGTTGAAATTGCCTATATAGTCTTGGATAAAAAACATGTAAATCCTGTCAGATATAACCATAAACAGAAGATTTACAATTTTATCGTGGGTTATCTCATGTGCTGCCTTCCCTATGGAAATACTACTCATTCAAAGCTGATTGTTGATAAAAGAATTAGCAATAAAGTTATCAGAGCCGACTTTGATGAGCATATAAAGCAAAATACTACCTTTAAAGTGGATATAACCCATGAGAACTCAATGTATAACCAATGCCTTCAAGCTGCTGATTTTATCGCTGGTGCTATCTTCCGCAAATATGAATCTGGGGATAGCAGATACTTCGATCTTATCAAGGATCGGATTAAGGTCTTACAACAGTTATGATAAAAGAATAGAAAAGCGAACCCTGTGTACTTGGAATACATGCACCTCAAGGTACATCACTATTTCCACAGGACTTACTCGCTAATCTATCATTAGATCGTTATTTT
Source organism: Candidatus Methanoperedens sp. (assembly GCA_027460465.1). Taxonomy (GTDB): domain Archaea; phylum Halobacteriota; class Methanosarcinia; order Methanosarcinales; family Methanoperedenaceae; genus Methanoperedens. The sequence goes on along the minus strand of JAPZAV010000020.1, from coordinate 16,740 downwards.
ACTTAAACTTTACTCAGACTTTATTCGATACAGATCCACTCAAATACCACCTGAATCTTTCACCAGAGTCTGTTCATCTCGCACCTCAATCCCTTCTCTTCACACTTCTTTATCACCATCTCAAGAATCTTGAGATAATAATCCTCATCTCCATCAAAGATGCTCTCATATTCACGAACCAGCCCTGGATCAAATCCCCTGACAAACTCAGAAACACGTTCTCTCACTCCCTCCTTCAACCTCAGCCTGTCCACAAGCACATATCCAGGCTTCACATCCGCAATAGCATCGATCAGCGCCTCAATATCAGTGATATAAGGCATCACAGGTCCAAGGAAAACCCAGGTATTTATTCCATTTTCTCTGAGTTCCTCAAGCACACGCAGCCTCTCTTCCACACTAGAAGACCCGGGTTCCATCGTCTGCCTCACGCTGTCGTCAAGCGTCGTGAGCGTGATACCTACCTCGATCCCGGGAAAACGCCTCAGAAGATCAATATCTCTTCGCACAAGTGAGGATTTTGTCTGGATGCATACGGGAAATCCGTGCATCAGCAGGAGTTCAAGACACCTTCGCGTTATCTCATATTTTCCTTCAGCAGGCTGGTAGGGATCTGTTACCGTACCGAGTCCTACAATCCCTTTCTTTTTTGTCCGCACCTCCTTTGAAAGGATGCGGGGCAAATTTACCTTTACCTCAACATCCTCGCCCCATTTCCCTTTATACCAGTGGAGAACAGATGGAGCATAGCAATAGACGCAGTCATGTGCACAGCCCCTGTATGGATTGAGGGCGTAATCCAGACCTGGAAGCAGTGACGGAGAAAGCGCGGTTTTTACTTTTATCTCTTTTATCATGCACTCAAGAAATCCTCCAGCCCTTTCTGGAATAAAGTATCTTTCAATACCGTGCTCTCCTTTATCCAGCGCTGCTCTGGAATAACAAGCCTGGTTGAGATGTACTCAAATGCATCGTTCAATGAGTGGAATCTCCCGGGAATGCTTTTCAACGCAGCCCTGACGTTCTCCCTCACGTTCCAGACTCCCACAGGCATTATGTAACCTGGATGCGCTTCCCTCAATATCACCACGCGAGCCTGTCGCTTCTCTTTTACGAGATATTCATTCACCGCAAGCCTGGCAGCATAGTAACATCCTCCTATCTCTGCATATGCGCTCCTGCCGTCATATCCTTCAGAGGATGACATTATCGCCACATCTTTTCCGAACGGGTTCCACACAGTATTTGGATACCATGCCTCAATAAGCTCATAGCTCCAGGAACGCGGCATCATCAGAACCACGAACCTGTTATCGAGCTGCCAGGATTCAAAAACCAGGTATTCGTTGATCAATGGGAAATCCTTCATCTTCTTCATCAGATTCTCAGAAATCATGCTGTCGATTGCAGTGATGCTCCATCTCGTGGGCACAAAACAGCGCGCTTTACCTTCTCCAAATGCACCGACGCTGAAAGCTTTCTGGATACCCGAGACCAGGATCCCGTCCTTATACAATCCAAGAACTGCATCCTTTGCCCTGAGGTCGGTATCATAATATGCTTTTTCTATTCTCTGGTTAAATTTCACGCTCCCGACATCTATTTTTTTCAGGGGTGCAGTCGGACCGAAAGGCTGGACCTCATCATCAAGCACAAGCCTTGCACTCGGTTTTTTCAGGAACTCTGCCTCAACATCAACCGGGGATGAACAGAGTGCCATCTCGCGTGTGGCTTCGATGATTCTGCTGCCGTCGAGCTGCTTTATGTGGACAGTATGTTTTCCTCTTACAAGCTGGGATCTGAAATCCACGATCTCGTCTATGCTCTTTCCAATCCACATCTCAGGTGTGTCAAGAAGCCTTGTATCCCCATGCGATGGAGGGATCAGAGGACCAACAGATACATATGGATACCCTATCCTCCCTACGAATACTCCAGGTGGTGAGGAGCCGTCTATGTTCAGGCTTTCTGTGAGAGACCTGACTTTTACATTCGAATAGAATTTTACAAGCACCGGGCATCTCTCCTTGCCGCATAATAATTTTGAGCCTCTGCAGAGGATGCAGAGCCCATCGCTGTTGCCCTGAAACAACGAATCCGGACTTTGCATATGCAGATTAATGACATGCATGGATATATAAGAAATGCAAGCAGGCTGAAAGTAACAGGCAAAGGATTATGCTCCCTGAGGTAATTATGCCAGGTTCATGTTCATTGAAATCGATGGATGGATGGCTAAATTACGGTTCTCATCATGCCATTTTATCCCGGAGCATCCAAAATGCGGATGCCTTCATGGTCATACCTATGCCATCAGCGTGCGGATCGAGGGCGAACAGGTGGGCGAGTTTATCATTGATTTTGAAAAGGTGAAGGGAATAGTGAACGAGCTCTGTGATAGACTTGACCATAAGGTCATGATCGCTGAAAAAGATCCCCGCCTCAGGATACAGAAAGGCGACGGCATGTCGATCGAGATCATCGGGAGCAGACAGCGCTATGTTTTGCCACTGGAAGATGTGGTGCTTCTTCCCACACGATCTGTGAGCGCAGAAGATCTCTGCAAGTATTTTACTTCTGGAATTGCAGAGGCATTGAAATCGAATGGAGCGGATAACGTGAAAAAAATCCATGTAAGGCTGGATGAGGGAATAGGTCAGGGGGCAGGCTGTGAATTTGAGATGTAATGTGGATCAATAGTTATCCATTATCAATTTTAAAGCATTCTTATATTCAAATTTTAGAGAATAGACATTATGATCACCTTTTACATCTATCCTCAAAATGCCAAGCCTTGTATTCATGAGACCGACCATGGCTGAAACTCCCCGGTAGTTAACATCAAAACCTTCTTTAATAAGATGATCAAAGACCTCCTGTGTGGTATAGGGTTTACTCGTCAGGAATAATTTAAGAACGGATCTCCTGATACCGTTCTCATCCCTTGTGAGGTATTTTGTTAATCTTTCCTTAATCTTCTCATTTCCGTCAGCGCTCAGTCGAACCACCGTTTTCCACTATTAAATTTCAAGAGTTTATACCTTTGCATTGTTAAAGCGGCGTCATTTCGACAACCAGTCCATTTTTCATAGGATACCGCTCGATAACAGAAACACTGTGACCCACTTCTTTCAACTCATCTGCAAGATCAGAAGCGATCCACCAGGCTGTGTGTGTGGCACCATTCGATAAAGAATACATATCATCTGTGACCCCTGCCTCGATCAAAATCCCGCTGGCATCGCCATTGATAACTCCATACACAAGCGTTCCATCTTCTGTTATCTCATCAAAATCGCGAACAGCTCTTCCAGCAATGCGTTTCAGCCTTTCTCTGAGCTGGACAGCATCCTTGAAGCGTGATGAACAGAAGTGTAGTTTATCCCAGTTCAATGCCTCTGCCAGCTCTCTGCTTCCTGAGGCAGCAGATGAGACATCATCAACAGGCTCGTAACCGAGTTTCTTAAGCTTTTCAGCATTTGTTTCAGAGAACTCAAGTTCGTTCAGGTTCAAGAAACCTCCAACTTCATTCAGTAAAGATAAAATGCTGCCCAGATCAGAGGATATGGCCGGGATCTCAATCCCTGTGGAAATACCGAGTTCATCTGCCCATTTCACAGAGTCACGGTATCCTGAGCTTCCCATATCTTTCCACAGGTGATGAGGGGGATGAAATCTGATCTCGTCAAGTCCGGCGCTCTTCAATGATTCGAGCACCGTTTTGTCAGGAGCCAGAGAGGTATACAGATGAATATGATGCGAGTCTCCAAACCTGTTCTTCAAAAGTCTCATATAATGGATCACCCGATCAAGCCGCAGCAGAGGCTCTCCGCCCGTTATACCTGTTCCCAGAGCATCCATTGATGCTGCCGCTTCTATCAAATCTTCATCTTTTTCCACACGCGTTTCATTTGCATATACTATGTCCTTTTCCCGTTTTTCATTCGAAACCGGGCAGTAAAAGCAATTTCTGCCGCAGAGTCCTGTAACGAAAAGAACCATTTTTGCCCCTTTATTGCAGAGGCGGCATCCGTCAGCGAGATAATTAAAAAAGGAACCTGTACTGTAGCTCTCCATGATTATTTACTTCGATGGATTATGTACTCACCCAGTTCTATGAGCTTTCTTTTTGCAAAACCATCGTCAAGCGTTTCAATGTTGTCTTTTGCAAGCTCAAGCTCTTCATGCGCTATTCTGTCTGCATAGTCTATTGAATCAGAGACCAGGTGCATGAGCTCTCCGTTATTGCATTTCATCATTCGCTCAAGCGAAATACCCGAATTTAACGCATCAAGGATCACAATAGACGGTCTTCCCATAAAAAGGTCCTTTTTTACAGGTTTGCCAAGGTCTTCTTCACTTGAGATACAATCCAGAATATCATCCCTGATCTGGAAGGCAATGCCAATATGCTTTCCGAACTGTGAGAGATTCTTGATCTGACTTTCATCTCCCCCTCCTACCACAGCTCCCACTTCTGCCGCTGAACCGAAAAGCGACCCTGTCTTCCTGAACGCAAGGTCAAGATAGCTCTTTTTATCCTTGGCATAATCCACAAGTTCCATTGCTTCCCCTTCGCCCATGCAGAAGAGAGAATCTGCTATGGCACGTATTAACCTCGGGTCGCGAGCAGCGATCCTGAGCGATAGCGCTGCAAGTATCTGAACCGTAAGGAGAGCCATATCAGTACCCCACATTTTGTGAATCGTGTACTTTCCCCTTCTTTTTTCAGATTTATCTATAACATCATCAAGAACAAGAGATGATGAGTGGATTAATTCAATAGATGCCGCAGCAAAGCTTGCATCCCTTGCTGTTCCACCTACCGCTTCGCAGGCAAGTGTCACAAGAGCAGGACGTATGCGTTTTCCTTTTGATTCTATCGCATAAGCAACTGCAGCAGCAAGCTCAGGTGGTTTAATTTCAAAAAGTAGTTCAGGCATTTCCGAATCCACAAGTTCCACACGCTCAACCAGTATCTGCTCGATTTCCATCACACACTCCCATGACAGAGGTAATCAAAAGAGTTTCTATTCAAATGCATATTCCTTCATGATTTTAACTTATCCTAAATAGACTTTTCTAAAGTACAATTAATTTCAGATGATTTTTCATTAGAATTCAGATGTCAAGCCTGCGCATCCGATCAACGGCTTCCTTTATTCGTGCTGCTGGCTGCGTCAGAGCAAATCGAACATAGCCTTCACCGTATTCACCAAATCCCACACCGGGCGTGGTCACTATCCCTGCCTTTTCAAGCAATGCTTTTGTGAAATCCAATGATTTTCCATTCACATGCACCCATACATAGAACGTTGCCCTGGGAAGTCTCACTTCGAGCCCCAGTTCTTTCAATCCCGCAATCAGAGCATCCCTTCTCTCCTTATATACATTGTTCATCTCACTGACACAATCCTGGGGCCCGTTAAGAGCTGCAATTCCTGCTTCCTGAACAGCCTCGAATGCGCCCGAATCCACGTTTGTTTTTACCTTTCCAAGACCTGCGATTATATCACGATTCCCCACAGCAAAACCAATCCTCCATCCAGTCATATTATATGTCTTTGAGAGCGAGTGAGTCTCTATGCCCACTTCCTTTGCACCACTGACGTTAAGAAAACTGGGAGCTTTGTAACCATTAAAGGTCATCTCTGAATAAGCATTATCGTGGATAACAAGGATCTCGTTCTCATTTGCAAAGTCCACAACCTCCTCAAAGAATTTCAATGAGGCTGTTGCAGACGTGGGATTATTTGGATAATTGATGAAAAGCAGCTTTGCTTTTTTTGCAATATCAGAAGGTATGGACTCAAGTTCTGGAAGAAAATCATTTTCATCAAGAAGCGGCATCTTGAAAGGTCTGCCGTCTGCAAGAATGGACCCGATGCTGTACACGGGATACGCAGGATCAGGCACAAGCGAGATATCACCCGGGTTCAGGAATGCGAGTGGAATATGGGCTATGCCTTCTTTTGAGCCAATGAGTGTGAGAACTTCATCTTCAGGATCGAGTTCCACGTTCATGGTCTTTCTGTACCAGTTCGCTGCAGCTTCCCTGAAGGAGAGCATCCCTTCATAAGAGGGATAGCGATGTCTCTCAGGTTTCTCAACCGAGTTTCTCATCGCTTCCACTATATGCCTGGGAGTGGGCAGATCTGGATCGCCAATGCTAAGGTTGATAACATCGATACCTTTTCTGATGGCTTCCTGTTTTGCCCTGTCAATAGTTGCAAATAAATATGGGGGTAACGAATTTATCCTATCTGCATACATCCAAGCCCAGAATGTTGTTTATTGTATATAAGATATAACCTTTTTTCTTTGAAATCTGCAAAACGGTTGGCATGCACAATATGATTGAGAAATAAATGAAAAATCGAGTGTTCAATCGTTCTCCTCTTCTTCATCATTATCCTTTTCCCCTTCTTCAAGAAAGATCTCTCCATAGAGTAATTTTTCCATCACCTGCGCAACATAAAGACGCTTCTGATACATTTCCAGATCTTCATTCATATGCAGCTGGGAATCAATTTGAACCCTCAGCAAAACGAACCTGAATTTCTCCAGGTCTTCTATCTCCAGGGACTTGATGGTTTCAATGAGATAGGGTAATCTATCAGGCACGTCCACGGCTGCAGCAATAATAAGAATATTCTCCTGTATTGATTCGATATCCAGTTCTTCCTGACCTGTCAGTAGCTTCAGGATCTTAAGCGAATATTTTTTATCCTTGATATTGATGTATTCCATACCAACCACTTATATTCTTATATCAGGTTATATATTAGATGAACGGAGAGATGATGGATTTCCCGGTACTTTTAAAAACATTCCATGAAGGAAAAATGAAAGAATATTTCGTTATGCAGAAAGGCAAGCTGCATACCGACCTTGGTATTCTGGATCTCGAAGAACTGGAGACAAAGTCCTTCGGCGACAGGATAAGTTCTCATCTGGGGATCGAGTTCATCGTCCAGAAACCAAGGGCACCTGATTTCTTTGCGCATGCAAAACGAAGCGGTGCACCAATGATGCCGAAAGATATCGGAACAATTATTTCTGGCACAGGACTATGTTCTTCTGATCATGTGCTTGATGCAGGTACTGGTTCAGGGATTCTTGCTATATATCTGGGCGGAATTGCTGAAAAAGTCATATCGTATGAGCAAAGAGAGGACTTTATCGAGATTGCAAAGAAGAATATAGCTCTCGCAGGTCTTTCAGGTGTGGAACTGCGCAGCGGGGATATAGTGGAAGAGATCAGGAACCTGGATGAGAAATTCGATGTGATAACATTGGATACTCTCGATGCCGCACATGTTATCCCTTATGCGCCTGAGGTCCTTTATCCCGGGGGATTTCTTGCTGTATATTCGCCTTTTTTTGAGCAGACTAAAGAAGCCAGGAAGGCAATTGAAGAGACAGGGTTTGCAGAAGTCAGAACAATAGAAACCATAGAGCGTGAAATTTCTTTTACTGAAAGGGGAACACGCCCGTCAACTGCAAGGGTTGGCCACACTGGCTTTATCACGCTGGCAAGATATTGAATTATTTCTCTTTTTTATTTTCCAGTCCCTTAATCATACGATGATATATAGTCATCATACCATTCATAAATTTGAGACGGGATAATACAGCTTTGAATGAATTAATAAACAATCATGTACGTTAAAAAACGCAAATAAATCGTTATATACGTTGAAAACCAGAAAAAACTGTAAAAATCATCGGAGTTTTTATAATAAGAACTGACATATGGTTATTATTATGTAGATTATGTTTATAATAACAATGTCCCCTGGAAATACCTGTAAACATTTGTCTGTTCTTCCTCAATCATCTAAATGTGGAGGTTATTAGAATGGAAATAGGAATCAAGAAACTGGATGAATTAATGAACGGCGGAATAAAAAAAGGATCTAACATCTTATTGATCGGTCCCCCGATGAGCGGAAAGAACGTAATTTTGAACCATATGATGTACAACAGTGCATCCAAACATGAAAATGCAGTAATATCGGTGAACACCTATGAGCCTGGAACACGAGTACTGGAATGGTTCAGAGAGAACAAATTGAATCTTCCGGCATCCAGAATCGGGATAGTTGATTGCACCACAAGGATGATCGGCGGTGAAGCTGACGAAGATGAAATAATCAAAATAGCAAACAGCCCTGTTGATCTGACTTTGATAGGGATAAAAATCAGCCAGCTTTTTGACAGGTTCTTTATAAGAAAAAATGTCAAGAATATCCAGCTCAACATCAATTCGCTTTCTGCGCTTTTGATGTATTCCAATATCAAGACCGTGTTCAAATTTCTTCACGTTTTTACAGGGCGCATAAAAGCAATGAGAGGTCTTGGAATATATGTAATGGAAAGCGGGGTACATGATATCCTGGCAGTTGGTACTTTAAATCAATTATTTGACGGGATAATAGAAGTTAAAGTAGAGAATGATAGAAATTTCATAAGGGTATCAGGTCTATCGCAAAAAACAACCCCCTGGCTTGAATATGAAATCGATGGAGCCAATATAAGGATAGGATGATAACAAGAAAACATTAAATCTGGTTTAACTGAATTATTAATATTTATATTTTAATTAATAGCCTGGAAATTTTTTATTTTATCAAAAAGAGGTTTTAGAATTATTTTTTTCATGAAATAATATGTAATATGGTAATGAATGTTTTTTTATCCATTCATGAACTATAATAAACCATTATGAACCATTAGAACTATTTAAGATTATTAGAAACCTTCATTAGATTTATGTTATTAATGATTGTATCACTAATATTATGAAGTCTCTCGCGATAATCGCGATATTTCTTTTGACGATTGTACTGTCTATTTCCGGCAGCGCCTCCATGTTTGAGTTCTGGAAGCACGCTGATATTCCCGGGATAGAGGAAAAACCTCCAAAGATAGTCACCTGGAGCAATAGCAAGACCAACGATGATGCTTTGACTTTTTCTGTGAATACAGGAGATATAGTAAGGTTCAATGTAACTTCTGACCAACCCATAACTGCATGGCTCTGGATAATGAATGGTCATTCCAGTAAAGTTAATTCAGAAACGCAAACTTATAGCTTCGATGATCAAGGGATGCACAGTGTTTCTGTCAATGGCTCAAACATCAATGGGCATACGCAGACGTTAACATGGCACATTTCAGTGCAAGACAAAAATCCAGAAAAGAAAAGAGCAACGATTCTATCATGGTACCCGCAGGTTATTGACACCATTTATATAGATAACACACAGAGCAGGAGCATAGAATATTCGGTCACAATGTCGAGAGGGATGATGATGAATTCATGGACATTAGATGGCTCGCCAGTGGTTGGTGTCACAAGCGGAAATACCTCTTCTTACACCCAGATCTGGGATGGAAAAAACACCGGGCTCCATACTATGATCTTCAAAGGCAGTGATTCAGATTCGCAGATTGAATTCAGATGGTATGTGAACGTGAACAATATAGAGGGGAACGGTGGCAGCATCTTCGATATTTTAGATAACGGACTTGAGGACCACATAACTGAGATCCGAATACGCTTGTTCGAATACCATGTATCAAAAAATGAAGACACTGAAGAATTGATTGCAAAGAAGCTTGAAAGCATGAAAGAAGATATGAACAGGCTTCAGACTACACTTGATTCTTTAAGGCTAGAGTTTGAAGCAGGTAATATCACTGTAGAAGAGTATGCAGCTGCCCTGAAACAGGCTCAAAGAGATGCGAAGAATTATAACAAATTTGCAAAAGAAATCGCGATATTCTCAAAAGAAAAGCTCGGAAATGATAATCTCAGCAGAGAATTTGAAAACATATCTGGAATAGATGATCTGGATAAAATGAGTGCAATCTCAACCAGGAAAGAAGAGGTAAAGTACGATCAACCAGAAATTGAAAAGAACGAAAATTGAGCAGATAATAATTCAGTATAATTCATAGTAAATCTTATTACTGATGCCGTCCTCTGCTATACTAATGAGGGCAATCCTTATATTTATTTTTCTAATGCTCTGTGGACAGATAGCAGGAGCTCAGACTGGACTGTTGACAGACCAGACAATATTCACAATAGAGATCAATGAAAGCGGAAATGCGTTCTGGATCGTGGAAAAACATAAGCCATTCGCCACTCAGTCTGAAATAAATGAATGGGAGTTCTTTATGAAAGATCCGGCCAATTTCAGCCAGAAAAAAGATATCACAGAGTTCAGGAATAGTCTTAATAAAACATTACAATCAGCGGCTAATTACTCCAACCGTAGTATGAGCATAGAGAATTTCAATGTTTCCTATGATGTGTTCAAAAGCATGCCAAATGCGTATCGCATCATTCGTTACAGTTTTGAGTGGAAGAATTTCTCGCTCACAAATTCGTCACAGATTTTAATTGGAGATGCTTTTTCTGAAGGAATGGTGCCTTCCTCGGATAATGTACTTGTTATAAAAATGCCTGAAGGTTACACCTACCAGAATGTAACTCCCAGATTTGACAAGAGTGTAGGAAACAGATTGATATGGGATGGATCTTATTATCAAAGCTTCGGGAAAGGAGAACCTTCCATTGTGCTCTCGCGCAATGAAACAAGCGTCGTGGAATCACCGCCATCAGTAAATGTCCTTTTCATAGCTTTCATGCTTATTTCAGGCACCATATTTGTATTCTGGATAAAAAGACGTCATCCAGCAAACAGCAGAAAAAATAACACTGATATGATAGATAAGACTGGAACTCAGCCATCAGGTTCTTGGGTGGAAAAGATGCAAACTGAAAAACCAGATCAGTCCTCAGGTCATATGGGCAGTGCCGAAATTAAACCAATATATCAGACTTTTGATGATAGCACTGCTGTGAAAGATTCTGCTGTCCGTGAGACCATAGTGGCACCTTTTCCTGATCTGACGAGAGAAATTCTGGATGATGAGGAAATGATAGAAAAGTATCTCATCAAATTTGGAGGGCAGGCTTATCAGTCCGAGATTGTAAAGGAAAGTGGACTTTCAAAGTCCAAGATAAGCATAGTACTTGCCAAGATGAAAGAAGATGGACGGATTCTCAAAATAAGAAAAGGAAAAGAGAATATCATACGAATGGTACCCAAGAAGTAAAAATTATTCATGAATTTCAGGACTGATGCTTCTATGCCGCTACTGCTTGATGACCCGCTTCTGATCGAGCACGTTCTGAACCTGCTTGACAGCTATAGATACTGGACAGGCATGGATCTGATCTCTCAGGAAGGTTCACCAGAACAGCGCGTTAAGGCGCTGTTTAAAGTAAAGTTCGCAGTTCTCTCACATGGAACCCAGGAAGATCCAATCCTGAACTATGGCAATCAGACGGCACTTGAACTGTGGGAGATGACCTGGGATGAATTCACGAGTATTCCTTCGCGACTCACGGCAGAGCCTGTCAACCGCGAAGAACGAGCGAGATTTTTAGCACAGGTCACGCATAATGGGTTCATCGATACCTATCGAGGCGTGCGGATCTCCAGAAGCGGCCGCCGCTTCCTGATCGAACAGGCCACGGTCTGGAATATCCTTGATGCAAATGGAAGATCTGCAGGCCAGGCCGCGACCTTCAGTCACTGGACATATCTGTGATACCATGATTTTTGATCAGGTGCGGGCTCGTAGTATAGTCCGGACAGTACATGGGCCTCCGGAGCCTATGACCCGGGTTCAAATCCCGGCGAGCCCGATTAAAGTACTGCAGAATGGTCAGACGAGGGTTGCGAAAAACGCAGGCAAAAGCAAAGCGGACATCACTAAACCCGTAACTGCTATACATGCCCAGGCAATGTAACCCATCAGCAACATTGACGAACTCATCAGATCACCAGACAGAAAAGAGAACTCAATGCTTATAAAACTTCCTTAAAAAAATAAAAATAAAAAAGCCCAGATTAAATTTTTTTGAGTTTTTCTATCCCCACTTTCTTCACATTGGGTTTATTAATCTTATCAGGCATCCATTTTGGTTTGTTCTCAGGAGCAGGGACAACTTCTTTCCATCCTTTATATACATGGACTTTTTTTGATCCTCTCTCTCTTAATCTTATTTCAATGGGTTTCGATTTCGTTCCTTTGCTACGGTTGGCTGCTTTTAATGCTGCCTGTCGAGGCTGGTTTCCTGTAAAAACTCCAGTCTCTTTTCCATTCTTATCCCTTACTACATAATTTCTTGTTTTCGCCATATTTTGATACCCCGACAACGATTCGTTGTCTCGTATTTTAATTTCTCATAATAGTATATAAATTTAACTGAAAAACATATGGCGAAGCATATTGATTTATAACAGTATGCTCCAGATGGTGATTTCTAAGAAACTTATAAATCAAGTGAAATAGAACTGAATCTGGAATAATATTTATCCAATGACCATGCTTTATATTGGAATAAGCCCTAATAATACAATGGAGGCCGCATGGCAACGTTACTTTATGTGCAAACGAGTGGAATAAATACACCGGAACGTCTGTATTCGCCATTTATCCTGGCACAGACCGCAAAAGCAATGGGAATAGATGCAATCGTATATTTCCTTGGAATGGGAATTACAGTGGTGAAAAAAGGGAACGCTGAAAAAATAAAGATGGGAAATTTTCCATCATTAAAAGAAATAATGGATCAGGCAGTAAAAGCGGGAGTGAAACTCATGGTCTGCGAACAGAGCTGTCAGCTCATCGATCTTGCAAAAGGAGATTTTGTCCAGACAGCTGAGATAGTCGGGGCAGCAACGCTCAATGATCTTGTACTTGATGCAGACGGAACCATGTGGTTTTAAGAGAAGTTATGAAGATTCAATGGAAATGTTCGATGTGCGGGTATCAGTTCGAGGGCGGACCAATACCGCCTGAAAGATGTCCTTCGTGCAAAGAAGCATGCGCTTTTATCGATGCCACATGCTACATACCTGAATGTGAAGGACCTGAAGGCAGAGACAGACGCATTTAAAGAGGAAAAAATGAGGCAGGTTTACATGGATCACGGCTCTGCATCACCTGTGGATGCGAGGGTGATTGAAGCGATGATGCCATATTTTGATAAGGAAATCGGGAATCCCTCCTCCTTACATTCGGCCGGAAGAAAAGCCAGAAGGGAACTTGAAGCAGCACGGGGGCATGTTGCAGACCTGGTGGACGCTCCAGGCCCGAAAAGCATCATATTCACGTCAGGTGCCACCGAGTCGAACAATCTGGCGCTTCGCGGTGCAGCGATGCGGTACAAGGATAAGGGTAATCACATCATAACAACTTCTGTGGAGCATATGTCAGTGATGAATCCCCTGAAGGACCTGCAGAAAAGCGGTTTTGAGATCACACACATACCTGTGGACAGGGACGGTCTTGTCAGTGCAGAGCAAATAAAAAATACAATAACAGACAAAACCATTCTGATCTCTGTTATGTACGCGAATGGGGAAGTGGGAACCGTGCAGCCGATAAAGGAGATAGGCGAGATCGCCTCAGATAAGAAGATCCTGTTCCATGTGGATGGGACAGCTGCCGTCGGAAAAGTACCTGTCAATGTGGAAGATGAGCATATAGATCTTCTTTCCATTTCCTCCAATGATATGGGTGGTCCAAAGGGTGCGGGAGCACTTTATATTAAGCAGGGCGTCAGGATCATGCCTTTTATGCTGGGAGGAGGGCAGGAATTCGGGATGAGAAGCGGCTCTGAGAATATTCCTTTCATAGTGGGTATGGGCAAAGCTGCAGAACTCGCCCGGAAAGAGATGGTGGATGAAGGTGCGCACCTCATCAGACTGCGCGACAGGCTGATCGATAATCTCTTGAAAATAGAATATTCCTATCTCACGGGTCACAGGACAAAGCGGCTGCCCAACAATGCAAGTTTCAGATTCAGCTTCATCGAAGGGGAGAGCATCATACTGCAGTTAAATGATATGGGGATAACTGCGAGCACAGGCTCTGCATGCTCAACAAAAACCCTTGAGCCCTCGCATGTGCTCATAGCAATGGGATTGAGGCATGAAGAGGCGCACGGCTCACTTCTGCTCACGCTTGGCAAATCCAGCACAGATGAAGATGTTGATCATGTTATCGAATCAGTACCAGAGGTTGTATCCAGGCTGAGGGCATTATCGCCTCTTTATCCGAAAAAATAGGTGAAGAAAATGGATGAACAATTCGAATATTCAGAAAAAGTGATGGAACATTTCAGGAACCCTCGAAATGTCGGGGAGATCAAGGAAGCTGATGGAACAGGAAGGGTCGGGAACCCGGTCTGCGGAGACCTTATGGAGATCCAGATAAAGGTCGAGGGCAATGTACTGAAGGATGTGAAATTCAAGACCTTCGGGTGCGGCTCTGCGATCGCAACAAGCAGCATGATCACGGAAATGGCAAAAGGAAAAACTCTTGAGGAAGCTCTTAAAATCACGCGTGGGGACGTGGCAGACGAACTCGGAGGTTTGCCTCCAATAAAGATGCACTGCTCCAACCTTGCCGCAGACGCTCTTCATGCAGCGATCCAGGATTACATGACCAAAAAAGAAGAGAAGGCCAAACTTGAAGCTGAAAAATATGATTATGACGTGGTTATCGTGGGCGGCGGACCCGGGGGTATGAGTACGGGAATATTGTGCGCGTACAGGGGACTCAAGACTGCCATCTTTGAAGCCTCCAGCTGGGGAGGGATTCTCTCATGGCTCTGTCCGACCAAGATGATAGAGAACTTTCCTGGATTATGCGAAAAAACAACATGCCAGGATTTGATAGATACATGGTTGAATGATGCAAAGAGGTTAAAAGTGGATCTTAAGAAGGAACGTGTGAGCGAGATCACACAGGATAATAAAGTTATTACAGAGGATGGAGAGTACAGGGGAAGGATCGTGGTAATAGCAACAGGCACTTCTCCTTCACAGGCAGGTGTCAAGGGAGAAGAGAAGTTCAGCAAGAACGGTAGAGGAGTGTATTATCTTGTAAGAAACCCTGAGGAATTCCATGGAAAGCGCGTCCTCATCATAGGAGGCGGGAACTCTGCTGTGGATGCCGCACTGAGCATTGCAGATACTGCAGATCTCATCACAATTGCGCACAGGCGCGATGAGTTGAGTGCAGTGCCGCATAAGATCGAGCATCTGAAAACACTGGATAAGGTGAAAATCCTGTATAATACCGAACTTCTTGAGATAGCAGGGACGGAAAAGGTAGAGAGAGCTGTTATGCGGAACATAAAAGAGGATGAACAGCTCCAGATGACCGTGGATGCAATCGTCCTTGCGGTGGGGCTGACCCCGAACACCGAGATCTTTCAGAAGCTCGGGATCGAGCTGACGGAAAAGGGGTACATCAAGACAGATAGATCCCAGAAGACAAGCATGGATGGCATCTATGCGATCGGGGATGTGGCGTCAGAGGTGCAGTTCACAGTTGTGGCAATAGCTCACGGTCTCATCGTGGCGCATAATGCATATACACAGCTTCGAAAACCTTATTGGCTGTGAGGAGAAGTGATGCATATGGCAAAAGTGGTGATAATATACGATTCTGCGACGCACAATACAGAACTCATGTCAGGTGCGATAGCCGATGGAGTGAGGGCAGAGGGTATGGAGGTCATGGTATCTCACGTCCATGAAGCTAAACTCGAAATGATCAATGACATCGATGGACTGGTTCTTGGTTCAGGGACTTACCATCATGAGATCATGCCCGCGCTTGAGGTCTTTATTGAGAAGATGAAAGGGCTGGAACTGAAGGACAAAGTCGGAGCTGCTTTTTGTTCGTACGGATGGTCTCCAGAAGTTGTGGATCTGATAACGAACAGGCTGAAGGGTTACGGGATGAAGACCGTGGACGGGCTTCTTATAAAGGAAAAACCTGATGAGGCTGGACTTGAGAGGTGCAGGCAGTTCGGAAGGAAAGTAGCAACTCTGGTAAAAGGGAATGTAAGATAAAAAGAGTTTACGGGCAGCGATATTGTTATATCTGCGCCCGTTTTAATTTTTATGAATTGATATAAGCGATACTGGAAATATTAATATCTCTTTGGTTTATGGTTCTGGTAGCATTCTCTGCAGTAGACAGGTCTATCGCCTGATGGCTTGAAGGGTACTTCAGTTTCCTGATGACAGTCTGCACAGGTCGCCTTATGCATCTCTCTTGGTCCTCCAAAATTGCCTCTTCCACCGCGGAAGCCGCCTCTTCTTTCGTAATTCATTTATATTTCTCCGTTGATTTAGTTCTTTTCAGCAAGGGTCGCGATTGCAAATTTTCGCAGCACCCGCTCAATCTTTACCGTTACACTGTCTCCGACCTTCGTGCCAGGCACAAAGATCACAAAACCCTGTATACGCGCGATACCATCTCCCTCTCTGGCAATGCCCTCAATTGCGACTTTGTGGATATCGCCCGCTGAGACAGGAGAATTTCTATCTTTTTCTGTAAACAATCTTTTTCCTCTGTTTATTTAATCAATCTACCTAAAAAAGTAATTACAGATGGGGATTCCCTGAATCTATCACTTACCCTATAAGCTAACTGATATGATCTCAATACAACCTGTTCATATATAAAGCCTTTGTAGAAAACATTGTATCTTACCTATGGCGTCAATAAACCGTTGGATTGACTCTCCAGATTTTTCAACCCCTCCCCAATTATCTTAAAAATCTCAGAATCATCTCGCTTGAACTTGATAATCCTTCCGCGACGTTCAGCATAGAATCGCTCCTGTTCTAA
>JAPZAV010000019.1 GCA_027460465.1 Candidatus Methanoperedens sp. | reverse complement strand
ATATGCCATCTGCGGATTAATCATCTGCCCGAGATCAAGCTCCACATCACCTTCTATCTTTACTCCCTCAAGAGCCTCGATTTCCAGGCCCCCAAGCAGGCTTCCAAGCTCGGAGAGTTTAATCTTTTTCGTCATTTTTCCATCCTGTTCAGCACTATTAATCGTCCCAGATAGGACTGGCTACATATATATTTTTAGATTCAGCACCTTGAACCGCAATTACTATGGCATGGAAAGATATTTCTAATAATAAATTGACTGAAAGATAGAAAAATGGATAAAAAAAGCCCTTTATTTACTGCATCTGCTGCATCTGTCATTTATTTCATAATTTATCTGATGCTGAGATATCTGCTGCAGCCAGAAACCGTGAATATCTTAAGAGCGCTGAAAGGTGCAGCAGTCTTCTGGGCTGTTATTTTTCTGGTACATCACTTCCTCAAGAGAAGATATTCGGATTGATCTATCACAGCAATTTTTTCAAAATCAAATAAAGTATATATGCGGCTATCAAAATCACCACTATTCTTATTGCAAAAAACATCAATCTCCATAAAAACTCGATTATCAAATAAGCAAAAATCAGAGCGATAATCGCGATAATTACATCCTTGAGTTTCAGTTTCATGTTTCCAATATTTCTTTTTGATACTTAAATCTTTATCCTGAAAAACCAAAGGGCATACATGCGAATAGGAATAGTTCTCCATGGTCCTGAGATCGTTGATATGGGATCAGCAAAACGGATAATAGACATATTCAGGAAAGAACATGAGGTCGCAGCAAAGCTCGGTGGGACGATGGGGAGGACGGCTGTTCTTGACGCAGGTCTGGAGGATGTGGTGGATATCTCGCAGGGGCTCACGCCGAGCGAGACCATAAATGCCATGAGGGACAGCATAGATCTTGCGATCCTGCTCAATCATGGAAAAACACTGGAAACAGGATTCAAGTTCGGACAGATCGTGGCATCAAAGCTCGACCCTTCTCTTCTGTTCCTCCACATCGAGAGCCCTGACGCATGTGGCAGGATCTTCTACTACGGACATGAGGTAAAAAAGTGCGCGCAGTATGTGAGAAAATTCCTCAGGATGCATCACGAACATTACGACCTGCCGGTCGAGGAAGGAAGCAGAGTGCCGCTGCACATCAGAAAAGAAGGAAATAAAGTGATCAGGAGAATTGCAGGCGCTTTTGAGGGTGAGAACATCCGTCTCGAAGGGATTGTCATAGGAGAAGTGGCGCAAACCGAACCTGAGATCATATGCAGGGACAGTGCTGTGTTCGAGCTCAGGGGAATCAAGGCAAAACCCCATGGTCTTGAGAAGCTGAGATCCAGAAAGATCGATCTTTTCACTGCAAAGGTCAAGACCGGGAGTATCCGGCGGACAAAGCATAAGCCGCGGATAAAAAAATCGAAGATTGAAGAATCCAGAACGGTAGCAATAATTGATCACAGCGCTGAGTCCACCTTCGAACTTATAAAAGGCGCAAGCATCGTCATAACAGTTGGAGACGACACTACCATGGTCGCTGCAGATATACTTACCCGTCTTGGGATCCCGATCATCGGCATAACAGATGGCGACCTTGATTGCATACTTCCTGAAGCAGCAGTGCCAGAAGGCTCGGTGATCATCCGCGTGAGAGAGGGATTCGATGATATCGTGGGACATGAAGTGAATGAAAAACTGATGAAATTATTGAAAAAAAGTAAAAAAATTCAATCTATATTCCAGAAGTTATTCCCAGAACACCTGCCTGGATGATTATTGCTACCGCGATTATTACTCCTGCCATCTCAAGTGCGACTGCCACGTTTCCTTTCTTGAGCTCTTCAAACTCATCGATCCCTTTGGTGAGCTTATCGAGTACATTGAGAGCAAGATATATTGCAGCGATTGCAAGTATTATTCCAAGTATTAGTTGAAATATGCTTGCTATCAGAGGAATCAAGTCTCCCCCCAGCGCCTTTGAGATGCCTGTAGAAACACCAATGACTCCTGATTGCACGACAATGGCTATAGCTATGAACACGGTTGCTACAAGAATACCTACTGCTGTGTTGCCTTTAGCAATCTCTTTTTCTTCTTCAATTCCCTTAGTTATCCATCCCAGAACTGAGAACCCAATATACAGTGCTACCACTGCAAGTATTATGGCGATAACTAATTGAATTATCCCTATTACTACATTTTCTAGTGCCATATTTTCCTCCTAACGCTCAGAGCATGTAATGCCCGGGGCGTACAAATGTATAATTGTAATAGGTAAAATATAATGATTTTGATAGAACAGGTCGAAAAAGCCCTGGCCTTTCAATCATATCACGAAATAGGAAACAGGCTGCCGTACACTTCTTCAGTTCTTTCCCTGAACTCTTTCTGAGAAAACCCCATCATCGCAGCAGCCAGCATGGCTCCGCCAGCACCCACGCCTTCTTTCACTTCTCCGCGCTCATACATCCTGAGTCCTTTGAATCTTGAATTCCCAAAGCCCGGGTCTGCGATAAATGCCTGAAACCCCAGCACTTCGATCATTTCCCTGAAATTTGCGCTCTTGTCGTCCGCAACATAACAGGTTGTGGCTATTGAGACATCTCTCTTCAGTCCAAGGTTCTTGATTATGCACAGCACCGAAACCATCTGAGTCCCGCCTGCAAGTATGGTCTTTGTGCCGAGCCCGTCCACTAATCCTGCAGCGGCTGCCATCATGGGATCGCCAAGATGCCCCACTGCACAGAGTGGGTCATCTTTCAAACAGCCAAATGACAGGTGTGCGCGCTTCATCCCTTCACTCACTACCCTGTCTTTGATTTCTTGCGGATTGTCAGGAAAGCTGGATGAGACCATGCCGTTATAACCCATAGCCCTCATCACTCCAAGAGCTGTCGTTGTTCCTCCAGGTACGCTTTCGCCGATTATGACAAGATCAGAGAGCTTCGAAAGCTTCTTTCCAAGAGCTGCAGATTTCTTATAGATATCTCCAGCATCTTCCACTGCATGACCATTTCGTATGTCTCCTCCGGGGTGGGCATTAAGATCAAAAAATGGTACCTTTGGTCTAACATTCAGACCTGCGCTGATAAAGAGGCAGGGGATCTCTGTGAGCAGCATGGATGCCCTTGTCAATACCGCAGGTGTGGGCGCACCCGATGGGCACATCGCAGGTTCAGTGATGCTGATGGCTTTTCCTGTCTCGACGAGCTCAGCATCTGCCGCCGGCGTATAATCAGTGAGTTCCGGGGTTTTACCTGCCGCTGAAATTCCAGGAATCCTGGCAGTCCCTGTATTTGCCAGGATGCAGATAAAGAGCGGTTTTTCAGGACTGAATTCTGGGTACGGTTCTACCCACATTTTCATCCTTACAGGCTGCCTGAGGCTTCCATATGTATCGAGGCAGGGGCTTTTACAACGTTCCCCATCTTTGCACCTATCAGGTTCGTTATTCCTTTCTCTGAAGCGATGTCCACTATCCTCTGGGTTATCACGCCGTCGAACACAACGCTTGCGATATCTCCATTGGCTTCCTTTAATGCACTTGCAAGATCGCGGACAGGTACTTCACTTATTACATTATTGCTCCTGTCGAGAAGACGCGCGCTCAAGGTCCCGCTTAACTGAGCCATATGGTCATGGAATACATTTTTCTTACCTTCTTTTTCCACCGCTTCTCCAGGTTCTTCGACAGACTTTTCAGGCTCTACGGTCTGTTCGAACTCTGTAAGTTCCTCTTTGGCAGGAACCATTTCTACATATTCAGAAACCAAGGGCTCGCTCCTTCCTGTTGCCTTTTTCCTGGTCGCATCCATTATCGCGACTCTTCTCTTTTTGCTGACCTGATAATAATCGAATGCCTGCTCAACAGGTATTTTCTGCCTCAATGATTTCAGGATCTCTTTCTGGACAAGCTCTTCCACGCCCTTCCCGTCTGGGGCACGGGCAATATAGTCAATATCAGCGACCTGGAGAAGCTCTTTGATTATGAGTTCCCCTCCTCTGTCACCGTCCGTGAACGCGGTCACTGTCTTTTTCTTGCAGAGGTCCATCACTGGCTGAGGAACATTGGTCCCTCCTACTGCGATAGCGTTCTTTATGCCGTACCTGAGAAGGTTCAGTACATCAGCCCTTCCTTCAACCACTATTATGGCGTCTGAATCAACCACATTCGGTCCCATCGGGATACTCTCTTTCCCATAGGTCGTGATCTCCTCGATCCGTAAAGACTGCCTGACTTCATCCGTGATTTCCTGACTCTCTGGAAGCATCTCATCGAACATCTCCGAGAGGATCTGCTTTGCCCTCTCTATGACTTTTTTTCTTTTAGATGACCTGACATCCTCTATCTTTGCGATGTTGATGTTGGAAATGCAGGGACCGATCCTGTCAATGGTCTCAAGACTGGATGCGAGCACCGCTGTCTCAACCTTATCAAGGCTTGAGGGGATCTCGATCGTTCCCACCGACTTCCCCATATTTGATTTGATATTGACCTCAAGTCTCCCGATCCTTCCGCTTTTCTGCAGCTCTCTCAGGTCGAGATCAGCACCTATCAAACCTTCTGTCTGTCCGAATATCGCGCCTATGACATCAGGGCGTTCGATAACTCCATCTGCTTTTATTCTGGCATGAATGATATATTTCGTTGTATCTGAATTTTGCATATAATGTACCCTCCCTTTGAAATCGTAGTTAGAAAATAGTTTCATTCCCAAGGTTAGGCTTAACAGACGTTTTTTTAGTTTAAACTATTATACCTGTTTGAAATCAGCCTTCTTTGTTTCTGTCCCTTGAGGAAATGAAAGTTAACATTGTTATCAGGGCCACTTTTTAATCCGTGAACCCTCTGTGAATATGAATATCTAACTACTTTTCTCTGGATGATTGGTTGCATGGATGATTAATTGCATCTATGCAATACCATAATTGTTTGGTCACCTTTAAAAGCATTGTGGTTTCAGCAATATTGCTTTGGAATGTGTTCATCATTTTACTCTGGTTTTTCTAATGTATTCTGTGGGCTCTATAGACACTACAACCGCTTTTTTAGTTTTTGCAAGATATTTCCTGTAATCTCCTATCGTAATCAATGGCTCCTTTTTGGAAATAAAAGATTTGAGCAACTCAATCTGCTCTTCAAGAGCCTTGATTTTTTTATCTGCATAAAGTCTTTGCATTTGAACACCCGACTACTGAGGCTTTAAGCTCTTGACCTATTCATTCCCATTTTCAGCGCCATCATTGCCGCTCTTAAGACATTCCAGTGGATGCACAGGAGCGCGCCTGTCGCCTTCAATAGGATCATTCCCCACCTCGCACCTGAGCTTTATGACATAATTGTTGAGGCTCTCTATATCTTTGATCCTTTTTCTTACAAGGATTCCTATTCGTGAACGGATCTCAGTATTGGGCGCGACGCCATATGACGTCAGGTAGTTCAGGATCTTGCGCGCAACGATTCCACCTTTCTTATCCCAGTCTGTCAATAAAACGATCTCTTTTCCGCTTTCTGATAGCTGTTCTGCGAACTTTAGCAGCGGGTGCTGGCATGCAAGCCAGATCTCACCGCTGATCCCCAGGGATCGTAGAGATTCCACATCACGCCTTCCTTCTACCACGATGATCGCACCGCTCTGCGCAAGTTCCTGAAGTTCCAGGATGATCTCTTCGATGCTTTCAAGCCGTTCTATATCTTCAAGAGTTCTTATATTCATTTTTCATTCAGAACCTTCAGAATGTCAGATGCATCAGTCCCTGTGATCTTCACAGATTTCTTGCTGCCTGTCAAACCTGTGATGATCTGGATATTCCTGGAATCAATATTGAATAGATCAGCGAAGAAAGAGATGAGCTGCTCATTTGCTCTTCCTCTCTCCGCCCTCTCACTGAGCCGGACTTCGATGCGCTTGCGCCATATATTAAAACCATGCACCCCAGTCTTTTTTGCCCCGGGGGAGACTTCAAGATCAAGAACAACGCCATCACAGGTCTGCTTTACAGCCTCTTTCATTGCTGTTCAACACGGTGGTAATGATATTAAGTGTATCTTACCCCCGGAATAAACTGTATAAGAAAAGCTTTATACCATAAAACTATATTTAGATGCGATAACTATGATCAACGCGAGGGATCGTCTTTTACGTAATTGAATCGCTAAGAAACAAAAAAATAAGCATTTTTGATACCACGCTCCGCGACGGGGAACAAACCCCCGGGGTCTCGCTGACAAAGGAAGAAAAACTTCAGATTGCGCAGCAGCTTGATAAACTCGGTGTGGACATTCTCGAAGCAGGTTTTCCCATGTCTTCTGATGGGGAAAAAGAATCTGTTAAAACGGTCGCTGATGCAGGATTGAACCTGCAGGTTTGCGGACTTGCACGCGTGATCAGATCAGATATAGATTCATGTCTTGACTGCGGTGTGGATATGGTGCATATCTTTGTCTCCACTTCGGATATCCAGAGGATCTCCACTATCAAGAAAAGCAGGGACGATGTCTATAAGATGGCCGTGGATGCGGTCGAGTATATAAAAGACCATGGAGTGAAGTGCCTCTTCTCAGCCATGGATGCAACAAGGACGGATGTGGATTATCTCATCAGCATCTACAGAGGTGTGGAAGCAGCGCACTGCGATATTATCAATGTGCCAGATACTGTGGGTGTGGGCGTGCCCTCTGCCATGTACAAACTTATCAGCGAGATCGCAGCGAATATCAAGATCCCGATAGATGTTCACTGCCACAACGATTTCGGGCTTGCAACAGCGAACAGTCTTGCCGCGGTGGAAGCCGGGGCAAGCCAGGTCCAGGTCACAATAAACGGTCTGGGTGAACGCGCAGGAAATGCAGACCTTGCAGAGACAGTTATGGGACTCCACTCCCTGTACGGTGCAAAAACCAATATAAAAACACAGTACATAGTAGAGACATCGCATCTTGTGGAGCGATTGACCAAGGTCAGGATGCCTCCCACAATGCCTATCGTGGGAGAGAATGCTTTCGCACACGAATCCGGCATACACACGCATGGAGTACTTGTCAGATCCGATACATTCGAGCCAGGGGTCATGACGCCAGAGATGGTGGGTCACAGAAGGCGGATTGTGCTTGGAAAGCATGCAGGCAAACATGCTGTGAAGCAATCGCTTGAAAGCTCAGGACTGCATCCGGCAGATGCGCATCTGAACGAAATAATGAAAAGGATAAAGGATATCGGGGACAAAGGTAAACGTATCACTGATGCAGATCTCTATGCCATCGCAGAATCAATAATAGGCACTGCTTCAAGAGGAGAGCAGACCATCGTGCTCAAAGAAGTATCTGTGATGACAGGGAATATCATTACGCCGACCGCAACTGTGAAAGCCATTGTGAACGGTCAGGAGCGCCTGGGTGCAAACATTGGAGTTGGACCAGTGGATGCAGCGCTCAAAACAGTGACAGGTATCCTGGGCGACTACAGGGTCAAATTGCGCGATTTCAGGATCGAGGCGATCTCGGGCGGATCTGATGCCCTTGCAGAAGTAATTATCGGCGTCGAGGATGAAAAGGGCAGGATTGTCTCAGCCAGGGCCATGAATGAAGATATAGTGATGGCATCGGTTGAGGCGCTAGTCGCTGCGATCAATCAACTTCTGGCAACAGGATAGATCTTAAGGTCGCATCTGGCAGGTTATTTTCAAAAGCGAGTTCCTGACATACTCAGTGCAGTTTGCAAGTATGTTCTCAATGTCCCCATGAACATCCATCCCTGCCGCGCCCTCGTGCCCGCCTCCTGTGCCATTGAATCTCGCGCTAATATCCTCCATCAGTCTTGCAAGGTTCACACCTGCATTGATGGCATTTTTTCTGGCTCGAGCGCTCACCTTGACCACCTCTGCGTCCTTTGAGGCTACAAAAGCGACATCTGCACCGATCGAAATCAGATTGGTGGCTGCAGCGCCGCCAAAAGAGCTGACCTGCGATGTGACAATGATCCAGTCCTCAACCCTCTCGATTATGGCGCGCTGTGCAGCCTTTATAAAAGCAATCCGCATGGAGATGTCCTGCGGGAGAGAGGAAAGCGATTCCATCACTTCGCTGTACTCTATGCCGCTCAATTCTATCAATTCCGCCATAGCCTTGAACGAGTCTGCAGATGCATGCTTGAAATTACCAGTATCAGTAATGATGCCTGCGATAAGAGCAAATGCCGCACGCCTCATTATCGGCGCACCCATCAGGTTCAGCACCCTGAGCACTATCTCGGCTGTGGAGCTGCTGTTCCTGTGAAGAAAAAAATCTGCATTTATATTTAATGATGTGGTCGCGTGGTGATCAATGACTGCATATCTTTTTAACTGAAATCCGTTCAATTGAGCAAGCGTGGAGGTATCCACTACAACCACAAAGTCATGGTCGTCCGCGGGATTTACCACAAAATCAATGTTGAGCTGTTTTGCGATCTGGGATGCTACCCTGTCGCAGCCCTCTATTACGCCTATTGTGCCTCCGAGTGCTTCCTTTAACGCAAACGCACTTCCCAGGGCATCGGGATCTGCATTCCTGTGGCATAAGTAGAGAAGATTGTGGTAATCCAGCAGCCGATTGTAGAATTCTGACTCGTTGATCTCCATGATCTATTGCGCTGTCGGAGTTCCGATAGCCTGTTTGAGCTGCTCCTGCAACTGCTGGAACCGCTTCTGTGCGCGCTCTTCCTGACGGGCAAGGGTCTGCAATCTCAGATCAAGTGTATCTTTTTTCTCCTTGAGGATATCTTTGGTCTTATCGCGTTCTGTCTTGATCAATAGATCACCGATTGCTCTGTAGACCGCTACATCGGGTTCGAGTTTTTCAAGTTCTTCAAGAGCAAGTTCTGTCTCTTTCAAAGTTATCTCGACCTGGTTCTTCTGAACCTGGATTGCCTGCGCCTGCTGCTGAATCTGCTGCAGCTGTGCAAGCTGGTTTTTAATCTGCGGAGGTAATTCCTGACTCATGTATTCACCTGTAAATCTGGTGTAGTATTGCCAATCATTGACTTATAACTTATGTTTCAAAGCGATATCACTCATCTCACAGGAGATTTTTATCAACCTTAGCCATCCGTTCAGTGCAGCCCTCATCGAGACGAGATCGTTTGCCTCCACATTCAGAATCAGCACATCGTGCTTGTGCATAATCCCTGCTTTTGTACGCTGGTAATCCTCCCCGAGTTCTGGAAGTAACGATTCATAGACTACCCTTGCGGTTTTCCCCAGCCTGAACTCGAATTCTGCAAGAACTATCATTGCCATGCCATCGTTAAATCTTTAAGTCAGCATGTTATTATAGTGAACGGTTAAAAATCTAATGGATTACTGGATAACATTTGAAATAATTATCATATTAATGCTGGTATTGTTCTCTTCTTTTTTCTCACTCTCAGAGACCGCACTTCTCTCTGTGAGCAAGATCAAAGCAAGGCATCTTGCAGAAACCGGAAACAAAAACGCAAGAATACTCATAAAATTACTTGAGAACCCTGAGATGTTCCTTGCAGCAATCCTGATAGGGAACAATATCGTGAACATAAGCGCATCTGTGCTTGCTACCGATGCTGCGATCAGGTATTTCGGTGATTCCGGGATAGCGATAGCAACAGGTGTGATGACGCTCTTCATCCTGATCTTTGGCGAGGTCTTTCCAAAGACACTTGCTTCAAGGAACTCAGAACCCATAGCCCTGGTTATTGCAAATCCGATAACGATCACAATCAAAATCCTGAAGCCTTTAGTATGGTTCCTCACAACGATCGTGAATACCCTGATCCTGATCCTTGGAGGCAAAGAAAGGATAAAGCATCCTTTTGTTACAGAGGAAGTCATCAAAATGCTCCTCAAGGTGGGAGAAAAAGAGGGGACAATTGAAAAACATGAGACTGAGATGATACACAAGGTCTTTGAGTTCACCAACGGGAAAGCCCATGGCGTGATGACCCCGAGGGAAAAAATAGTTGCAATAGATGATTCAGAGCCTCTTGATGCCGCACTTTCGCTGATAAACGGATCAGGCCACTCCAGGATACCTGTATATCAGAAGGATTTTGACAATATCATAGGGATGATCTATGCGAAAGACTTCCTGAAGTTCAGGGACAGCGACCTTCCCAGGGTAAAGGTGCATCAGATCCTTCGTCCCCTCCTGATCGTGAGAGCGGGGCGGGAGATCTCCTCTGTATTGAAGGAACTGCAGCAAAAGAAGATGAATATCTCAGTGGTCGTGGACAGTAACATGAAGGTGATCGGGCTTGTCTCATTAGAGGATATCCTGGAAGAACTGGTAGGTGAGATCTTTGATGAATATGATGTTGAAGAAAAAGCACATGCGAATTAGCCTTCTTTCAATTTCGATCCGCCAGGAGGCAGGAACATCGCTATTCTGTCTGGTGAGGCGATCGCTTTGATTAGCCTTTTATCTTCGAATTTCTCATTCAGCATCCTGTATATTTTTTTTGAGAGGTCGTTCTGGTTAAACTCGCCAGGCTCTATCTCGAAAACCAGCTTCGCCTTTTTCTTCACAGCGCTCACGGATCCTCCGATCAGCCTGTTATCATCCTCAAGCCCCAGAGCGATACCGAGCATGACGTCCCTGTAATAGTTGCGTGTGCCCCGGATCACAAAAGCCCCTTTCGCAACATACTCCCCGGATTCCGGGGTCTTTGAGACCTGCTCCGGATGCACCCAGTAGCAGTCCCCGCTTGCCTGTCCTGATTTCCAGATACCAGAATACGAGACCGTGAACTGAGCTGCTTCAAGAAGTGAGGTCTGGGGAACTTCTTTACCTTCGGTTTTTATGATGACAGCCGGCGAACCTGAGACATGTGCGTGGAAGAAGATATCCCTTTTCTCAAGGTATTTCTTAACAATGTCTTCATTGCTCTGTGCATCCCTGCCCCCGATAACGAGGAATCCATCAGAGGAGAAAAACCATCTGAACTGCTCGTACCACTTCGCCTTTGGTCTTTGCGGCTTTTTCCTTATCTCAGGAAGCTCCTGTTTTTCAGTTAATTTTTTTGTCTCTTCTATTGCCTTGAGCGCACCTTTGATCTTTGAGCTTATCTTTTTTGCTCTATCATAATAAACCTGAGAATTCTGGTGCACAGAAAGCCTGATGTCAAGTTCAACTTCTTCATCATCAATATTTACAGTGATCGTGCCCTTGCTTTGATTGATCGACCTGATAGCCCTGGATTCAGGGATATCAGACTTCCTCAGTATATCCCTGATATCATCCCATGAATATCCCTTATCTCTTGCTGTCTTTATCGCACTCAGGATCCCATCTATTCTCTGGTAATGCGCATAGATCAGCTCACCTTTATGAACGAGCTTACCTTCTTCCTCCCTGAACTTCAAGAGTGCCTGCGTCTGTTTTTGCAGACGATGCTCCAACAATCCTTGTTTCCTGGGTTCCGGCTTTTTCTCTTCCCCGTCTTTTTTTTCAGCTACCTCTTTGCTGAAGTACTCATCCAGAGCTTCATTGAAACTGCCAGAATATCTCTTTTCGTATTTTTCAAACTGGGAGAGTTCGAATGGGAGGACATCTATCTTTTTGCTGTCCTCAAGCACGATGTGGGGTCTTAATTCCGCGCCAAGCGGCCCAAAAACCTCCTGCATTGCGTTGAAAACAGGAGCAACATCTCTCAAATGCGCTGCAGGTGTGTTCTTATCAATTCCTGCGCGAAGACAGATCTCTTCAGCGTACTGCCCTCCCATGTTCATGCGGGTTGCCAGCGTCCTGACAATATCTGTATCAGAATGAGAGAACATATCCTTTAACTCGTCGGGCGTCGCTGTTGTCGGGCTGATCTGCATCGCAGGGAGTTCGTATAGTTCTCCCCTCATCACTTTCCTCTCCCTGAAACTTATGGACTTCAGCGGGAGGATGATTCGATTTTCAGCATCGAGCAGGATGATGTTGCCGCGTGAAAAAAGCTCGATCAGGAGAATGGTCTTATCCTCTCCTCTCTGGATGTGGAGCTTGATTATCCGGTCAAAGTCGTACTGCGAGATATCTATTATCCTGCCGCCGCTCAGGTATTTTCGAAGCAGCATTGGAAAGGACTGCGGGAACTTGGGCGCTGTCTCAGGATGTACCGTCAGGTGCATGCGCCTTCCTGCCTCGACCACAAGATTTGTCCTTCCTTCATTAAAGATATGAAGACCAATCCTGATCTCATCCTGCGAGTGCTGATAGACCTTCGCTATCTTTGCGTCGATTAAACGGGACTTGAGTTCTTTGACTATCGAAGCAACGTCCACGCTTGACATTTCCTGTTTCTTTTGGATGGATTTATATACCATAAAAAGTAAAAATGGGTGTACCATGAAAGAACGACTAAGTTTTGATATAGAAGATCTTAAAGTGGTTGTGGCAATAATTATCGTGATTCTTATCGTATACGGTTTCGGAAGACTGCTTCTCACCCATTGAAAAAGTTTATTACTTTTCTGACTGCACTTCTTTTATGATCTCTTTCAGCGTATCTTTCAATCTACTTTCCGGGTTTTCCAGGTCATCTGCTATTACATCGAGGAGAAGGTCAAGCCCTCCAGGGCTGGACGTGAGATAATCGCTTATCACAGCATCCAGTCTCTCACAGCAGTCAACGCACAGTTCAACACCCTCGATTTCAGCATCATTGGCAGGTTCAATGGCAGTATGGCATAAAAAACATTCACTCATGAAATTCACCTGCGCTGTTAACGATCCCATCTCATATCAATATTGCGCATCTATCCTGTTCATCCGCGGCTTTGTTTCTCATGTTCCAATCTTTCTATTATCCGTCTTTTCTTCTCGATAGCCTGCGCTGCTGCTTTATCCACAGCCTCTTTCATGGCATCAAAGTTCCCGGGGGTCTTTTCTCCCACAAGCTTTTTGATCGGGGTATACGCAGATTCCCTGAACCTGGGCACAAAATCATGCAGCTTTCCATCAATGATAAGCTCTGCTCCCCTTCCTTCTTCTACTTTTCCGACGATATCTATGTCCACGCCTTTTCTACTCACGCATCCAAGGATCTCATCCCCATGCTCCGGCGGTGCGATTATCAGAAGTGAATCCAGAGAGACGCCAAGATAATCGATCTCAAGCGATTCAAGCATTTCGAGCACTTTCTTATTCACAAGAGAGCGCAGCTTTCCCTCATCAAAGACAAGCCTGACACTGGCTGTCCTTGAGATCTCCTTTGCATCCCCTCTCACTCCTCCGTTGGTCACATCGGTCATCGCATGCACCTTCCCGATCAATCCATTCTCAAAGAGCGCCTCGCAGGCATCGATGAACTTGAGATTGATGGTCTCATCCACGATGTGATGCATCCTGTAATATAACGCTGTCGTGGAGACTGTCCCTCCGCCTGCACCTTCTGTCATGAGTATAATATCTCCGGGTCTTGCCTGAATGCGTGCTGTCAGGCTCTGGGCAGTGCCTACAGCACCCACGCCGCCTGTCATCCTTTCCCCGATGACCATGTCTCCTCCTATTCGAAGTGTGCTGCCTGTGATAAGAGGTATACCTGTAAGCTCTGATACTGTCGTGATCCCTGCGATATGGTCGAAGATCTTTGCCACATCCCCGTCATCTGCCACATGGATGTCTGAGAAAAGCGCAACAGGGCGGGCGCCCATCACATATACATCCCGGAGTGCAGCGCGGGCTACATGGAAACCTGCAAGGAAGGGGAAATCCGAGAGCCGCGAGTGCATTCCGTCGATCGTGACAACGAGATATTTTCCTCCACCCCTCACCACGCCTGAATCATCAAGATGCGAGGAATCCACCACGGCTGAGGTTCTGCCTATCACTTCAGCGATCTTTTCATGAGTATAAAAATCCCCGGTGCCGCGCGAACCTACGCCGAACTCACCCATCGTGATGCCTGAAGTCACTGGCTTGAGTATATCGCCTTTTAAGTCCATGGTGTTCTCTGCTTCCAGGATAACGGCACCGGCTATCTCCTGGGCATGCTTTCGTGAGATGCTCTTTATCTCAAGGATCCTCTCTGCCAGCTTTTCCTTAAGATGCCTGTCTTTTTTCCGAAGACCGCGCTTTGCATAGCCTTCAAGATCCATACATCTCCACAAAGTTACGGAGCATCCGAAGTCCTGTTTCACCGCTTTTTTCAGGGTGGAACTGCGTGCCCAGTACGTTTCCTTCCTCGCTTGCTATGATCGCCGGGAACTCTTTTCCATAATCGCACGCAGCCACCTGATATCTTTGGTCTGTGCTGACATGGTACGAATGCACGAAATATACGAACGAGCCGTTCTCTATGCCTTTCAGCAGAGGGATATCCTTTTTGATGATGATCGAGTTCCATCCCATATGAGGCACCTTCAGATCAAATGAAGGGAACCTGATCACTCTTCCAGGGATTATATCTATGCCTTTATGTATTCCTCCTTCCTCGCTTTCAGATGTGAGCATCTGCATGCCAAGGCATATGCCCAGAAGCGGCTTTCCCTCATCCACAGCATCTCTGACCACGCGTTCCAGGGTCGAAAAATGCATCATCGCATCCCTGAAAGCACCCACCCCCGGAAGTATGAGTGCTTCAGCCCGATCTATTGCTGAAGGCTCATTTGAGATCTTTACCTCTGCGCCCACGTACTGAAGGGCTTTCTCAATACTCCGCAGGTTTCCAAGACCATAGTCGATGATGATGAGTTTCATCTGTTCCACTTGATTTTTTTAGACTTATATATTTCCATCGAATACGCGCTCAGCCGGACCTTCCATAAATGCTGTTTCATCCGTAAGGTGGATCATCAGTTCTCCGCCTCTGGTGTTCACCTTTATCCTGTTCCCTGTCTTTCCAAGCCTGTGGGCTACTGCAGTGCATGCCACGGCACCTGTGCCGCAGCTCAGGGTCTCACCTTCCACTCCTCGTTCGTATGTGCGTATGGTGATCTCATCGTTTGAATCCACATGCACAAAATTCACATTCGCTCCTTTCAGGAAGACAGGGTCGTAGCGGATCCGGGGAGCTTTCAGCATCAATTCAGAGCCATCGAGTGAATCCGTGAAAATAACGGCATGAGGGACACCTGTGTTCACTGCAGACACGCTGTAGTCATGCATGTTAACATCAAGGAACTCACCTTTTCCTATCGCAGGGATCTTCTCCCTCTGGAAAGCCGGCATGCCCATATTGACCCTGACCCATGTTTTATCCTCGATACGAGAGCTTATGGAAAGGACACCTGCCATGGTCTCAACTGTGGCCTCCGTTTTCACATAACCTCTATCAAGCGAGTATTTAACAAGGCATCTGACCCCGTTTCCGCACATCTCAGCCTCTGTTCCATCTGAATTGAATATCTGCATCCTGATATCTGCCTTTTCCGAACGTCCAAGGAAAAGCACGCCGTCACCCCCGATACCAAACCTGCGGTCGCAGTATCGCGATGCAAATTCTGCCTTCCTGCCAACCACCTCTCGTTTATATTCGTCTATCAGGATAAAGTCATTACCATTTCCGTGAAGCTTTGTGAAATGAAGCATATTACCTGTTCTTGTCCTTCTTCAGGGCTGAAGATATGACCTTTCCTGCTGTGTTCACCATGAGATATGCTCCACCAACTATGAGAAGCGTGGGAGCCGCAACTATGCCTGCTGCCACTGATATTCCTGCACCTGCGAGCAGAGCCATGTCCCTGCTCGCTAAAAAGCTTGAAACCTTCTCAAGCGTGGAAGGTTCGATATCCACTGCATCTGTCTCAAGCACGATCTCTCCTTTCTGGAAAACTTTTATCCACCCGCTTTCTTCAGAGACCAGGACTGCAGTGGCTGTCTCATCAAATAAAGTAATTCCTTTTGCTGCTGCATGTTTTGTTCCAAAACCGATAAGCGTTTCAGACTTCAGGATCCTTGAACCGTATGCCACCAGCCTGCCTTCAGGTGACAGGATCACGGCACCATCAAGTGTGGAGAGTTTTTCAACGACCGCATCCATTCCTTTGCTCATGAGATCGCCTGAAAACTGGAGCTGAGGATAATGAGGACGATAGTTCCCTTCGATCTTTTCCAGATCTGCTATCACGAAGAGAGCGCCCTGCTTATCTTTGGCCAGGGTCTTGGAGATATTGAGGATTATTCGCATCACCTCTGACCTGACATCGTGGGCTTTTCTTTTCTCTACCATGGTATCATTCTTGTGATCGGGATAGGTTATAAGTTTTGTTCTTAATTCAACATGATCCCGGTGATACTTGAGATATTGTTCTCCTGCATGGTAACGCCAATCGTCCTCTTCGCAGCCTCGATCATGGGCTTTCGCAGTGAGACCACGATGAACTGGGCATTGGAAGAGGCTTTCTGGATGCGCCTTGCCACCTTCTCAGCATTCACACCATCCAGGAACATATCTATCTCATCAAATGCATAGAAAGGAGCCGGGCGAAACTGCTGGATCGCGAAAAGGAGCGAAAGTGCGGTCAGGCTTTTCTCCCCGCCTGACATCGCCTCAAGGCGCTGAAGTGTTTTCTCGGAAGGTTTGGCTTTTATGGTCATGCCTCCTGAGAAAGGATCATCAGGATTCTCAAGGAACAGCTCACCGCTCCCATCTGATAGCTCGGCAAAGACCTGTTTGAACTGCTCGTTCACTTCTTTGAAGGTGGTCAAGAAAGCCTCTTTTTTCATCTCTTCGCATTTCTTGATCCTGAGAATGATCTCCTCGCGTTCATGGAAAAGGGTATCACGCCGGGATTTCAGATCCTTCTGCCTTTTTTCAACCTCATCGTACTCTTCAATGGCTCTCATGTTGACAGGTTCAAGTTTCTCCATTGCGCGCATTAAGGCGCCGATTCTTGAAGCTATGGATTCAGAAGAAGGCACCTCTTCATTCCTGTTCAGTCCAAGTTCTGCGATCTCGTTATCAAGGGCTATTATCTGATCCGAGAGTGCATCCCTTGTCGAATTCAGAGCAACAAGGCTTCTCTCCATCTCATTTGCAAGCCTCTGTACCTCATCAAGCCGGTCTTTGAGAGACCTTTCTTCTTTCTGGACATGAGAGCGTCTGTTCTGAAGTTCAACCAGTTCTCCACCCAGTTCTTTCTCTTTGATGTTCCTGACCCCGAGCTCTGATTCAAGCGCCTTGATCTGCTCACCCTGAGAATTTATTTTCTCACGGAGCACGCTTTTCTTGTTATCAAGCCCGGCAAGACGTTCTTTTGTCTCATCTATCTTTGCCTGAGCATATTTTTTATCAAGATTTATGGCATTGATCCCTGCCTCGATATCGCGCAGCCTTCCCTCGATACG
This sequence comes from Candidatus Methanoperedens sp., assembly GCA_027460465.1. Lineage (GTDB taxonomy): Archaea > Halobacteriota > Methanosarcinia > Methanosarcinales > Methanoperedenaceae > Methanoperedens. The sequence continues at coordinate 33,627 of JAPZAV010000019.1, read as the reverse complement.
GTGGATCTCTTCCTCTATCTTTGATGCCTTGCTGCTGAGCTCAGGCACCTCAGAACCCTTCAAAAGTTCCTCGATTTCCCGTGTTTCCTGGACCAGTGCATTTATCTGTTCATCCTGTGTGCGCTTGGAGCCTTCGATCCAGTCCATCTTTTTCTTTATCTCGGCGCGCTCGACATCGATCGCCCTGAGTTCGTTCCGCCTTACCTCTATCAGTTCATTTAACCTTGTGCCGCGGCTCTTGATCTCCTCAAGAAGCATCTGCTGCTTTGTGATCTCATTATCGAAGTTCGAAGACTCGCTTTTAAGCTGCGCGATATGTTCATCAAGTTTCTCAAGTTTGCCTGCCGCTGATCTGTGCCGGCCTCCATATTCAGTTATCTGCTCTGCGATTCTTTTGAGATTTTCTTCTTCCCCGCTTGCAAAAGAGAGTTTTGATTTTATCGTCCCGCCCGTCATTGCACCTGCCTTCTCTATCAACTCGCCTTCCAGGGTAACAAGACGTTTCCCTCCCATGAGCTTTCTTGCCGTCATAAGATCATCAGTGACAATGGTATCGCGGAAAACGTACCAGAACGCTGAGGTGAACCTTTTATCATAATCCACGAGGTTGATCGCATAGTCAATGATCCCTTCTTTTTCTTTCCTGGAAATAGATTGCATTTTCTCCATCTTGTTAAGCGGCAAGAACGTCACCCTGCCAAGACGCCGCTCTTTAAGATAGCTTATCGCCCTTGCAGCATCCTCATCAGAATCCACCACAACTGACTGCATCCGTGCACCTGCTGCGATCTCGAGGGCAACAGAGTATTTCTTATCAACTTTTCCGAGTTCTGCGATCGTGCCATAGATCCCCGGCAGCTCCCTGTTCTTTTTTGCACGTAGTATTACCTCGACAGGCTCGCTGTAATTGATCTCGGCTGCAGCCTTTATTCGAGCCTCTGATCTTGCATACTCCTGCTGGAAACTCCGAAGCGTATTCTCGAGATCCAGGATCACGTTCTTCATCTGTACCCTGTTTTTCTCAAGATCAGCCAGGTCTCTCTGGAGTTCCTGTTTTTTCGCTGTGAGCTCCTGTATCTGGTTCCTCGCACTTGTGGTATCGAAATCCGAAGACTGGATTTTGGATAGAGACTCCTCGATCTCAAGCTCCTTATCCCTTGCCTCAGAAGATTTCCGCCGTACCGCATCAAGCAGCCTGTCCCCACTTCCGCGATCTTGCTCCTTACAACAAGAAGCTGTGTGTTTCTGTCGCCAAGCTCTGAGGAGAGGGTCTCTTTTCTCTGGTTCTCTTCGTTCAATTTTTCAGAAAATCCCGCCACTTTAGCCTGGGTTGCATCTATTTCCAGGAAGGCCTTTCTCCTCTGGGACTCGATATCATTGATCTCGTTCTCTGCAAGTTCTATCGTGCTGCTGCATCTTGATATCTCGCCTTTGATAGATTCGATCTCTTTTCTGAGTGCTATCTGCTCCCCTTCACCTTTCTGGATTATCAGGGCATTCAGGTCTGAAAGCTTGTCCTGGATCGCAGAGAGCTCATGTTTGCGCTCCCCCACCTGTTTCTGGAGATCTTCTCTTTTTATCTCTTTGTCCTTCAGCTCTGACATCAACTTATCCATTTCGTTCTTTGCGTCCTTGAGCTTCGCGAGCAGCACGTACCCTTCGTATCTTCGTTTTTCATTCCTGAGCGACTGGTACTTAAGCGCCTGATCGCGTTCATGCTGAAGCTTGGAAAGCTGCTCATCCACCTCTGTAAGTATGATATCCACCCTCTCGACGCGTTCTCGAACGATCTCAAGTTCGTTGAAGGCCTGGTCTTTCTTTTCATCGAATTCTGCCACACCTGCGATCTCGTCTATGATCTTTCTTCTCTCTGTCGGGGTCATCTCGATTATATGCGTGACGTCTCCCTGCATTACCACGTTATAGCCTTCAGGCGTTATCTTGGCTTTGGAGAGGTAATTGTGGATATCTGCAAGAGTGACAGGTGTATCATTAAAATAATAGTAACTGTAATATCCTGTTTCCGTCTGCCTCAATTTCCTCGTAATCACGATCTCGTCAGAATCCACAGGCATCTCGCGGTCTTTATTATCAAAACGGATCGTTACATGAGCGAAATTCTTTCTCCCGTTATCAGCATTGAAAATTAGGTCTGTGAGTTTCTCTGCCCTCAATACCCTTGAACTCGAGAGCCCGAGACCGAACAGGATGCCGTCTATTATATTGGATTTCCCGCTTCCGTTTGGACCTGAAATGGTTGTGAAATCGTCAAAGAAAGGGATTTTTGATTTTTTACCGAAGGATTTGAAGTTCTGAAGCTCAATCTCTTTGATATGCACTATCTACCTCTTCTTCAGGGTCTCGAATATTTCCACCCCTTCTCTTGCCCTCTCACTCCTTTTTACGTCTGGTTTTTTGAACTGCGGCTTCTCCTCAGGCATATCCTCGGAAGTTATCGGCTTATCTTCAGCTTCTATCAGCACCTGCTCTTTTTTCTTGCTTTTCTGCGCGTAGCCTCCGGCAACAATGTACTCACCTTTCGGCTTTGGCTTCTCAGGCTGCTTTGTCTCTTCCTTTGCTGCTGCCTCATGTTTGACCTTTGGCTCCTCTTTTCTTACCTTTTTGGGAATAAGTTCCTGAACAATTGATTTCTGATCAAGGAGCTCCTTCATGACGCCATCATAGGCGCTGTTAAGCTCTGCAAGCCTGCGCTCCATCTTACCCATCCTGTTTTCAAATTCATTGAGCGTGTCTGATCTTGATTTTTGCTGGTCAAGAGAATCCCTTATTGATCTGTTCATTTCCAGTATCTCATTGACTTTCTCGCCAAACTTCATCCTGATCTCATCAAGAGTGGACTCCCGGAGCTTGATCTTATCTGCTAAGTTCTTCTCCATTTCTGCAACCATGGATTCCCGCAAAGAATCCTGCATCTTCTCAAACTCCTTATCCCGTGCGGCAAGTTTTTGCTCAAGTCTCTCGATTATAATATCCCTTTCAGTACTCATCTGCATCCCTCTTCCTATAAACAGCAAAACATGTCAAGTAAGTTTTGGTCTATCATGACTTTTTGCACATTAGACATATCGTATTAAGTTAAATAATTTATGGGGAAAGGCGTCTTCTGTCGCGCGGGAATAATACGACCTCGCGTATGTTCTCAATCCCCAGCATCGTCATGAGAAGGCGTTCCACGCCCAGACCCCAGCCTGCGTGAGGCGGCATGCCGTACCTGAAAGCTTTGAGATAGAAATCGAACCCATCCGGGTTCAGTCCCTGCTCTGTTATTCGCCGGCGCAGCAGATCATACGAATGCACCCTCTGTGCTCCTGAAGACAGCTCCATGCGGGGATGCATCATGTCAAAAGCCCTGCAGACCTGGGATCTGTTTTCATAGGGCAATGCATAGAATGGTTTGATCTTTGTAGGCCAGTCAATGATAAAATAATGTTCTCCTATCGTTTTTCCGATGTAATGCTCTGATTCCGTGGAAAGATCATCGCCCCACTCGATGTTATCACCGCTGTCTGATGCGATGCTGATCGCCTCATCGTATGTGATGCGCTTGAAAGGTATTCCCGGGATTTCAAGTTCCACACCCAGCGTCCTGAGATATTTACTCCCGGTTTCTGCGACGTCTGAATAAACTCGCTGCACAAGGTTCTCAAGTATTACCATAACGTCCTGATTGTCCAGGAAACTCGCCTCGATATCTATCGAGGTGGCTTCATTCAGATGCTTTCTGGTGTCGTGCTCCTCTGCCCTGAAGATAGGACCGATCTCGAACACGCGATCGAGCCCTGCTGACATCATGATCTGTTTGAAAAGCTGCGGGCTCTGGTTAAGGAAAGCCTCGCGCTCAAAATACGTTATCGGAAAAAGGGCAGTGCCGCCTTCAGTAGCAGTGGCGACGATCTTTGGCGTGGTTATCTCGATAAAACCTTCTCTATCCATGAAATCGCGGATGCTGTTCAGGATCAGGTGCCTTATCCTGAAGATCGCCTGCGTGTGGGGGCGCCTGATGTCCATGAACCTGACATCCAGCCTGGTATCAAGATCTGCATCCACTTTGCCTGTGGTATCCATGGGCAGCGGAGATTCAGCTTTCCCGAGCACTTTGATGTCTGTCGGGACAAGTTCATACCCATTGGGAGCTTTTGCTTCTTTCTTGACATTCCCTGTGACAGTGACAACAGATTCGCGGCTGATATTTCTCACGATCTCGAGCAGGTTCTTATCTATTGTTTTCTTGAAGAGCGTTACCTGAACCAGCCCTTCTCTGTCCCTCACTATCAGGAACGTGATTCCTCCGAGGTCGCGTATCTCATGCGCCCAGCCGCACACTGTCACGCTGCCTCCGTTCATCTCAGGTGTTATTTGCGATGAGTAATGCGTCCTTTTCATAAATATCCTGGCTCTGTAATGAGTAATTCCATTATTAATCTATTGTTTCTCGTGCAGAAATGTATATAGCTCATAAAAGAATTTATTATGGTATGTGGAATAAAGATTATGGAATCGAAAGATACAACATTCTATCCTTTAATAGTGCTGTTCTTCGCACTTGGACTCATAATAGGATATGTAATTCATAAACCTGAGACCATAGAGAAGGTCGAATATATCAACAACACGATTGAAAAAATCGTCGTGGCAACCCCGGCTCAGGCACTCATATCATCTCCCACCATAACCTCGACTCCTTTACCCGATTTCACTGTAAAGAGTTATTATGACCCATCCAAGGATAGACCCTCCCATACCATAGAACTCGTGAACTGGCGTGCAACGCCTGATGAATTGCGAGTTCGTCCTGGAGAATCTGTCCTGATCAAGATTTCAGATTATACACTGCAATCTTCTTTGACGCTAATCCTGAATTCGTCCCATGAAGAGAATCTCGGGACAAGCGGCGCACGTATGATAATATTTAACAACAAAGGGCAATACAGCTTTGAAGCCATAATCCGATCCCCTGACCCCAGCATCCTGCCAAGAACATATGCAAAAGGGATAATAACCGTCAGTTAAGAATAATATTTCAGTGCTCCAAGCGCGTTAATTATCTGAGGTTCTGGAGGTATGAAGATCTCTTTCCTGAGAAGATCTTTCAGAGCCATGACCATTCCTTCATTTTTTACCGTACCCCCGATCAGAGCGATCTTTTCAGCATCAGGTATCATGAAAGAAATACGCCTGGCAAATGCGTGGTGCATCCCTGCTATGACCTCTTCTTTTGAATAACCCGCAACAAGCTGCGATATCATCTCTGAGATCGCGAATACACCGCAGGTATTATTGATGTCAGGGATACGTTTTGCATTCATGTGCAGCCTGCCCAGTTCCACAAGCTCGAGCCTGAAGTAGTTTGCCACGAACTCAAGGAATGCCCCTGTGCCGGCGCTGCACTTGTCATTTATCATGAAATTGTTCTTCCTGATATCTATCACCTTTGTATCCTGTCCCCCGATATCCACTATCACATCAATATCAGGGAAATAATGTCTCACCCCGTGGATAGCTGCTGTGATCTCTGTAACTGACGCCCTGTGCGGGACAGAGTTCCGAAAGTACCCTGTGGAAATGATCTCGTCACAATCAATCCCGTCCACAAGATCTCTCCAGTTCTGGGATGAAGTTATATTGTATTTGAGCTCTCCTTTCTCTATTGTGACCCTTTTTGCGGACGTGCTTCCCACATCAAGCCCTATCATGATCTCAAAAGCGCCTCCCTGAAGGCTTCAAGCCTGAGTTTTATCTGCTCCGGGGTTTTGCCAGGCAGATCTCCCTGTATGGTCAGTACAGGATAATCCAGTTCTTTTCTTATCACTTCATCCTCAAGCATGTGATGACATGCGAACTGGGTATAGTGTATCACTCCATCTATATTTCTTTTCTCAAGTTCTTTCTGCAGGAAGTTTATCCTGAACTCAAGAGGTCTTGCGAACGTATAATTGCAGTAATCGCGCGCGATTTCCCTGATATTGTTCCCTCCATGCCTGATGAACTCGTACGGGAGTTCATCGAACACTATCGCCAGATCAAGCGACTGAGCAACATCATGAAAATCATGATATATAGGAGGAACTCCGATCAATGCTACCCTGCTATTAAGCTCAATATTGTTCTCCCTGATCGAAGAGATCGCTTTTCGGAACTTATCAGGATCGCTTTGAAGATCACTTGATGAGATCAGTATTCGGAAGGCTTCGCCTGGATTTATTTTTCCGTTATATCTTTTTTTATCCATATCCTGCCCGAGCTTTTTCAGGTTCGTGATCTCTTTAAATTTATCAGGGTTCTTGATATCCCCGAGAAAGTCAGACAGCCTCCAGAGCTGCGACTCCAGATATTCAGCATCGCCATCAAATGGATAGAAAAAGAAGTGGGTCCTTGTTCCGCTCATCGCTACCTTCTGCCCGTCCACGAGTGCATTATGGCAGTCGCCCCCTGCCACCACGATCAGTGATTCGATCCTGATCTCTTTCTGGATCAGCATCTCTTTCCATATCGCGGTCCAGGCGCACAGCTTGTTCCTGGGGTATTTTCTGGATTCCGGTATGAAGTTATTGACATCCAGCGGTGAACAATCGCATGCGAATATCAATTCTGGGGGCACGAGTGCCGTAATTCCGATCTTTGACACACGCTTCCTAATGATAATGGTTGATTTAGCTTTTGTGCAGCATCCCCGTTGCCGCCTCTCATATGGTTTCCTTATAAACAGGCAGGAGCATGTGTACCCTGGTTCCCTTCCCGACCTCGCTTTCTACCCAGACCCTGCCGTGAAAGGCATCAATTATGTTCTTTGTTATGTAAAGACCAAGACCAGCACCTCCGTACTTCCTTGACGCAGATGCATCAACCTGGTAGAATCTCATGAACAGCTTTGGTATGATCTCCTTCGGAATACCAATGCCGTTATCAGAGACGATGAGATGCACGTTCTCTGCTTCATCCCATGCTTTTATTGAGATCTTCCCTCCCATGGGTGTGAACTTTATCGCATTGTCGAGCAGGTTGTTGAGCACTTCTATGTATCTGTCCTTTTCTCCCATGACTCTGGATATTTTTTGTACAGCTTTTTCAAAAATAATCTGTTTCCCATCCATCATCCCTTTCAGATCACCGGTACATATGTTTATGATCTCATCCATATCCACGGGTTCAAAGCGAAACTCGATCTTCCCTGCCTGAAGTCTGCTTATGAAAAGGATGGAATTGATCAGTCGGGTTAATCTATCCGCGTTCCTGATTATGGCTTCAAGGCTCTTTTTCTGTTCATCCGAAATAGAACCCTGTTTTTCATCATACAGCAATTCCCCGTACCCTTTTATCGAGATAAGCGGGGTCTTGAGTTCATGCGAGACATTTGAGATGAACTCATCTTTCATTTTATCAAGGGTCTGCAGATCCTCATAAGCCTTCTGGAGTTTCTTATAAGATTCGTCCATGTCCTTCAGCATATTGAATATCGCATCCCTGCTGTCCTGCAATTTTTTTGTCTTTTCCTTAAGGATCTCCCTGGAGCGGGTTTCGCACTCAGCATGCTGCTTTTTAAGGGTGGTCTTATCAATCAGCGTACCCAGGTAAGCCTGAAGTTCTCGTTCTGCACCGTCTTCAAGAGGATTGAGATAATGCGGGTTCTCGCATAACATGTTTGCAGCATAGACCCCGGGGTGCGCCTTCACAGCCCTGAGCAGGATCTGTACATCGAACAGCTTCTTTTCGTATAGACAGAGCCCGAGAGCCGGGTTTTTCATAAAGAGATCGTTCAGCTCAGCCTCATATTCCAATAATTTCTCATGAGGTCTCATTTCCTGTGCAACCCTCAGGCACCTGTAGCCTTCCTTCATTGCAAGTTCAAGGTTCTCTCTGATCAGAGAAAGCCTTTCCTCAGGTTCTGTTTCTCCCCGGGCGATTTTAAGCTGACCGGTCCTGAAATATTTTTCCTCAACTCCGGTTCTCTCCAGTCTTTCTGAGATCTCTTTCTCGCTGCCGATGTACAGGCATTTCTCCCAGTTATCAAGACCTGATTTCAGGAATGCGGCAGCAAGAGAAAGGCTCTGTTCACGATCTTCATGGATGCTGCAAACGTGATCGTAGATCATTATTTCATTCAGATCAGACATGTCCTTCCAGCGTTTTTATTTTCTCTCTGAGCTCTTCGATTTCCTTCTTCAGCTCTATCATCCTTAATTCCCTGCCTACTGCTATTTCATAGAATTCTTCGTGTTCTTTCAGCCTTTTCTCAAGCTCGAGGTTCACATGCTTCAGGTCTTCATAGAGCCTGGCATTTTCAACAGCCACGCCTATCTGGTTTGCTATGGATTTGAGAAGCTCGATCTCGTCCCTGGAAAAGCTCCTCTGCGTATGGCTCACAAGATCCAGTACGCCAAGTATCTTTTCTTTAACCCAGATGGGCACACTGACAAGCGATCTTGCACCTGTTTTTCTGGCGTAGATCGTCATTGATTGCGGGGCTGTCTCTATATCGTCAAGGATTATAAGATCTCCTCTCTGGAAAGCAGCGCCTGCCACTCCTTCTCCTGTTTTCAATCTCCTGATCAGAGGCACGACATCCCGGGGTATTCCTTTCTGTCCTTTCAGGATCAGCTCCCCGGAATCTTCATCCACAAGATATACATCACCTGAATCCACGCCAGTCACCTCCAGCAGCTTCTCCAGAGCCGAGTTCATCACTTCATCCAGGTTCAGGGTACGGCTCGCAACTCTGTCCACCTCGCACAGGGTTGAAAGTTCTTCTTTCCTTTTCCTGAGTTCCTCATGCTGTAGCGTGAGCTTCTGGTACAGTTCCCTGTTCCTGTCATACGCCCTTGCCACAAGAGCTGCGAATAATCCTGTCAGGGCAAGCAGTACCAGACTCAGGTTAATATGGAGCTTTACCGGTGAAAATGCCTCCTCTGCTGGCTGCTGGGCTATTACCCCCATACCCATCACAGGAACATAAGCAGAGAGCATCGTTTCATTCTCAACAGGATCATATCCCCTCTCTACCCCTTCCATTCCTTTGATAACTTTTTCCACCACTGGCATTGTGGAGTAATCCGGCGGCTGGTTCACATCTGCAGTGGGATGAGCCACCATCCTTCCGTTCTTATCCACGATAAAGATGATCCCGCTCCTGCCGAGCCTGACAGGAGCCACCCATTTCTGTATGGTCTCAAGTCTGTGCTGCATTACAAGGATCCCGATCACTTTGCTCTCGTTTTTAACAGGTATGGCAACAGAGACGACATATCTCTTGGGCTCTACATCGCGAAAATATACCTCGGATATATAAGGCTGCCAGTTCCTTGATACTCCTTTATACCAGTCCCTTTGCGAAAGGTTAAGTCCCCATATATCAGGGTTGGCTGGATAATCCACCCAGAGTATTCCTTCCTGTGTGGTGATGTATGCTCTGTCTATATCAGGCACCGAGTTCATGAGGCGGGCCAGCCTTTCTGTTGCACCGCTTCTATCCTTATTCTCAACCGAGTACACAAGCATAGGGGTTGAAACAAAGTAATTCCCGATCTTGATACTCCAGTTGAAGTGCTCTCCCACAAGATATGAGACCTCTCTTGCTGTAGCCAGATTCCCTGCTTCGATCTGTTCCTCGATCGCCTGAGAATAGTGGAATATGGCAAAGTAGGCTGAAACTGATATGGGCAGAAGCATCAGAAGAAATAGAAGATATTTGAACATTCGTTTATTTTCCTTCAAGGTTCTGTATCCTCTCTTTGAGTTCGATCATCCTGAGCTCCCTTCCCACAGCAAGGGTGTGGAACTCCTCAAGTTCCGTAAGTTTTTTCTCAAGTTCAAAGTTGGCTTTCTTCAGGTCCTGGTAGAGGCGTGAATTCTCGATAGATGTGGCGATCTGGTCTGCGATTGCCTGGGCAAGGTCAAGTTCACTCTTTATGTACGCATCATGCCTTCGGCTCTCAAGGCTGAAAACTCCTATCATTTCCCCTTTGGAGACAAGCGGTACCTGGATCGTTGTTCTGATACCTTTTTTGAAAAGTATGGCATCCTCGTAGAAAGGCGTACCTTCCACGCTTCTAATGAGACCTGCCCTTCGGTCAAGGACGAAACCTGTGCTTGACTTTTCCCTGGGTATCCTGGTACCTCTCCCTAACTCCGGTATTTCCACGTCCTCTGCCAGAGCAAAGACCTCTACCATATCGTTTACTATCAGGCAGACACAGGTCCTGTCAAAGTGAAGGATGTTCCTCATCCCCAGTACCATGGCATCAAAGATCTCGCCGATCTCAAGGCTCGACTTGATCGCCCTGGCGATCCCGTACATGGTGCTGATATGCTCTGCCTTGTCCTTCACCTCTTTGTAAAGCTTCGCATTCTCCACAGCTATGCCTATCACATTTCCTATCGAGAATAACAGCTCAAGGTCGTCCTGTGTGAACGCCAGCTTTTTCTTTTTTCCCAGGGCAAGCGCTCCCACCACTTTCCCTTTCGAGAGAAGAGGCGTCCCGATGAATGACACAAGTCCTTCTTTTGTCACATAAGGGAGCAAAAGCGGGCTTGGGAACTGCGAGACTTCCATTGTTATCGCTTTTTTTTTCTGCGCCGCAATTCCGGGAATTCCTTCACCCATTTTTCTTACTCCTGCTCTCTCTATGAATTCAGAAGAAAGCCCCTGATGAGCTTCCAGGCGCAGCACCTCTCCATCAAAGGAATAAAGCGTGCCTGTCTCAGTATCTGTCACTTCGAGTACCTTCGATAAAGCCACCTTGAATATCTCTTCAAGGTCAAGCGACCTGCTGACGACATTTTCAATAGCATAAAGTGCCCCAAGTACTCTATGATGCTTTTCCAGTTCGCCAAATAATGTGGCATTCTGGATTGCAACACCGATCTGACTTCCTATGGAAGCAAGAAGGTCAAGGTCATCACTTGAGAAGTATCTTGACCTCCGATTGGCAAGCGTCATGGCACCCAGAACCTTTCCTTTTGCTGCGAGGGGAACGCCGACAAGAGAAACGATCCCCTCATTAACAAGGGGGGACAGAAGCTCAGGGCTGGGATACCTGGTGATATCAAGGGTCACAGGTTTACCTGAACTGACAGCTGTCCCTGAAACGCCCTGCCCGACCCTGATCTTTTCGAGCGCAGCCGCCAGCTCAGTCGAAACCCCGATTTTTGCTTTCAGGCTCAGCGTTTCTCCATCTTCCTCCAGGAGATATATCCCTCCTGCCTCGGTCTCTGTCACTTCCATGGCTTTGGAAAGAGATTTCTGGAAAATGGTGTCCAGGTCCAGGGTCTCGCTTATCGCCCTGTCTATGGCATAAAGGGTCTCGAGGGTCTTATCATGGCGCTGCAGTTCTGAAAAGAGGTGTGCATTATCAATTGCAGCTGCCCCCTGATAGGCAAAAGAGGTGAGCAGGTTGATCTCCTTTTCCTCGTAATGATGCGGGTTAATAAAATAGATCCCCAGAGCTCCTATGGTCTTACCCTTGAAATTCAGGGGAAGGGCAAGAGCTGAACGGATCTCCCTGCCATCCTTTAGCATCATCCCGGATTTTTTCTCACCAAGATCATCTATTGAGCTAACAGTGCCTTCTTTTATTACCTTCAGCAAAAGATCTTTAAAGAATTCATTCTCTGCATCCAGGCCTTCAGAAGCTTTGATGACCGTTCTATCCTCTTCCTGCAGCATGATTGCACAGCCTGCAGCTTCACTCAGGTTTTTTACGATCTCCAGGATGACAGAAAGCAGCTTCTGTATGTCCAGCCCTGCTGTAAGGGCCTCTCCTGCCTGGTAGAAGGCGTTCCTGATCCTTTCATCGGTCTGCTGGAGCAATTCGAAGTAGTTCTGGCAAACAAGCCCGAATCTGATACTGAATTCTATGAGGAGATTGGAAGACCTGAGCACTATATCGTGAACTTTGGAGGGCGGAAGGTCTTTCAGTATGTCATCAAGGCACTGGGTATGGAGATTCATCATATCTTCAATCCCTATCTTCGCCTCGAAGCACTCCCTGCCAAGCTTGTAGGCTCCGTACAATGCCTCTTCTTCCCTGCCTTCGAAGAGGTATTTCTTCAATAACTCCTGATATGTGGATTTTACTTCTTCGAGATACATTGTATCAGCGTGCCACGATCACGGTTGCATCATCCTCATCTTTTCCGTAGAGCTTCAATATTTCATCAGCCGTCGCCTGAACATCCTGTTTCAGGATCATGGATGCAGAATATTTGACCACTCTGGAAGAAATTCCATCAGAATATAAGAGAATCGTATCCCCGTTGATATAAGGATGTTTATATTCTCTTATTTTAGGCAGTCTATATCCTACGATGCCATCCCTGGAAATGAAGTGAACCGGCTTTGTGCCCAGAAGGCGGGCGCTGATGTTTCCAACGCCTGCATAGGTGATAGAGGATTGCTCAAAATCTATGAACATCATCCCCATCACGACCCCGTTGGTTTTTCGAAGTTCAAGGTCGCAGTTCCTGAAGATCTCTGAAAATCCTGATTCATAATGCTCCTCTATGCATTTCTTGCACCTGCTTGAGGCTACAGCAGCAAATTCACCGTGTCCGAGTCCATCTATCATGGATATCAATACTTTGCTATCGAACTCTTTGATAAGGACAGTGTCCCCGTTGTATTTGCAGCCATGCCTCGGACGAGAGGCTATCCCGAACTTCATCTTAGCCATTTTCTTACAGTTACTACTGTCCCTTTACCGGCACTGGAGCTTATCTGGAACTCATCCATAAGTCTTTTTGATCCGGAGAGACCGATGCCAAGACCCCCGACAGTGCTGTAGCCTCCGCGCAGAGCAAGCTCCAGATCCGCTATGCCTGGCCCTTTATCCCTGCATATTATCTCCAATCCCTTCTTTTCATTCGAGATCGTCCTGATCGTGACAGAGCCCCCGCCGCCGTAAACAACCGCGTTCCTGGCAAGCTCTGAGATCGCTGTGGTGATCCTGCACTGGTCCACTACCCCGAAACCCAGCGAAGCAGCTACATTCCTTCCAAAGCTCCGGACAGTGATTATATCATATTCGCTCCTGACAGCAAGTGTATCTTCACTCATAGAGCTTCCGTTTCTGATCTCAAAGCCTTTCTCAAAAGGTTGATGCCGCGTTCCAGGTTGAGCGCTGTATGTATTTTCCATTTGATCCTCAGACCAAGTTCAACAAGCGTCAGTGCAACCGCTGGCTGCATGCCAACGACCACGGTTTTCGCACCCAGCAGGGTCGCAGTATCTGCTATTGAAGACAGGGACTTTGCCATGAAGCTATCGATCAGCTTGAGGGCTGTGATGTCCACGATAAGACCTCTTGCTCCGGTTTTCTTGATCTTGTCAAGTATTTCCTCCCTGAGCTCCACGATTTCCCTGTCGCTGAGTTCGGTCTGAAGCGAAACAACCAGAAAATCCTCAATCTTAAGAAGGGGAATTTCCATCTCTTACCTCTTTTCCACTACCTCGATCTTGAGCATCTCATCTGCCAGCTTTACACCCGAACGCAGCGTACCTCTGGTGGTCAGCATTGAGAGATCGACCCCAAGTGTGACAAGGGTCTGAGCATTTGCAGGACTGATCCCGGTTATGATGGTGTTTGCTCCAAGCATCTTTGCAGCCTGTATCGTCTTGATCAGGTGGTTGGCAACCGCAGTATCGATAACAGGTACCCCTGTGATGTCTATTATGACCACAGATGCCTGCGTATCCACGATGCTGTTCAACAGCTGCTCAACGATCTGTGCTGCTCGCGCCGAATCTATGGTGCCTATCAGGGGAAGAACAAGTATCAGGTCCCTGATCTGCAGTACAGGCGTGGAGAGGGCGAGCATGGCCTGCTGCTGCTCCTTGATCACCCTTTCCCTCTCTTCCACGAAAGCAAGGGCAACGATGCTCAATATCCTGTTCGCGACCGGCTCATATACCCCGAGCACTTCGTACAGTTTTTCAGCATCGCTCTGGTACTTGGAGAAAACAAACCTGCCGTAAACATCACGAAGCTTCAGCATGCCCATTATTATCTGGTCCACGGTCATGGCTTCAAGCACACCTTTTTTCGCCATCTCGCGTGCATATTTTTTCGCTGCCTCGTACATCCCTGTCTTCAGGGTCAAAACGCAGGTATCATAGATGGTCGAGGATTGCTGCTCTATCTCTATAGGAGTCAGCTTCTCAAGCAGACCCATCTCTGTCATCTCCTTTACCCACTGCATCTTCAGGTCGCCAGCATTGTCCTCGAGCAGCCCGCTGAGTTCTTCCACGAGTTCTTCCTGTTCTGTCATTTAAACTCCTCCCTTCTTTAAGAATATATAATGTTGATCGTCCAGTATTATTATATTTTTCCTTTTTTCCTTTTGAAATATTTCAGGCAGCGGCAAAGATATATAACAGCAGAGCACGTAAATTAAACCAGGGGTAGGATAGCATGGATTTCAAATTTACCGAGGAAGAGGAAGTATTTAAACGTGTCGTCAAAGAATTCTGTGAGAAGCATATCGCACCAGTATGGGTTGATCTTGATGAGAAAGGCTACTTTCCTGCCGAGCTGTACAGGAAGATGGCTGATCAGGGCTTTTTTGGGATAGCAATAAAGCCTGAGTACGGAGGCGCAGGCGGAACCATGGTCATGTCAGCGATAGCTGTGGAAGAGATAGCCTATGCAGATCCCCAGGTCGCAATACCTGTGTACACACTGCTCCAGAACGGCTGGCCTCTTGCACTTCAGATCTTTGGATCAGAAGAAGCAAAAAACGAGATTCTGCCCAGGGTCGTGAAGAATGAAGCGTTCTTCGGGATTGCAACCACAGAGAACCAGGGAGGCTCTGATCTTGCTGGAACAAGGGTGACTGCTGAAAAGAAAGGCAGCACATGGTTTCTCAACGGGGAGAAGATGTATATCAGCGGTGTGGGAGAGCTCAGGGAGCTTCCATGGGGAGGAGGATTCTGGATTCTGACAAGGACAGGCGGGATGGATAGAGGCCACAGGGCTTTGACAGCCTACGCATTTCTCGCCAAAAAAGAGGGGAAGAATGTTGGAGGATTTGAGCCCACCGTGATGGACGAGATCGGAAGAAGAGGTCTTACCACAGGCGGCTTCAAATTGACTGATGTTGAAATAGAGGACAGGTACAGGATAGGTGATGTTGACAGAGGCTTCTATCTCAGCATGGAAGGTTTCAACATCGCGCGCATACTTGTTGCTGCCGCCTGCATCGGAGCAGGAAGGTGGGCGCTGGATCAGGCTGTGGAGTGGTTCAAACAGAGAAAGCTCTTTGGAAAGCACATTTCTTCATTCCAGGGTGTGAGCTTCAGGTTCGCAGAGCTCTATGCGCAGCTTGAGGCCGCAAAATACTTTGTTTACAAAGCAGCATGGATGGCAGATAAGATCTATCTTGAAAAGGACACTTCATTCAAGCCTTCTGATCTGAATGTTCCTGTGGCAATGGCAAAGCTCACAGCGCCTGAAACCTGCGTGAGAGCACTGGAAGAGACTATGAAATGGTATGGAGCGTACGGGTACAGCAAGGAATGCCCGCTGTACAGGGCATGGCTTGGATGCTTCTCATACGTCATAGGCGCTGAGGGAGCGCAGAACATCATGCGCTACATAATAGCAAGGGATGTCATAGGTAAGGAGTATGTGGAATAAGAAGATGCAGAGAATGAATGGATATATGTGAAGATGAGAAAGTAGTGCTCAGAAAAGCTCCCAGGAACCCTGTGGCCAATCTGATGGGTCTTGGAAAAGGGATTTTTGGTGAGGGTCTGGAGCACCAGCGTAAAATGCGAAGTGAATGGGAAGAAAAATGAGGAGAAGAACTGGGCACTTCAAAAAAGTGAAAGAAATCGAAGTCAGATCAATGGATTAAATTTAAATGAGTCTCTCAGGATAGATGAGGATGCTCATGTCACATATACATAGTATGAATTCTTATGCATCACCAAGGATGCTTCCACACGCACAAACTTAACATCACTGATTGCTGATTGCAGATTAATACTCACAATGGATAAGAATTAAGTTGAGAAATGTTCTTGATCTGGATGTTTCTGATTTTTTATTTATATTTTTTTCTGTATCAAAAACCAATATTCGAAGAGTTCTTTTTCTTTTTCTTCATAATTATCGAATTTAGTAGCTATAAACTTCCAGAAAAGCTTATTGTGTTTCCTTTCAATCAAATGAACCATTTCATGAAAAATCACATATTCAATTAAATTCTCAGGTAAGTATTTCAAAAGGGTATTAATTGTAAGATTCTTATTAGGACTGCAGCTCCCCCATTTTGATTTCATTTTCCTAAAATATATGTTGTTTATATTAATTTTTAAATCAGAAGAGACTTCATCAACAATAGAGTATATTGACTTCTTGAGCTCTTCATCTGTTCTTTTCAAATTAAGTTCTTTCTTTTGCGCCTTCTCTAATGCTGCGACAATCTCAGAACTTCGCTTGAATATCCAATCTTGATGTTTCTCTATAAGGTTATTATAATCTCTATGATCTATTGGCAGAACGAGTAACAGTTTACCAGTTTTGAATTCTAGCCTTGGATATTTTATGTTTCGATGAACTATTTCGCAGTTTATGGTTGAATCACTGATTCTAACTAGCTTTCCCATAGTTTTCCACATTTTCCATTAAATTCTGATAAAGACTATCAAGCTCGTTAAGCTTCAGCCCATGTCTTTTAACATACCTGCGTACAAAGCGGCGGACTCCCCTTTCAACATTTTTTCTTGCTGTTTGCTGTACCGCCCAATTGTTAAAAATATGATCTCGTAATCCATCAGATAGTTCTCTGACATCTTGTATAAATTCGCTATCTTCTCCGAAGTTCTTTTCTAAATTCAGAAGCAAGGAATATTCCATGTCAGAAAAACCTAATTCCTTTTGCCTTTGAGAGAGTTTCTCAATTTTCTTAAATACTTCTATCCCTTCGGCGTAAATTCTTTCAAAATCCCTGGTTTTATCTTTCCAGAGTTTTAAAATCCTCTCCACTTTATCTGTCAGGGATTCATAAACTGGATTTTTGTGCTTTTCTACCAAAACCAGCCTGTTCAATGTAAATACAATGCTTGCAGCTTTTTCTTCTTTGCTCTTGCTCTTTTCTTCCAGCTCCATGAGATAATTCTCGTCAAAACTGATCACAGGCAGATCCTTTCGCAGATTTTCAAGTTCAGTTGTCCTGTGAACATATTTTAAAGTCTTTTCGAAATATTTCTGGACATACATCTCATGTCCAAGCTGGCTCTGCAAAACAGTATTCATATAAAATGTAAAGATGCCAGAGATCCATTTAAAGTCAGAGAATCGTTCAACTTTGATTTCAGCAGGTCCTAAAAGCTCAAAGATTTTCCTGAGTTCCCCGTAATCTTCCAGGAATCTTTTGCTATTCTCTTCATCTGTTGTGAGAACTTCAATGGCTCTAAGCATTGTCTGCCTGTCATAGTTATCTTTTGGAATATCGGAAAATAGCGCAAGTAAACCATCAAGGAGAATATTAAAGTCTTCTCTCAGACTATTCATCCCTGAGAGCGCACCTTTAATTTCTTCTTCGCTGTATAATTCAAAAGCTCGCTTAAATTCTTTTAATATACCTATATAGTCTAATATTACTCCAGCTTCTTTTATTCCTTTATAGGGTCTGTTTGTCCTTGCTATCGCCTGGAGAAGACGGTGTTCTTTTAATGGCTTATCAAGGTACATGGTCTGGAGAATTGGCGCATCAAAGCCAGTCAATAACATGTCAGTGACAATCAGAATCTTTGGATACTCTTCTTCTTTGAATTTCTCAACAACTTCCTTCCGAATCTCATCCATATCCTTCTCGCCGTATCGAGCCTTTGCTTCGGTGATCCTGTGCTGTATGACCTGAGTATCACTCCTTTCATTATAGGTCATGACGACTTCGGAGTATTCTTTCGGCAGCCACTTATCCAGTGCTTCTTTGTAATAGGCGCAAGATTTCCGGCTGGCTGCAACCACTATAGCCTTGAACGTTCCATCAACATTTTCTTTGAAGTGCTCTGCTATATCCTTGGCAATCAACTCGATCCTTTTAGGATTTTCAAGGAACATGTTAATGGCATTGAGCCGCTTCTTGACTCCCTCTTCGACCCTGTCCCTTATATCATCAGAAAGTTCTTCAAATTCCACTTCAAGGAATGTCTCAAGCATATCTTTTTTCAGGTGAACTTCCTTTTCCAGTCTTGGCTGATAAACAAGTTTTACTGTGAATCCATCATGAATAGAGTCCGTAATGAAGTACCTATCAAGATATTTTTCTTCTGGCGGATAGCTGAATTCCAGATAGGTGTCCTTTCCTCTTTTAGAGATTGGGGTTCCTGTCAGTGAAAAGAAGAAGGCTACTTTCAGGATTTTTTTCATCTGTCCGGCCATGGTTCCATACTGGCTCCTGTGCCCTTCATCGATGAATGCTACGACGTTCTTTCTGGTCAGAATTGTTTCTTTTTGAATTGAAAGTTCTTCCAGTTCTTTCTGTAATTCGCTCAGTTCTTCAACCCTGAACTTGTGTATCAGGGTTATCATTATGCCCCGCTTGCCTTTTCCTTCATCGTGTTTCAGAACCTTTCTCAATTCGTGGATGGAACCTATTATCTCAGGTTTCACTATATCAAGCGAGTTAAATTCAGTATAGAGTTGCTCTTCAAGTTCAATCCTGTCCACAATGAAAAAGATAGAAGGGTTTTCAAGGCTCTTTAAGTGATACAGTTTGTGGGCTGCAAATATCATGGTGAGCGTCTTGCCCGACCCCTGCCAGTGCCAGATCAACCCTTTATTCTTTTCGTCCTCTCCTTTCAGGTTTGCCGATACCCTGTTCACGATTTTTCTGGCTGCCCTGTACTGCATGTATCTGGCGATAACTTTCGTGGCATTTCCCATCTCCACCCTGAAGAACATGAAATTGCGGATGATATCAAGTAATGTGTCCTTTGATAGCATTTCAATAGCAGAATCGATGGGGTCTTTTTCTTCTTCCTTCCACTGATTGACTTTGATCTCTTCCTGCCATGGGACAATAGGGAAGTACATGGCGGTCTGCTCTGCTGCTATGCCTATCTGGACATATTTGTAAAGTTCCGGAACCGTTTTTTCATAGTCTTTTATCTGTTTGTATGCATCAAACCAGTTTTCAGAGAAGCTTGCGGGGTTCTTGCATTCGATTTCCACAAGAGGAATGCCATTTATATGGAGCATTATGTCGGTTCGGATATCATCCCTTCCGTGATAGACCACCTGCCTGCTCACGATGAATTCGTTATTATCCACTTCTTCAAAATCAAAAAGCCTGACATATTTCACCACTCGCTCCTTTTCAAACTTTATGGGCACGCCGAACTTGAGATAATCGAGGATTTGCTTAAGCCCCTCATTCCCGGAGCCTTTAAGCTTCAGTTCATTCAGGACATGTTTTAATTCCTCGTCCCCGATCCCTTTGTCTGCATTCAACCTCTTTATCGCCCTTACAAGATTATTGAGCAGCAGGGGTTCGCTGAAGCTCTCCCTCTCAAGCTCGTTAGCGGGCACGAAACGCCAGCCTTTTTCCATGAGTTTTTCAAGGATGTAATCTTCGACAAGGGATTTTTCAGTGAACTTTGGCATGGGTCTTATGATTTCTCCTTGCCCATGCAGCATTTCTTGTATTTTTTTCCTGAACCGCAGGGGCATAGTTCGTTTCTTCCGATCTTTTTTTCTTTAGGTTTGATTTCCTCCATCGCAGGTTCAGAATAATCATCTTTTAGTACAGAGTCAATTTCGTCTTCAAATTCACCATCATCTTCATCTTCCTCGTCTCCATCATCTTCTTCATAGTTTATCATATGCAGGTGTTCAATATTCTCCCGTGAGAAATGGTTAAGCGGATCTGCGGTATTTCTCTTGAAATCTCTTGCATCCATATCAGAGAAAACGCCATTTATAGCAGCTACAACTTCATCCTCCGGAATATAAGGATCATCAATTATTCCATCCTCAAATGCCCTGCGGATATCAGGAATTACAGAAGGATCATGGAATGAGGCAAGATCATGTGCAACAAGACCTGCAAAGGTGCCATCATGAGTGGTTTTTAACAGCTCTGTCAAATGCTTCTTGATGTCATTTTGATGATGTGGAAATTTTTTCCCCAATGCTGCAAGAGCAGAAGTTGCTGCTGATCTTGCAAAAGTTTCAAGGGTTTCATCATTTGTAAAATCCTTTATAGGTTCTATGAAATCTTCCCCGAACGCCACCAGCAGGCTTGCTGCATCTTCTGTCACCCAGTCACTCAAATCATCTTCATGATATCGAATAATATCCAGCAAAAGCTCAAATGCTTCTGTGCTCTTTATGAGCGCAAGTATATGTATGGCATGTAATGGAGACCAACCGCTTCCGGGGCCATTATCGCGCCAGTGTTTGCCGTATTGTAACAATTTCCTGAGATAGAAAACAGCATCATCCCTTTTTGCTATCTCGCATGCAAGCTTTTTATTTACATAAAGCCCAAGTCCGACCATTATATCTATCAGCGCTTCTGTTGGATATTCGGGGAGATCATCTTTTATATAATCCCAAAAAAAATCAGTTTCTTCATTTATAAAATCTGCTAAGTCGTCGTATTTATGGGTGTTCATATTTTATTCCTCTTTTTCTGATATTCCCAGTTCATCATACCAATCCCAAAGAACGTCATGATATCCCCATCCAACATCCTCCGTTTTATTAATAAGTGTCTCCATCCTCGGTCTGAATTTTTCAATAAGTTTTGTATCACCCCATTCATTCAGCAGTTTTATTGCATCTATGTAAACATTTTCCAGCTTTGTATAAAAGTCCTCATACATATCTCCGCAGTCAAGAGTGATTTCTGTCCCCTGTTCCACATAATATATCATGAGGTCGATCAGTTTTTCCCTGTCAGGCGAGGCTTTTTTAAAATCGCTGATGGCTTTATTGGCTGCCGTAAAATCATTTGAATCCAGAGCTCTTGAAATCTTCTTCTTATAATATTCAAGTAACTCCGGAAGCTCATCAGGTCTCTGGAATTCTATTTCAAGCCATTCCATGTTGTATTTTTTTAGCTTGGCAAGCTCAGTGATTAGTTGGATAAGCTCTTTCTTATCAAACCGTTCAAGGGTCTTTTTCAGTTCAGCAGATTTCATTTATTGACATACCTGAATATATAGACATAATTTCTTTCATTTTCTTGAAAAATACTCTCTACCTGCGCTCTCACTTCTTGCTCAGTATTTCCTGACGCAATAATAATATCTTCAAAAATTGCAAACCACCTTGATGTAATCCCTATCTTTGATAATCTCTTTTTCACTTTTCTGGAGTTTGACTTGCCGATCTCCTGATAATAAATTTTAAAAAGTAAAGGATTTTTTCCAAGGAGTTGTTTGATTTCATCCCAATATTCTGCCCTGTTATCTTCGTTCTTGACATAAAACCTGAGCAATTCTTCGTCAGATTCTTTCTTCTCGCTAATCGGAGTATCCAGGGAGAGCATGATTCCGAACTTGCTTTTTGCTTTCTGGTATTCTGCCTGAATATCCCTCTTAATACCTCTTCCGAAGTGAATATTACAAAACTGGAAAAGCCCGAAATGAATTATCTTACCTTTGAAAGGCAGAAGAACAGTACCAACAAGCGAAGGCAAATAAGAGGGTGTAATATCTTCAATTTCATCGATCAATCCGAGGACTCCATAAGCTCTCAGCTCATCTTCTTTTAAAAAGACGGTATAGTTTTTTAAATGCGTAACTATGAAAAACCTGCCCTTTACAAAATTTTTCCAGCTTTGAATTATGTCAAGCTCTTCTTGATTGAAATTAAACGGATTCTCGGCACAAAATGCATCAATCAATCCTGGATTAGAATGAATTATTTCATGAATTTCTGCAATTTTACCGATATCCTGGTTTTTAAAGTCGGGTGTATTTATTCCCTGAATAACAGGATGTTTCTTATTTACATAGAATAGAAGCGACCAGTTCAGTTTGTAAAAAAGATCGGTATCATCTTTTGATAATCTCATTTTGTCACCTGATTATAAATCAAAGAAAATATCATGAGAGCCACATTTCCCGCATACTGCCGAGTTGATAGGTCCCCTGCTATCATTAAAAATTCCCGCTATGATCCCATAATGCTTAACACCATATCTCTTTTTCATTGTCTCGTCAAGCCAATGCTCTTCTTCTTCACCATCGGGACATCTTGATATGACAAAATATCTCTCTTTGAATCCATCTTCGCTATCACATTTCAGGCATCCTCTTGCGCCAAAACCTTTCCATGATTCTTCTATTTCAGTTGACTCACTGATCTCGCGGAATGATACTTCCCTGATCTCAATAAATTTTTGAGGTATTATCTCGATCCCTTCCTCCTCAAGCCATTCATTTACACGCTCCATAACCTTCTCATCCTTGAACTTGAACCATCTTTCTCTCTCTTTCGGATAAGAGTTCAGCACATCTTTAAACCGCCTGAAAGCGCCTTTCCTGGATATTGAATTATAAAGTTTTTCTTTATGTTTTACATCCTTTACTGTCTCAATAAAATCCTCCATATCCTGGTAGCCCTCATATGATTCAGCATTCGGGATGGCAATATAACGCTCTCCTGATCCTTCATCCACTTTGTCATCAAGTTCTTGCTTCTCCTCAGTGTCCATGATATCATCAAAAATCTGGATGATCTCACCAGTTTTTAGATCAAGGTAACCTCTGTGTTCGCATGAAGAGTCTTCAAAAAGGATGCATATTTCCTGCAAGTCAGCAGGCACCAGGATTTTTCCTGACATTATTCATCACCGTGTTCAGGTTCTTGACCTGCTGTAAACCTGGAATGGCATAGAGGACAAATCCTTAAATTGCTATCTTCTTCTGGAATTAATAACCATCCGAAATGATGACAAATCTTTTGCTTCTCATCACCATCTAAACCCATGACCTTGAATATCAACTCCTGCGCCCAATCGTTCACATACATGTTGCAGCTTCCATTTATTGCAAGATAATTAAGATCGGGGAGCGCATCAGTTCCTATTTGAAGAATTATGTCAGAAACATCTTCGGCGCGTTCATTTATATCATCGTCTGACATGCTTTTATCCCAGAGTGCAAGTTCAATTGTGTATGCAATGGGTCTGACTGATTTTATTCCTAATGTCAGGAGATAATTTTCAGCCATCTGGCGTCTTTTTTTACTTCTTGCAAATAACTTCAAGGCAACATCGACAGTATTGTCAAACTCTTCTGCTTCACTTTCATTTCTTAAATATGGATTCATGATTTTATTTCTAAACCGGTTTATTGATAATCATTTCTATTTTGTTTTATTTTTCCAGCATACATTTCAATCCCATAAAGTCCCGAAGTATCAACATTGTTCCATATGTAACATATTTGTTCCATCATAGTGCTTTAAGACTGCCAAAGCTTTATTGCACTTTAAAGTCTATCATTAGCAGGTAAGACCTAAAAGCCAGTGTACCATGAGGTGCACGTTCCAGTGCTTTTAGGTGCTGCAAATTTTTTCTTTGATATATTTTTTGTATTCCATGGTTCATAAATCGTATCATACCCTCACTCTCTTCCCTCCCGTCAGCAGCTCGTTCATAAGCCCCTTCTTCACTATCTCCAGCTTCCTGTCAGCGGCGCTCAGTATCTCGGCGATGCGGCGCTGTTCGGGGAGAGGGGGGAGGGGGATTTTTATCTCATGCTCGTCAGCAGGCATGAAGTGCCAGCCTGAACCCATATTTTCACTCCTCTCCTTGATTTAGAGTCTTATCTTGCGACAAATCGATTTTCCAAGAAATAACTATTTTATCCAATAAATCAGTAATTTTACCAAAACACTGGACTATTCCAAGGTTCATATCATACTTATCAGGAGGTAGAAAACTATTTGGATACCTTGCAAATGTTACATGGGGATACGTTATTAGGGAAAGTATATACAATGCAGAAATGTTTGAATGATGTCTTAAAGTTATGAAAAAAGTGCCATCCAACTTTTCTCTAACTTTATCAATAATCGCTATAGCTTCACTGATACGTCTCTGATCCCTGTTTGAAACTTCAATTTCAGTCAATTCTTGTCTAAAGGTTGCAAGAAAATCTGCTACTTTAGCTTTTATTATTTCTTGATTTCCCTGATTTTCATAAATATCAAGTGATTTATATGCTAAATTTATTTTGTTATCAATGTCTTTAGAATTCATTTTAGCTATCTGTTGTTTGCTTACTTTTAATGCATTTTCAAGATGATGAGCCTCCTGAATTGAGATTTTTGGTATTTGGGAATCAAATATGTCAGCTTTTTCAAGAATTGAAAAATTTATACTCAAAATATTTTTAAATCGCTCAATAAGCCTAAAAAATGCTTTCGGTGAATCATGTTTGACGTAATGCTCTATGTCTTTCTTATTCATCACAAAATACTGAATCATATACGCCTTAACGAATTTCTCAACAGCTTGCTGTAGATGATATATTGCAGTTGGGTAAATCCCAGATTCGTATAAGATTTTAGCGGATTTTAAATCACCTTCAGCAGCTTCGATGAAACTTTTGGCATCTAATAGTCTTCCCTTTTCCTCTTCTTCGGGTATCTCATAAAATTTTGTTATCTCTGAAACTGCTTTGGTGAATTTTATGAATTCCTTTTCGTCAGAAAATATATGGCGTGCGATGTCATTGAAGGTTAATTTCTTTTCCATTTTTAATTCACCCTCTTCCTCCCCGTCAGCAGTTCATTCATCAGCCCCTTCTTCACCCTCTCAAGCTTCTCCTTCCTCCTGCGCTCAAGTTCCAGCTTCCTATCAACGGCGCTCAGTATCTCGGCGATGTGGCGCTGTTCTGGGAGAGGGGGGAGGGGGATATTAAGCTTAAGAGCGCCAAAAGCTTTATTGTGAGGTATAACCCTACATCTTTTTAGCAGGTAAGACCTAAAAGCCAGTGTACCTTGAGGTTCACGTTCCAGTGCTTTTAGGTGCTGCAATTCTCTTCTACCAGACATGATATTAACAAAGGATTTTTCTGTGAACTGAGGCATTATTTACACCGGTTTTAGCAGAACATCCATTTTCATTCTGAAATCTGCTATTTTTTCACTGTTCAATTTCTCAATGAAATCAAGGATTTTCGAGTTGAATATCTCTGCTGCTTCGATTAATTCTTCAACTTCTTCTTTCATTATCTTAAAATCAACATAGTACTGCTTATCGATTCTTTCTTTTTTGGCATAGGATATAAGTGAGTTATCAATGCTGAACAATTCTTTGAGAAGAATTATTCCAGCAGAGTGGTTCTCGCATTTTATACCAACCCTGAAGAATAGAGAAAGAAGCATGTAATACATGCTGTAATAAGCCAGGGAAACCGATTCTTCCAATCGGTCATTTTCTAGAAGAAGTTTTGCAGATATGTGGTGGCTGTCTGATTTTTTCAGGTAGGAAGTCATAATCTCTTCACTGGGCGGGACCAGTTGGAGCTTTCCTTCTTCCTGCAATCTACTGAAGAAATCCGATTTTTTCATAAAATATCTCGGCTCCTTTGATTATTATATGATTTTTTTCGATCTCTTTTATAAGCGGGCTTGACCTGTCGTACTCCCCGATTTTCACGCTCAATCTTGAATTAAGAAGCTCAAGTTCCTTTTTGAGGTTCCTGTCTTTTGTTTCAATAAATACATCAATGTCGCTATTTTTGTTCGCTGTGCCTTTTGCATAGCTTCCGAAGAGTATTGCAAGCCCGATTTCCTTGTTTTGCTGGATATTTTTTATTGTTTTTCTAAGTTCAGGGTATTTTTCTAATGTTTTGTTTAATTTATACAATTCTGATATGAGCTCATAGTTTCTTGCTTCCATGTTCTTTTTCAGAAAATATACCTTGTTCCTTCCCTCCTTCCTGAATTCCAGGACATTTTCACGGACGAGTTCTTTAAGGTTCCTCATCACAGTCATGTGGTTAATGTCAAGCCTTTTAGCCAGTGCTCTTGCATGTATCTCCTCGCCAAAAAGTACATTTAGAATCTCACTGGTTATATTTAGTTCCATATGTAACAAATTTGTTCCATTACTAATAAATGTTTCCGTCATTTTCCACCTTTAACCTCTTCCTCCCCGTCAGCAGCTCGTTCATCAGCCCCTTCTTTACCCTCGAAAGCTTCTCCTTCCTCCTGCGCTCAAGCTCCAGCTTCCTGTCAACGGCGCTCAGGATTTCGGCGATGCGGCGCTGTTCGGGGAGAGGAGGGAGGGGGATTTTCAAGTTTGCTAAATCGTCTTTTAATATCCCTTTTATTGTGCTACCTTGCGCCAGAGATTTTAGTTTATTGAGATTGGCAAGCAAAACCCAATAAATATAATCCGCATTTACTTTATCTTTTTTGATTATAACACCTGTCAAATCCTGACTTATGGCGACATCAATTGAATTAATTGCTGCCTTTCCTATTCCGACACGGGTGGCAACTAATAAATTGTCCTTTGGTATTAAATGAGTTGAGCTTTCTTTCAAGCCTTTTTCTGTGATGAGACGTTGCCCTGAATTCACTATCCTTCCGTTAATGTGCGAGCTTGTCATCCAAGCAATTTTTCCATTCCAATAATCTGGATTAGTCGTTGAAGGAGTTCCTCCACCAACAAAATCATCTGCAACATCCCCCAGCCTCACCACCTCCCACTCCTCCGGCACCCTCCCCACCTCGCTCTCCTTGAACCTCTCATGCCCTATCCCCCTCATCAGCAGCCTCTGCATCAGCCCCTTCTTCAGGCGCTCCGTGCTCTCGATGGCGCCGCCCACCTTCTGGATGGCGCTGTCCACCGTACCCAGGACTTCGGCGATGCGGCGCTGTTCGGGGAGAGGGGGGAGAGGCATTAAGAGATTTCCCAAAACTTTTGCATTTATTCCTTTCTTCAAATGGGCTTCCTTATTTTTATTAATTTGTGACCAATATAATCGTGATTGGGTATAAAAATACAGGAAATTTGTTTCTATGTCATCCGCTAAAGGTCGGAATCTTATGAGATAAGATGCAAAGACTCCTTTCACATGTCTGTCAATATAACAAGTTTTACCAGTCGTTGAACCTATTCGTGCAAATAAGACATCGCCTTTGCTTAACTCATATTTTTTAAATTCAGAATCTTTTAAATCACAATAAGGGACATTTGGCCAATCAATTCCAATATCAGTAATGTCTGTTATTCTCAATAACTTTATTCCTGTATTATCGTTCTTGGCAGAAGCTGTAAAACCATATTGCAAAACTCCAACATCCTCCAGCTTCAGGGCTTTCCACCCCTCCGGCATCTCTCCAATTTCCAGAATTCCTCCGCCCTCCATGCTCATCCCCCCGCGCGGCTCGATCGCGGATGAACGGCAGGCGCAAGCAGCGCGCGCCCATGCGCCGGGGCGGAAAAGACGTTTAACCGCAAAGAGCGCAAAGGACGCAAAGGTAACAGAATAGACGTTAACAGCGAGCTAATACGAACTCGCACGAACTCTGAATAGCCGGAGTTCGTTTCAGTTCGTCGGAGTTCGCTGTTTATACCGTATCTGGTTTTTGATACACAAGAGAGCAAAGGTTCATGCTGCGCCGCTTCGCGCTCTTTGCGTCCTTTGCGGTGAGTTGTTTTATCAAAATCCTTTGCAATGGATAAAATCAATCCACCACAGAGCACACAGAGAGAACAGAGAATTGATTCTTGTCTCTGTGTCCTCTGTGCTCTCTGTGGTTTATTATCCATGGGATAGAACGCGGATTGCGCGGATGACGCGGATACGCACGGATTGATTATATCCGTGAAAATCCATCCGATCCGTGGCACCAGTGTGCCATGTCGCTGCTGTAGCATCTCCCCGATTTCCCTCATCCTCCCGCCCTCCATACTCATCCCCCCGCGCGGCTCGATCGCAGATGAACGGCAGGCGCTGGCTGCGGCGGCGCGCGCTCATGCGCCGGGGCAGAAAAGACGTTCAACCGCAAAGAGCGCAAAGGACGCAAAGATTCCTGCTGCATTGCTTTGCGCTCTTTGCGTCCTTTGCGGTGAGTTGTTTTGATGAAATACGTTACAGAAACGTATCTGCGTTCATCTGCGTTTATCTGCGGTTTTTTATCGTCGTCAATTGTTTCTGGATTACGATGGAACACGGATTGCGCGGATGCCCACGGATTAAAAATATCCGTGAAAATCCATCCAATCCGTGTCATCTGTGTTCGAAGTCGTAGTAGCAGCACTTCTTCGTGCAGGATTGCTGCGCCTTGCGTTCTTTGCATCCTCAGCCTCACCGCCTTCCACCCCTCAGACAGGGCGCCGCTCTTGGTGAGTTTGTAGTTATATGCGCTATCTTTCATTATCTCCTCGGTTTTCATGCGATCCTCAATGTCATAGTAGATGTCACAGCATTGTCACAGTAGATGTCACAGTAATTCATAGTACTTGGTCGGGTCAGTCTTGCTTTTTGCTACCTCCTTAATCAAACCCAGCTCAACCATTTTTGCGAGGTCGCGCTGGATAGTTCTTCTGACGAAATCGAACATCCTTCCGATTTCATCAACAGATGCCCTTTTTTCCTCAAGCAAATACATCAGAATCTTCCGCTGCCTGTCATTCAGGTTAAGCATTTCAGCCCTCTCTATAACAACCTCCTTTCTGATTGCTACCTCTCCTTTATTCTTGACTTCAAGCATCTGGTTCTTCAATCCCCTGACGAAATATTCAAGCCAAACAGTCGTATCCATACCCATCTCCCTCACCGACTGTATTGAATCGTAATACTGTCGTCTATTCTTATCATAGAATTCCGACAGGGAAAAGAGTCTCTTGAAGTCGTAGCCGTTCTGATAAAGAATAAGAGTGCAGAGAACCCGTGCTGTCCTGCCGTTACCATCCAGAAAGGGATGGATATCAACGAACCTGTGTTGAGCCACTCCTGCCATCAGGATGGGTGAAATATCTTTTTCCTCATTTAGCCAATCCACGAATTCGTTCATCAGCGCCGGGACATCCTCTGAGGGAGGCGGTGTGTAGATTATCTCCCCTGTCAGGGAATTCACCACATAATTCTGAATCCTCCTGTAGCGTCCAGGTTCAAGAGACCCGCCCCTGACATCTTTAACAAGTATCCTGTGAATGTCCCTGATCATCTCCTCGGTGATTTCAGATTTTCTGTCCAGGTATTCAGAAACAAAATTCATGGCGTCTTTATAATTCAACAGCTCCTGCCGATCATCAGGTCTTACTCCTTTCACAGGTTTACCCGCAAGTATCTTCTGCGCTTCGGAAAGTGTAAGCTGTGTTCCCTCAATATGGGTGGAATGATGCGCCTCAAGAATGAGCGCCGCGCTTTGCATTTCTTTTATCCAGTCGCCCTTCAATTGCGCAGCGTCAAGGAAACCCCTTGTTCTTTCTATTTCAAGAAGCTCATTGTTGATTTTATTAGTGATTATGAATTTTGGTCTATACATTCTTAAAACTCACCACCTTTAATTTCTCCGATAATCTAAAAATGTCCGTCATCCTCCCGCCCTCCATGCTCATCCCCCCGCGCGGCTTGTCCGCAGATGAACGGAAGGCGCAGGCTGCGCACGCTCATGCGCCGGGGTGAATAAAAGCCTTAAAACGGAAATTAACAGCGAACTAATACGAACTCGCACGAACTCTGAATGACCTGAGTTCTTTTCAGTTCGTTCGAGTTCGTTGTTTATAACGTTTCTGATTTTTGTTACACAAGAGAGCAAAGGTTCATGCTGCACTCCTTTGCGCTCTTTGCGTCCTTTGTGGTGGATTATTTCGTCAAATCCTGTTATAGGAATGTATCTGCGTTCATCCGCGTTTATCTGCGGTTCTTTCCATCTAAACCCAATCTCAATCATCACTCCATCCCCTCCAACCTCTTTGCTACCTGATCAACCTCCCGGATGAGTTCATCTTCCGTGGGCAGGTACAGTTTATATTTCGAAGCGAATATCTGGGTATTGTTCTCAGGCAGCGTGTAACGAGCAATGGTCTCTTTCTTATCGTGGCAGAGAATTATGCCAATCGTTCGTTCTTCATCCTTTCCCCTGACTTCCCGATCATAATAATTGACATACATCTGCATCTGACCCAGATCCTGATGTGTAAGCTTGCCGATTTTCAGATCTATCAATACAAAGCAGTGCAGCAAGCGGTTGTAGAAGACAAGATCGATGTAGAAGTGCTCGGCATCCAGTGTGATACGTTTCTGGCGTGAAACAAAACTGAAACCTTTTCCCAGTTCAAGCAAAAAACTTTGCAGATTATCAATGAGAGCAGTCTCAAGCTCCTTCTCAGTGTACACTACTTGCTCTTGTAATCCCAGAAATTCCAGAACATACGGGTCCTTTACCAGATCGCGAGGAGATTCCAGGATATGTCCCTTTTCAGCTAGAGCTTTTACCTCTGCCTTATCACGGCTAAGCGCCAGACGCTCGAAAAGCAGGGAATTAATCTGTCGGTCCAGTTCTCTCACAGACCAGTTTTCTGCTTCCGATTCCTTCAAGTAAAAGTTCCGCGCATGTTCATCATCCAGACGCATAAGAAGAATATAATGAGACCAGCTTAATTTGGCAGACAGTGTCTGCCGATTTTTAAAGGTGACGTAAAAAGTCCTCATGTTTCTGAGATTGCGCACTGAATATCCCCTGCCAAACTCGGCTCTTAGCCTTCTGGAAAGAGTCACCAATGTTTCTTCTCCGTATCCGGCACGGGTTTCACCATGTTGTTCTTCCTCGACAATCAAGCGACCAATTTCAAAATAAGCCTGCACCATAACCAGATTGATCGTATGAGCTACAGTGTTCTGTGCATCCAGTAGAATTTGCCTTATCTGGTTATAGAGAGAAGAGTTTGCTTCTTTCGTCATTCTCTTAGCAGTTTCACTAAGTTTATGTTGACCCTTTCTTTCAACTCCCATGCTGCTCTCTTTTTGTAATTTGCCCTTCGCCAAAATTCATCCCTCCGCGCGGTTTGTCCACGGGCGAACGGCAGGCGCAGGCGGCGCGCGCTCATGCGCCGGGGTGGAAAAGGCATTCAACCGCAAAGAGCTCCAAGGACGCAAAGAGAACAGCAAAATAGACATTAGCAGAGAACTGATGCGAACTCGTACGAACTCTGAATGATCTGAGTTCGTATCAGTTCGTTCGAGTTCGTTGTTTATACCGTATCTGATTTTTATCACTCCAGAGCGCAGTGTTTCCTGCTGCATTGCTTTACGCTCTTTGCGTCCTTTGCTGTGAACCGATGAAATTAATCTGCGTTCATCCGCGTTCATCTGCGGTTTTTTACCTTCATCAATTATTGGTGGAATACGATAGAACACGGATTGCGCGGATGACGCGGATACCCACGGATTAAAAATATCCGTGAAGATCCGTCCGATCCATGTCATCCGTGTTTGATAAATATGCGCCAGTATTTTTTCAGTCTGGATTGCTACGCTTTGTGCCCCCAGCCTCACAATCTCCCAGCCCTCCGGCATAGCTTCGATTTCAGTCATTTTTTCTCCCTCCCTGCTCATTTCTTCCCCTTTTTTGACCAGAGTTGACCGGAGTTGACCGATCTGGCGCCTTTGCCGCAACATATTTCTGAAATCTGCTCTTAGGTTTATCAGGTATTGCTCTTTTCAGTAGCCCTGCCTCAAGAAGTGGATTCAAGACACTCTCCAAAAAGGATGGACGGTGCTTCAAACCAAGGAATCCCATGATCTCACGAAGAGACCGCGGCTGATTACAAAATTCAACAACTCTGGCACTCCTGTCCATCAAATCTGCAACATGTTCGGCGACATGTTCGGTGACTTGTTCGGTATCTTGTCGGGTGACTTGTTCTATAGGATACCTTAAAATGAGGGTAAAGGTATCTCCCTTCATATCATTTGCATATTCCGGCGGGGGATAACCCTCAGCTTGAAGCCCCTCTCTAGTTGTATTAATCCCTGTTCCCTTAGCTTCTGCCCAGCCTATATCATAGAACACAGCAGCGATAAGTGGATTCCGAAGCTTTGAACCTGGAGAATCAAACTGGGCAGGGTCTTTCAAAGAATAACCCGGATTATAAAATTCCACTCTGTCGTTATAGACCCTCACCTGCGAAGGGCTATAATGAAAATAATTCTGATGCATCAAAAGGTTGGTCACCGCCTCTCTCAATGCCTTTCGATGCGCCGTTTCTTCATTTCGCATCATCCTCTCATCCAATTTGAATGGAATAAGAAAGAACCGATCAAGAAGATCAAGTGCAGAAGACCATAAGTTCAAAAGATTTCCTCTCAAATCTCTGGAAAGAAATGGATCCCTGTCCTTTCCCCATTCTGTTCCTTTTATTCGTATAATATCAAGACGCATTGCAGGAAAATGCCTTTTTACAATACTTTCCTGTCCAAAAAGCAGCAAGCCTGCGGCATTTATCGTATTACCATCAGATGCAAGCAAGTCATATGCTTTCAATAACTCATAATCGTTGAACAACAGCTCTGGAGCATCCGGTTTTATTAATTTTCTAAGATTCCTGAAGGATTCAATAGTTTTTTTATCAACATCTTCTAATTTAGTGCCCGGGATAAGCTGGGCATCAATTGACCCTGAACGCTCTTGATAATATCGCGCAATATCAGAATCTGTCAATCTGATGTCAGTTGCACCCAGCCGCTTGAATCCGCCTTTTATCGGTCCTGCATCTTTAATATAAATTGGCTTTTGATGTTTTGGCGCTTCTTTAACATCGATTATGATTATTGGTTTACTCTCATCTTCTAATATTTCAGCCCTGATGATCGGACAATAATTGAACTTCTGTCCAACAAGAGAAGTAAAATCATCCAGCGTCTTGGATGGATTCTTAACACTCACTGGAACGTACTTATCCCCGATTTTCTCATATCCAAGAAGGATCAATCCACCGCCTTCGTTTGAGAAAGCCGAAATCGTCTCCCACAAGTCCTTGGAGAGTTCTGATTTGCAGAGCTTGTACTCAATAGTGGAGCCTTCCCTGCTGATTCCTTCTTTCACTTTTTTGAGTAACTCTCCGATTTCTGTATCCTTGAAGGCGCTCATTTTGCCATAATCTCCTTCAAGTATCCCTCAATTTTAGCCTCCACACCTGCAATCTCCCCCTCTATAATGCGAAGCTCCTGCCATTCCCTCTCCACATTAATCTCTTCTACCTCTTCCTGCGGGAACACGTAAAGAGTAACATTCAGGTTAAAATCATTCTCCTTTATCTCATCCAGAGGAACCGCGCGAACAAATCCATCCCCGCCATCAAATTTCCTGTAAGCCTCCGCAATCCTCTGTATATTAGCCTCACCGAGCCTGTTGAGCTTCCTTACCTCAGGGTGCTGCTCGAACTCGCTGCTGGCGTTGATGAATAAAACCTTACCCTTCCTCGCATTCGGTTTATTCTTATTCAAAAATACCAGGGCGCCCGGTGCTCCGGTATTATAAAATAACTTCTCAGGCAAGAGTATCAAACTCTCAATTATATCATCTTCCAGCATCCTGCTCCTGATAGCCTGCTCCTTGCCACCTCTGAAAAGACATCCGTTATCAATAACTACGCCCACCCTTCCAGTATCATCCTTTGCGCTTG